>JBEKAL010000201.1:0-7606 GCA_050015935.1 Roseiarcus sp.
GAACCACTCGTCAACCTCTTGAAACGTCCTGGGGTAATCAACCCCAGGGACAAGATTTCTTACGACTTCCATCCCCCGAAGCTATCACGCGGGCTTACTGGAGTGAAGGGGATACCCTATTCGCGCGCAACGCCGCTTCGGCCGCTTCGATCAGATGCGGCGCGGCTTCGTGCGCACGAAGCGTCTCCGCCGCGTCGACGACGAGGCCCAGCAGGCGCGACAACCGGCAGACGGCAAGGTCGAGGCGAACAAGCGCGGCGCGTTGCAAACGCGGATCGCGCACCGGCTCGCCGAACGGCCGCCGCGCGACGCTCTCGGCGCGGATCGCGAACCGGCGCTCGCCGAGCGGGAATTCCTGGTGATGGGGATCGAGGCCGAACGAGGCCGCCTCGCCGCTCTCGTAAGTCAGAGTCAGCAGGCTTTCGCCGCCGACGTTCAGCGCCAGACGCGCCTCTTCGAGCGGCCAGCCCTCGGGAACCGCGGCGCTCGCCTCGAGCCGCGCCAGCCCCTCGCGCCGCGGCCAGGGCGCGCCGAGCGCGATTGGCTCGCCCTGGAAGCGCCAGCCGTGAATATCGAGCGTCTCGCGCGCGCGCCAGAACTCCAATTCACGAAGGCGCGCGTGCAGGCGCTCGAGGCGTTGATCGAATCGCAGCGGCATGGCGAGCGCTCCCTTGGCGTCGCGCTGTTGTAGCGGCGAGGGGCGGGGTTCGTCACCGGTCAATTGCATAGGGCGGGCGCCGTCAGTGGCGCATGCGTCAGCCTGTCGGCTGGCGCCCGGACCGCCGCCCGAATTATATCCGTTTCTTGCGAAAGGCTGCTAAACGCCGATTGCACTCGCGAAAGGCGATCGATGAGACGTCTGACCAACTGGCTCTTGCTGTTGCTGGCCCTGGCCGCAGCGGCGCTCGGCGCGGCGGAGCAGCTCGCAGCGATTCGAACGCCGCTTCCGCCGCCGGCCTTCGGCGTGATCGCCGCGGTCTGCGCCGGCCTGCTCGTCATCCGCATTCTGCCGTCGAGAGCGCGCCGGGCGGTCGTGTTGGCGGTCGCCCTGGCGGTTATCGTCGCCTTGACCGGTGGGCTCGCCTATTTCCAGTTTGTCTTCAAGCCGAACATGATCAAGGGCGCGATCAGCGCCGCGTCCGCGCCGAAACCGACCTCGGTCGTGGTCGAGGCGGCGAGAATCGAGAAATGGCCGCCGCAACTGACGGCGATCGGCACGCTGCGCGCCTATCAGGGCGTCGCTATTGCGCCGCAAGTCGGCGGGGTCGTCGCCGCGATCCATTTCGAGTCGGGCGACGACGTCGAAGCCGGCGCTCCGCTGGTCGACATCGACGATTCGGTCGAGCAGGCGGACCTCGCCAACGGCCTCGCCCAGCTCAAGAACGCCAACGTCACGCTGGAGCGCGCCAAAACGCTGAACGCCGGGGGCAATGCGCCGCAGTCGACGGTCGACGCGGCCATCGCGGCTCGCGATTCGGCCGCCGCGACCGTGCAGCACACGCGCGCGGTGATTGCGCAGAAGGCGATCAAGGCGCCCTTCGCCGGGCGGCTGGGCTTACGCAACGTCGATCTCGGCCAATACGTGCCGGTGGGCGCCAGCCTGACGACCCTGCAGCGGCTCGATCCGATCTATGTCGATTTTCCCGCGCCGGAGGAGGCGCTCGCTTCCCTCGCCGTCGGCGACGAGGCGACGATGACCGTCGACGCCCTGCCGGGACGCAGTTTTACCGGGCGGGTGATGGCGATCGACGCCCGCGTCAGCGCCGAGTCGCGCAACGTGTTCGCGCGCGCCCAATTCGCCAATCCCGATCGCAAACTGCTGCCGGGCATGTTCGCCAACGTCACCGTCACCACCGGCGCAAGCGCCGACGTGCTGACGCTGCCGCGCACCGCGATCGTCTACAGCCTCTATGGCGACACGGTCTTCGTCGTCGAGCCGGCCCCGGCGCCGAGCGGACAAGCGCCGGCCGCCGGCGCCCAGGCGGCCGCGGGCGGCGCGAGCGGACTGATCGTCGAGCGGCGCTTCGTGCGCGTCGGCGCGACGCGCGGCGAGCGCGTCGCGATCGAAGAAGGGATCAAGGCCGGCGAACGCGCGGTGACCGCCGGTCAGATCAAACTGCAGGCGAATTCGCCCGTCGCGATCGACGAGAGCGGCGCGTTGCCGCCGCCCGCCCAGACTCCCAAACCGTGACGGCGCGCCAATGAACGCCTTCACCGATCTCTTCATCCGCCGTCCGGTGCTGGCGAGCGTCGTCAGCCTGCTCATCCTGCTCATCGGCGGCGTAGCGGGGCTGAAGCTGCAAGTTCGCCAATTCCCGAAGACGTCGAACACGACGATCACCATCACTACGGTCTATCCCGGCGCCGCCGCCGACGTGATCAAGGGCTTCATCACGACGCCGATCGAGCAGGCGGTGGCGAGCGCCGAGGGCGTCGATACGCTGGTGTCGGCGTCGCAGCAGAACGTGTCGACGATCACCCTGAATCTACGGCTCGACGCCAATCCCGACCGGGCGATGGCCGACACGCTCTCCAAGGTCAATCAGGTGCGCGGCCTGCTGCCGCGCGAGGCCAACGATCCCATTGTCGTCAAGCAGACCGGGCAGGGCGTCGCGCTGATGTACCTGTCGTTCAACTCGAACGTGATGAACGCTTCGCAAATCACCGACTATCTCACCCGCGTCGTGCAACCGCGCCTGCAGACCGTCGACGGGGTCGCCAATGCGCAGATTCTCGGCGGGCAGGTGTTCGCGATGCGCATCTGGCTCGATCCGACGCGCATGGCCGCGCTCGGCGTGACGCCCAACGACGTGCGCAACGCGCTCGCCGCCAACAATTTCACCACCGCCGCGGGCGAGGTCAAAAGCGACTACACCCAGATCAGCGTCAACGCGCTGACCTCGCTCGACAGCGCCCAGGCCTTCGGACGGCT
Source organism: Roseiarcus sp. (assembly GCA_050015935.1). Taxonomy (GTDB): domain Bacteria; phylum Pseudomonadota; class Alphaproteobacteria; order Rhizobiales; family Beijerinckiaceae; genus Roseiarcus. Next base: position 2,933 of record JBEKAL010000201.1, read on the forward strand.
AATCGTGGCGGCGCACGGCGACGCGCTGATCCGCCTGGGCGACGTCGCCAAGATCGAGCTCGGGCCGCAGAGCTCCGATTCTTCGTCGGTGTTCGACGGCCTGAAGGCGGTGTTCATCGGCGTCTACGGCACGCCGGAAGCCAATCCGCTGACTGTGATCGACGGCATCCGCGCGATCATGCCGAGCGTCGTGAACCAGTTGCCCGCCGGCCTCAACGCGACGATCGCCTACGACTCGACCCAGTTCATCCGCGCCTCGATCGCCGAAGTCGCCAAGACGCTCGTCGCGGCGGCGGCGATCGTCGTCGTCGTGATCTTCCTGTTTCTGGGCAACCTGCGCTCGACCTTCATCCCGATCGTCACCATTCCCCTGTCGTTGATCGGCGTGATGATCGCGCTGCTGGCGCTCGGCTATTCGATCAACCTGCTCACGCTCTTGGCCCTGGTCCTCGCCATCGGCCTCGTCGTCGACGACGCGATCGTCGTGGTGGAGAACATCCATCGCCATATCGAGGAGGGCATGACGCCGTTCGACGCGGCGATTCGCGGCGCGCACGAGATCGCGCTGCCGGTCGTGGCGATGACGATCACGCTGGCGGCGGTCTACGCGCCGATCGGTTTCGTCTCCGGCGTCACCGGGGCCCTCTTTCGCGAGTTCGCGTTCACCCTGGCGGGGGCGGTCATCGTCTCCGGTTTCATCGCGCTGACCCTGTCGCCGATGATGTGCTCCAAGCTGCTGCGCCACGACATGGGGCAGAGCGGGTTCGGCCGCTTCGTCGACCGCACCTTCGACCGCCTGCGGCGGGCCTACCAGCGCCGCCTGCACAGCACGCTCAATTTTCGCGCGCTGACGCTGCTGATCCTGGTCGGCGTGCTGGCCTTGGCGGGAGTCATGTATGTTTCGACGCCGCGCGAGCTCGCTCCCGAGGAGGACCAGGGCATCCTGGTGTCGCTGATCAAGACGCCGCAGCTCGGCAATCTCGATTACACCGAGCAGGCGACGCAAAAGCTCTACAGCGAAGCGCGCACGGTTCCCGAAGTCGAGCACGTTTTCATCGTCAACGGCTATCCCAGCGTGCGCGCCGGTTTCGCCGGCCTGCTGCTGAAGCCGTGGGATCAGCGCGAGCGCAATCAGAAGCAGGTGTTGGCGGCGCTCGGGCCGAAATTCCTCGCGGTGCCGACGGCGCAGGTTCAGGCCTTCTCGCCGCCGGCGCTGCCCGGTTCGACCGGCGGCCCGCCGATGCAGTTCGTCATCCGCACCACCGGCGACTACGCGACGCTTGCCGACGTCGCGCTGAAGATGCAGCAGGCGGCGAAGGACAGCGGCCTCTTCCTGTTCACCGACGTCGATTTGAAATTCGACACGCCGCAATATGTCTTCCACGTCGACGCCGACAAGGCCAATCGCATCGGCGTCAACATGCAGGATGTCGGAACCGCGCTATCGACGATGCTCGGCGGCAACTACGTCAATCTGTTCAGCCTCTACGGCCGCAGTTACCAAGTGATCCCGCAGGCGCCGCGCGAATTCCGCCTGACGCCCGATTGGCTGACGCGCTATCAGGTGCGCGCCGCAAACGGCGAACTCGTGCCGCTGTCGGCGGTGGCGAGCGTCTCCGAAGAGGCGCAGCCCAACGCGCTGACGAGCTTCCAGCAGCTCAATTCCGCGACGCTGTCCGGCGTGCCGTTCCCCGGCCGCACGCTCGGCGAGGCGCTCGACTTCCTCAAGGCGAAGTCGCAGGAGATTTTCCCCGCGGGCTACAGCTACGATTTTCAGGGCGATTCGCGCCAATACGAGCAGGAGGGCGGCGCGCTCGTCTATGTCTTCGTCTTCGCGTTGATCGTCATCTATCTCGTGCTCGCCGCCCAATATGAAAGCTTTCGCGACCCGCTCATCATCCTGATCGCGCTGCCGACGGCGCTATTCGGCGCGCTGCTGCCGCTCAACGTCGGCGGCGTGCTCGGCTTCGCCAGCATCAACATCTATTCGCAGATTGGTCTGGTGACCCTGATCGGCCTCATCTCCAAGCACGGCATCCTGATGGTCGATTTCGGCAACCGGCTGCAGGAGACGCGAGGGCTCACTCGGCGCGCGGCGATCGAGGAGGCGGCGGCGGTGCGTCTCAGGCCGATCCTGATGACGACGGCGGCGATGGTGGTCGGCATGGCGCCGCTCATCCTCGCCTCGGGCGCCGGCGCGCGCTCGCGCTTCGCCATCGGCGTCACCATCTTCGCCGGCATGGCCATCGGCACCTGCTTCACGCTGTTCGTGACGCCGATGATCTACACGTTCCTGGCGCGCGATCACGCGGCGGCGATGGCGAAGCTCAGGGCGGCGGAGCATGTGGCGGCGGGGGAGGGCGCGGCGCACTGAGGCGGCCGAACGGCGGGCGCCGGGGAGACCCACTCGAGGTTTCTCGCCGGCGCGGCGCGGGAGCGGATCAAAGGGATGGGGTAGCGTGCGACTGCGGCGCGACGGCAGGGAAGCTCGAAGCGGCGCTTGCCGAAGCGCGCCTGACGGCGATCCTTGCGCTGCTTATCATAAGATGATAACTTGGTGAACAATGGCTGAGCCGGCGCGCGATCGAGGGCTCGACGAACTCCTTTATCTCGACGGGGTCGTACTCGTCGTCGATCCAAACGGCGGTCATTGGGTGAAATTCGTCGTCAAGAAGGTCGGTCCGTCGCCGGAGCGACCGCATGGCGTCAGCTATTCCTTGACGCTGCATGCGGCCGACGGAGAGAGGATTGTTGGTTTCGACAACGCGCACGCCGTCCTCAGCGGCGGCGGACCGGCGCGGCGGGCGAGCGAAGCCCATGATCATCGTCACCGTCGCAGCGCGACCGCGCCGTACGATTACCGCGATGCGGCGACCCTCCTGCGGGATTTCTGGAGCGAGGCGGACGCCGCTTTGAGAGCAAGAGGAATCATCCCATGAAAGTTTTGCGCATTGGCGTCGCGCGCTACGAAGAGATGAAGGCGCGCACCATGGCGATCGCGCGGGGCGAGCTCACGCCCGGCCCCGACGAGCCCAAGCTGTGGTTTACTTCGATCGAGAGCCTCGCGCGCGTGCTCTCGGACAGGAACCGCGCCTTGATCGACCTGATCATCGAGCGACGCCCGCAATCGCTCGCCGAATTGGAACGGCTTTCGGGGCGGGCGCGGTCGAACCTGTCGCGCACGCTGAAGAGCATGGAGCGTTTCGGTCTGGTCGAATTGGTGGAGGGGGAGGGGCGCGCTCTGCAGCCGCGCGTGCCCTATGACGAAATCCAGCTCGATCTGCCGATGGGCGCCCATCGCCGCATGGCCTTGTCGGCCTGAGCGGGACGGTCGCAGGGGAGCTGTCGAGCCGAAGCGTGGCGCCTTTCGGGTGCCGCCCTAATTTGGATGAGCGTCGCGGAATCGCGTCAACACATACGCGTCTTCGCCAGCATATAGATTAACGCCGGATTTCTCCCGATAGCGCGCTCTTGCCTCATGAGCCGCCAAGCACTCTGATCGGTTCAATGGATAAGCGCTCGAAGTGCATTCGATTTCAAACAATTCGAAGTTTTGCAGCAAAATGGCGTGAGCCGCATCCCGCGCACGATGTGGCTCTTTTTCGTAATCGTACTCCACGGGATGGAGCGGCGTTCTGCGAAAAGGAATCGAATAACCCATTGGTATCTCCATCAAGACGATGACTTTTCGACGAGCTCTTCCAACGACCATAGCAGATTGTCGACGCCGGCGGCCAAAGCTGGCGTAATCCGCAACGACGAATGCATTCGCACGAGATTGTAGTGCGCGAAACGCAGGCCAACGGCGGCTTGAAGGTTCCCAAGCTTCCTGCCGAACGCGTTCGTGAGCTTCGTAAAATGCCTAATGTTCATTCGTATTGTGAGGTTTTGGGGCTCCATAGTGCTTGTCGAGATATGGGCGGCATCCGGCGTTCCGGCAATGGTTGTTCGTGCCACGCGGACCACCTTCGGCGGACTAAAGCGGCCGGGGCGCGACCCGAGAGAGAAAGGTGCTTCAATCTCGCAGGCCATCCCAAGGCCGCGCGCCTATGCGTGGCCATCGCCTACAGAAGAAAGCAATGACCGACGGTTCTTCGCCGTGCTACATACGGGAGCAATCCAGTCGCCAGCGGATGCCGTGAGGGCGGCGATCGTGGCGGAACACAAAGCCACTAGGGGGAACGGCACATGAGGCCAACAGGCTTTGCAATTGCCGCAAGTTCTTTCATAATTTGCGGTGCCCCATGTATGGCCGAAACGGACCCCAACTCCGTTCAATTTCTTTATGCGGCTTGCCAAGCAAAACATGGCTCCAGCGCGGCGAGCTTTTGTTTGGGTTACATCGAAGGGGCGAGTCAGGTAATGGTGTTCAATGGGTCTAAAGGACGAGACCTCGGAATTTGCCCACCCCAGCAAACTGGCCTCCCCTCAGGCGCCGCAATGATCCAGTCGTTTCTAAATTGGGCTTCCCTTCATCCTGAACAATGGGCTGAACCTACTTTGGTTGGTGTGGCGCTCTCGCTGAACGCCACGTGGCCATGTGCGAAATCAAATTAGAGCGGGTCCCGAATAGTCAGAATCGATAGGGGGTTCCCGAATCGGGCGAGACGTGATTCACCATTCGTGCTGGGAAGGAGGCCAGCAGGGATGGCGAAGCCTTTTTCGCAAGACTTG
>JBEKAL010000202.1:0-7602 GCA_050015935.1 Roseiarcus sp.
CCAACGGCCAGAGAGACGCGCGACCCGGGCGGCATCATTCCGTTACGGTGGGCGGCATCATCTCGTAACCCCGGGCGGCATCATCCCGTTTTACCCGGGCGGCTTCGTCGGAATCCGCAGCGCGAGCACGATGATCGCTTCCCAGGCTGCGAGCGCCGAAGTCCAAGACGACTTCGATTGATCTAGGGCGGCGGCGTAGTCCGCCGCGGTCGGTTCGCCGGCGATCATGGAGACAATCGCGCAGGCATCGACAAACATGTCAGTGATCTTCGGTCAGAACATGGTCGAGTTCGTGATAGGCTTCCGCGGGAACAGGCTGGCGGTTTGCCGGAAAGGAAAGCCCGCGCCGCGCGAGGAGTCTGCGCGCGGTCTCCGTCGGGCTCTCGCGGCGCGTGCGCGCGGCGATGGCTTCCTTCAGCGCGACAATGACGGCTTCGGTTATCGTCGTCTCGTCGAGTTTGGCCAAACGCTTGGCGAGAGCGTCGGCTTCCGGATTGCGAATGCTGAGCGTCATGTAGGGCTCCATACGTATGGCAAACATTATAATAGCGTGTCGCTCGCGGCAACCGACGAAAGAGCCGCCGCGGCGGGGCGTTCCGCGCCGAACAGATTTGCGCTACTCTGACCGCTGCAAAGGAGGGTCCCATGCAACTGCGCCAACTTGGCCGCACCGACCTTTTCATCGCACCCGTCGTGTTCGGCGGAAACGTGTTCGGCTGGACGGCGGACGCCAAGACTTCGTTCGCTCTGCTCGACCGCTTCGCCGCGGCGGGCCTCAACGCGATCGACACCGCCGACGTCTATTCGGCCTGGGCGCCCGGCAACAAGGGCGGCGAGTCGGAGACGATCATCGGCGACTGGATGAAGGCGCGCGGCAATCGCCACGCGATGACCGTCATCACCAAGGTCGGCTCGCCGATGGGGCCGGGCAAGCAGGGGCTATCCGCCCGCTATATCGAGGAGGCGGTCGAGGCTTCGTTGAAGCGGCTGCAGGTCGAGACCATCGACCTCTATCTCTCGCATTGGCCGGATGAGGCGACGCCGCACGAGGAGACGCTCGGCGCCTATCAGCGGCTGATCGCCAAGGGCAAGATCCGCTGGTGCGGCGCCTCCAACTTCAACGCGACGCAGCTCGCCGCCGCGCTCGACGTCTCCCGGGCGAAGGCTCTACCGCGCTACGAGGTCTTGCAGCCCGAATACAATCTCTACGATCGCGCCTCGTTCGACGGGCCCTTGCGCGATCTCTGCATCGCCGAAGAGATCGGCGTCATCACCTATTTCAGCCTCGCCAAGGGCTTCCTTTCCGGCAAGTATCGCAGCGAAGCCGACCTCGGCCAGAGCCCCCGCGGCGGCGGCGTGAAGGCCTATCTCGACGCGCGCGGCTTTCGCATTCTCGCCGCGCTCGACGAGGTCGCCGCGCGCCACGGCGTCGCGCCGGCCGTAGTCGCGCTCGCCTGGATCGTCGCGCGGCCCGGCGTCACCGCGCCGATCGCCAGCGCGACCTCCCTCGCCCAACTGGAAAGTCTGATTCGCGCGGCGACGCTCGCGCTGAGCGGCGAGGACATCGCGGCGCTGGATCGGGCGAGCGCGCCATAGGCGTAGGGGCGGGGACCTTGCGCGCCGCGTCCGATCGTCGCGGGCGGCTTTTTGACCTGAATCAATATTCGCCGCTTGGGCGCCGGGCTAGCTGGCGTCTGTTCCGTTGCGAGCAGGTCCATGCCGTTGCTTGATCTGGAGGCGTTGCGTCAGGCGCCGCTGGTGCACGGTCCCTTCAACTTCACTGTCGTCAAAGACGCAATTCGGCCCGCGGACGCCGCGGCGATCCGCGACGATTTTCCCGTTATCGAGGATTCCGGGCTGTTTCCCGTCGAGGCGACGCGCTACGGGCCGCGATTCCGTCGCCTGATCCAAGAGTTGGAGAGCGAGGAGGCAGCGCGCGCCTTCTCGGAGAAGTTCGGCGTCAATCTCGTCGGCCGCCCGCAAATGATCACCGTGCGCGGGCGTTGCGCGGCCAAGGACGGGCGCATCCATACCGACGCCGCGACCAAGCTCATCACGGTCGTGATCTATTTCAACGAACAATGGGACGCTGCGGGCGGGCGGCTGCGACTGTTGCGCTCGCCGACCGATCTCAACGACATGATCGGCGAAGCGCCGCCGAATTGCGGCACGATGATCGCCTTCCGCCGCTCCGACAAGTCCTACCATGGGCACGAGCCCTACGAGGGCGTGCGACGTTGTGTGATGATGAATTGGATGACCAGCGATCTGGCCGCGCGCCGCGAATTGTTCCGGCGCCGAGTCTCGGCGCGCGCCAAGCGGGCGCTTTCGCTCTTCAGGCAGCGCCGCGCCGCCAAAGCGGGAGGCGCCCGTGATTGACGCCGCCTCCGTCGCCTCGAGCCTGATCGGCTGCTTCGACGCCAGCCGTTTCCGCGCCGAGCCCTTTCGCCATTGGTTGCTCGAAAACATCCTGCCCGCGGACGTCTGCGCGGGCATCGACGCGCTTCCCCTCACGCCGCCCGAGATCGGCGACACGCGCGGCAAGCGCGAAACGCACAACAGCTCGCGCCTGTTCTTCGGCCCGAAGCATCGCGCGCGTTATTCCGTGTGCGAGGCGCTCGACGCGGGCTTTCAGAGCGTGGCGGTGGTCGAGCGCATCGAACGGCTTTGCGACGTGGAACTGCACAAGAGCTACCTGCGCGTCGAGTATTGCCTCGACACCGACGGTTTCTGGCTCGAGCCGCACACTGACATCGGCGCCAAGCTGTTCACGATGCAGGTCTATCTCTCCAGCGAGCCCGGCAGCGAGGCCTGGGGCGCCGACATTCTCGATTCGAGCCTGAACCTCGTCGCCGCCGCGCCCTCCAAACGCAACGCCGGCCTCATCTTCATTCCCGGGGGCGACACCTGGCACAGCTTTCGACCCCGCCCGATCGACGGAGTGCGGCGGTCGCTGATCATCAACTACGTCAAGCCGGAGTGGCGCAGCCGCCACGAACTCGCTTTTCCCGATCGCCTCGCGGGCGCCTGACGCCGCGCGCCGGTCGGTCTCGCTCTATTGCGGCGTGAACATGAGTTCCTGCGCGCCCGCGCGCCTCAAATCGTCCTCGCTCCCCGCGAGCGTGATCGATTTCATCTCGAACCACAGCGCGGCGAGGTCGCGATAGTGCGGCGAAAAAATATGGCCGGATTCGCCGGTGGCGATGATGAATCGCGACTTGTCGGGGTCGGCGAGATCGTAGAGGCCGCGAAAGCCGCCGCCCTGGGTGCGCGCGAAGGGCTGATCGGGCGGAACCTGGAAGCCGCCGCCGCGGTCCAGCGTGTAGAAGTCGCCGCTCGCGGGCGCGCTGAGGTCGCTGAGCGAGTCGAGCAGCGGAATATGGCGGTAGACCGTGTGCTGCAGCAGCGCGACGTGTTCGCGCCCCCATTTCCATTGGCTCACGTCGGCGCCGTCGCGCTTGACGATCAGCGCCAGCCCTTCGTCGAGGGCGCGCGCGAGCGTCGCGCGGCAGTCGGGATCGGGCTTGTCCGGAGCGTCGCACCAGGACTTGTGCTCGCTCAGCAGCGAAATCAGCGTGGTTGCGTCGAAGGGGCCCTTCTCGTCCATGGCGAGCCCGGTCCTCTCGACGAGCATGATCCGGTGCAGCGCGAGCAGGAAAGAGTCGAAGATCAACGGTTCGGGGCGATCCTTGTCCATGACGCCGTCCCAGCCGGCCAGCAGCGCCAACGCCTGGCGCGCGCGTTCGTCGGTCGGCGTCACGCCCTTGAGAATCGGCAGCATGTCCTTCGCCGCGAGCGAAACATGGTCGGCTTGCATCGCGGCCGAGGCGTCGAGGCTGTGTTTGTCGATCGTGTCGAAGAATTGCTGGATGCGCCGCGCGCGGAACGCCTCTTCCCAGTCCTGGCCGAACGCCGACCGACGATCGTCGGCGACGACGGCGTTGTTGGCGTTGAACGCGAAGCCGGCCTCCGGGTTGTGCAGTTGCGGCCATTGCTCGAAGGGGATCGTCCCGATCCAATCCTTCGCGCCGGAAGCGCCGTCGGCGGGGGTCAGACCGTCGCCCGACTTGCGCAGCGGCACGAGGCCGGCGCTGATGAACCCGATATCGCCGGAGACGTCGGCATAGACCCAGTTCTGCGTCGGCGTCTGCACGAGGCGCAGCGCCGCGAGGAACTCGTCCCAGTTATGCGCCGCGTTGACGCGCATCAGGCTTTCGGCGGAGGCGTCCTGGCCGCCGAGCCCGGTGTAGGCTAGGGCCATCGCCTTGCCCGGGCCCGCGAGCGCGGCGAGATCCGCGTCGACGTCCGAAATAACCGGCCCGTGTCGCGTCTCCCTGACATGCACGACGACATCGGCCGCGTCCTTCACATGGATCGTCTCCTCGCGCGTCGCGAACGGCTCGGCGCCGTCGGGCGTGAGATAGCGATTGGGATCGGCGGGATCGATCGTCTCGACGAACAGGTCCTGAACGTCGGTGTCGGCGTTGGTGATGCCCCAGGCGATGCGATCGTTCTGTCCGAGCAGAACGGCAGGGTACCCGGGGATGGTCGCTCCCTTCAGCGAGCCTTCGGGCGTGACCATGCGGGCGAGATACCACAGGATCGGCGCGCCAAGATCGAGATGGGGATCGTTGGCGAGAATGGGCTTGCCGGTCACGGTCCGCGCGCCGGAGACCACCCATTCGTTCGAGGCGCCGCGCCGCAGCGGGATGAGCGCGGCGAGCCGATCCGCGATGTCGTCGATCCCCGCGTGACGCGGGTTGACGACGGGAGCGGTGGTGATCGGCGAACCCGCCGTCGGCATGGCGAGGAGCCACCCCGCCTGTTCCGGCGACAACTTCTGCTGGAGGTGGGCGCGCAACGCCTCGAGCTTGTAATTGCCGCTGAGCTCCAACGACGTCAGTTTGCCCCACACCAGCGTGTCGGCGGGCTTCCAAGGCTCCGGCGCGTCGCCGAGGATCAAGAACTCCGGCGGCAGCGCGTTCTTGTGAGTCTCGAGGAAAGCGTTGACGCCGTCCGCGTAGGCTTGCAGGCGCGACTGCGCCCACGGCGACAGCGCCGCGAAGCTGCTTTCGGCGAGGCGGTAAAAGCCGAGCGTGCGAACGAAGCGATCGACGCCGACGAAGTCGGTGCCGGCGACCTCGGCGACGCGGCCCTGACCCGCGCGGCGCTGCATCTCCATCTGATAGAGCCGCTCGCTGGCATGGAGGTAGCCGAGCGCGCGCGCGGCGTCGTCCATCGAGGACGCGAATATATGGGGAACGCCGTAGGCGTCGCGCCAGACGCGCGTCTCGGCGCTGAGGCCGGGCAGGGGGGCGACGCCGGAATAGGCGGGCATCGCGCGATAGAAGAGATAGAACCCGCCGGCGGCCGCCACGACGACGAGCGCGACGACGAATTTCGCGATCGCCTTCAACAGACGGAACTTCATCAACGCTTCCCCTTCGCGCGAGACTCGGCGCCGATCGCGGCGACAATGCGAATCAAGCGCGTTTGTCCGGCCTTGTCCATGCCTATGCCGCCGTGGCGACGATTCGGCAACGGGGGCGCCGCGATCGGCCCGCCTACAGCGCCAGCTCCACCTTCACCGGCGCGTGGTCGGAAGGGCGCTCCCAGCCGCGGGCGTCGCGCAGCACGCGCATCGACTTCACGGCGTCGGCGAGCGCGGAGCTGACCCAGACATGATCGAGGCGGCGGCCTCTATCGGCCTTCGACCAGTCGGGCGAGCGGTAGCTCCACCACGTGTAGAGCTTTTCGTCGTCGGCGACGAACTTGCGCAAGGCGTCGATCCAGGGACCGGCGGCCTGCGCGCGGCCGAGCTTTTCCACTTCGATCGGGGTATGGCTGACGACGTGAAGAAGCGCCTTGTGGCTCCAGACGTCGTGCTCGAGCGGCGCGATGTTGAGATCGCCGACGACAACGGCGCGGCCGGCGGCCATTTTTTCATCGCCGAACCAGGCCGTCATTTCGTCGACGAAGGCGAGCTTGTGCGCGAATTTGTCGTTGATCGCGGGATCGGGTTCGTCGCCGCCGGCGGGCACGTAGAAATTATGCACTTCGAGACCCGCCGCCTCGCCGGCGAGCGTCACGGCGACATGGCGCGAATCGCCCTTGGCGCAAAAGTCGCGTCGGCTCTCGGCGGCGAACGCATGGCGCGAGAGGATCGCGACGCCGTGGTGGCTCTTCTGGCCGTTGAGCGCGACGTGCGGGTAGCCGAGCCTCGAGAACTCGCCGAGCGGAAATTGCGCGTCGGGGCACTTGGTCTCCTGGAGGCACAGGACGTCGGGGCGCTGTTCATCGAGATAACGCGCGACCAGCCCGATGCGAAGGCGCACGGAATTGATGTTCCAGGTCGAGATCGAAAGGCGCAAGGGGGGAGGCTTTTTCCAAGGGGGGCAGAGCGAACATGGCCGCTTCGGGCGCAAACGCAAGGGTCGCCCGCGACTTGCCCGCAGGCGAGGCGGGACGCCGGAGCTTCACGCCGGCCGCGCTATTTCCGCTTGGCGCTGGCCGAGGCCGGCATGTCGTCGATGTGGAAGAGGTCGGGATCGGGCTTGGTCGTCAGATCGACGTTGAAAAGGCTGACGACCGTCTGAAACCCCTGCGCGTCGAGGACGGTCCACTGCTTCAACGCGAATGTCGTGGGATCGAACACCAGCGCGATCTCGGCCGTGCCGCCGAGCGTCGCCTTGTCTTCGATCTCGATCGTCGCGGCGTTGTCGTCGATCGCGACCCGTTTGACCTTGGTGTCCGTGGCGATGTCGATATGGTCGGCGAGCAGGAATTTCAACGGCGTCTGGGCGATGAAATAAAGGTCCTGGGTGTCGAGCTTCTGGTCGCGCACCGCGACCGTGCGGCCGTCGGCGACGATTTCCAGCCGGGCGGGCGGGCCGAAGCGGAACAGCATCCGGCCCGGCCGGTCGACATAGAGCTGGCCTTCGGAACGCTCGCCGTCCGGCCCGATCTGCACGAATTCCGCGCTCATCACGCGCGCGCCGTCGAGATAGGCGTTGGCCTTGGCGACGGCCTCGTCGGCGGTCAGTTCCGGCTTGGGCGCGTCGCTGGCCGGCTGGGAGAGAGCGGCGGGTCTGGCGGGCGGCGTCGGCGGCGCGTTGAGATCGGTCGACGCGTCCTTGGCCGGCCCGGCGAGCGGAGCGGGCGTGGCGGAGGGGGTCGGCTGCGCGTCCTTGGCGGGTTCGGCAAACTCGGGGGGCCTGGGGGGAGGCGTCGGCGGCGCGTTCCCGGCGCAGGCGAGGCGGACGGAGACGAGAAGCGCGAGGGCCGACCAGACGAGGGGCCGAAGGATGGTCATGAATTCTCCGCTTTGACCGGCTCGAAGGGCGCTTGCCGCCGCCGCGACGATTGGCGGTCATGCGCGAATCCGCGCCCGCGGCGAAGCTGTCAGTGCCAGCCCCTTGCGCCCATTTTATGGCGGCGCGCGGCGGCATGGACATCGCGACCGAAATCGCACCCGCGTTACGTATTGGACTGCACCCCACCGTTGAGACACGCTAATTCGGTGACAAGGTGGTTAGGGGTTGACGGTTCGGGTCGGCAGTCTTTCTGAACGCGGCCTCGAAGGCAATGGGGGATTGGTAGCCG
>JBEKAL010000203.1:0-7836 GCA_050015935.1 Roseiarcus sp.
TATGGCGCCTCACGAATCGACGCCACGCAAGGAATCACAAAAGAGTCGGGCTCTTCAAGCGATTTTCTCCACCGCCGACAACCGACTCAAATGACTCGAAAAGTCTCTGGACGGACACTTAAAGACACTACACGGCACTGTCGGCGGTTCGTTCGGTTGCCGAGAGTTGCTTACCGCTCACAGGTGGCCGTGAGTTCAGCCGCTAATCAGATCGCCAATCAGGTCCCAGCTCACGCCGTTGAAAGTGGCGAGTTGCATTTGGCGGATCGGAAAGAAATTGTCGGGCGACGTGTTGACCTTTATGCCCGGAAGCAGCATCGGCAATTCGAGGTCTTTGATATTCGCCGCCTGTCGCATGATGTTCTCTCGCGACAGGTCGTCCCCGCATTGTTTCAGGACCTGAACCAGGGTCGCGGCGGCTCCGAAGCCATAGACCGCATTGAACTCCCCCAACTCGGCAGGGGTCATATATTTCGCGATGAACGCAGAATATTCCTTGAAGCCCGCATCGTTCTTCCAACGGAGGTCGTTGGGGTCCTTGGTGGCGACAGCGGTGATTAACCCCTTTGCCTTTTCGAGGCCGGCCGACTTGAGGATGGCGGTCGAGCTTGACGTATTGTTCAAGTAGCGGTCCGTGGCCCAGGATAGGTCGTAGGTCTTGCGGATCGCCTGCGCGGCGGCTTTCGGGCTCGCGGCTATGAGGAGCGTGTCGACGCCAGCGCCCTGCAATGTGAGGACTTGCGAGTCGATCGTAGGGTCGGAGACCTCGTAGGAGACCTCCTTGACGATCATATTGGCGTGTTCAGCGCCGAGACCGTCTCGGAGGCCGATCAAGAAGTCTTTCCCGAAGTCGTCGTTCTGATAGAGCACGCCGATCTTTGCGTCAGGCTTTGCCGCTAGCATGTGCTTGGCGTAGATGCGGGCTTCCGTCTGAAAACTCGGAATGTTGCCCATCGTCCAGGGATAATGTTGCGGATCGCCGAACATGGTCGCGCCGGTGGTGATGAGCAGTTGCGGCACCTTATTGTCGTTGAGATAGGACCGGATCGCCGCGTTGGTCGGCGTGCCGATGCTCCCATAAATAAAGGCGACTTGTTCCTGCTCCACGAGACGACGGGTTTGTTCGACAGTCTTTGGCGGGCTGTAACCATCGTCCACGCTGATGAGGTTGAGCTTGCGGCCGTTGACGCCCCCCATTTCGTTGATCATCTTGAAATAGGCGGCTTCCGTCCTGCCGACCAAGCCATAGGCCGCTGCCGGCCCGCTATAGGGCATCGTCTGCCCGATCTTGATCTCGGTGTCGGTGACGCCGGGCGCGTTGGCCGCCCATGCGGGCCAAGCCCCCGAAGCCAGATATGCGGCGGAGGCCGCGCTCGATTGTAGGAATAGACGACGCGACACCATGGCTATCCTCCCAATTGTGTTCTGCCGGCATTCACCGGATGGCCGCCGGTTCAGGCCCAACCTGCCACCGTTTCGCGCTCCTAACAAGCCCGGATCGTCCGCGTGACCGCCGCCGGCTCGTCGGCGGCCAAGCAATAGAGGAAATAGCATTGGCTGCGGCAATGCGTCCACCGCCGTTCCAGCGGAGCCGGCTGCATCTCTTTTCTGCGGCGCACGCGGCGGGCGATCGTCCGCTTCGACATTTCGATCGCCCAAAGCCGCCCGTCCGCTTCCCACCCAAAGCCGACGACCGCAGCCGGGAGTCAGATTTCGACCACTCGCTGTGAGCGCTCTGCCTCTGCGTCGAGCTCGGGCTTCTCACGTCGCGGGCCGAGCGCGGCGATCCGGAGGTCGCGACCCGGCTCGTTCGCTTGCCGAGCCTCGTCGGGGACGCAGCGAAGCGCCGGCGCGAGCCGGAGCGGCGCGACATTGTCTTCTGGAAAAGCAAAGGTCGTGATAGGCTGAAAAATCGAAGCTCGGCGGCGGTCGCGTTCGGCGAGCGCGTTTCGGACGGAACGGCTCGAGCCGGCAGGCGACGAAAAAGGCGAAAATGACCGGCTTCGCCGCCAAGCCTTTGATTTCGTTGGAACTCGCCAAGGAAAAACTTTGGAATTTCCTTGGAAAAAGCTTGGAAAAGCTTGGATTTTCCTTGGAAAAGTTTGGAATTCCTTGGAAAGGCTTGGAAAGATTTGGCCGCGTCCCCGGTTCGTCGCCTCAGCGCGCCCTGATCCCGAACGCCTTGGCCAGGAACAATCCGCCGTGGCGCAGCCCGCCGGCGTCGATGCCATGGCCGACGCCGAGCGACAGATGCCATTGGCTGGGGATTTCGGCCTTGGCGAGGTCGTCCATGGCGACGAACATCGCCTCCACCGGGATCAACGGATCCTGATCGCCATGGACGAGCAGGATCGGCGGCCGCTCGCCGCGCGCGTCGCGGGCGCTCGCCTCGCTGAGATGCTCGGGACCGACCAGCAGGCCGGAATAGCCGACGATCGCAGCGGGCGCGCGGGCGCGGCGCAGGCCGACGTGCAGCGCCATCATCGCGCCCTGGCTGAAGCCGACGAGCGCGAGGCGCGAATCGTCGAGGCCGAGGCGGGCGAGCTCCGCGTCGAGGAAAGCGTCGATCGCGGGCCGCGCCGCGACGACGCCGCGCCAGCGCTCCTCCGCGCCGCGCGGGTCGTCGGGCTGAGCGTGGCTCAAGGCGAACCATTGCCGGCCCGTCGGCGAAGCGGCGCAACGTTCGGGCGCGTGCGGCGCGACGAAGGCGGCCTCGGGCATGAGCGCGCGCCATTGCCCGCCGAGCTCGATCAGGTCATTGCCGTCGGCGCCGTAGCCGTGCAGGAAGACCACGAGTCGCCTGGCGGGGCCGCCCTTGGGATCGAGGCGCGGCCCGGTCAAATTCGCCGTCATGAGGGGGCTCCGAGGACTTATGTTTGCGCGGCGGTCTACCCCGAACTCGCCGCGCGCGCCAATCCTATTGGCCGATCACGCCGGCGCGCTGTTTTACGCCGCGATAGTAGGCCCACAGCATGCGCGCCGCGACGCCGCGCAGCGGCCGCCAGCGTTCCGCGATTGTCTCCAACTGCCGCGCGTCGGGGCGCGCGCCGAGGCCGAGCGCGATCCTCGCCGCCTCCTGCAGCGCGAGGTCGCCGGCGGGAAAGGCGTCGGGATGGCCGAGACAGAACAACAGGAAAAGATCCGCCGTCCACGGCCCGATGCCCTTCACTGCAACGAGCGCCTGATGCGCTTGCCCAGCGTCGAGCGCGCCGAGCGCCTCCAGATCGAGGCCGCCGGTCGTCGCCTCGGCGAGCGCCCTCAGCGCGCGTATTTTCGCTTGCGAGAGGCCGACGCGTTTGAGCGCGGCGTCGTCGGCCGCGATGACGCTCGCCGCGTCGAGCGGCGCCAACTCCGTTTTCAGGCGACCAAGGATCGCGTTCGCGCTCGCGACCGACACTTGCTGCGAAACGATGGTCGCCGCGAGGCCGGCGAAACCCGGCTCGCGCCATCGCAGCGCCGGCGCCCCGCCGACCGCGACCAGGCGGCCGACGACCTCGGGGTCGAGCGCGAGCAGCCGGGCGCTTGCTTCGTCGAGGGCGCTCTGGCAATCGATCGGCGGGCCGGGATGGTAGAGATGGGCCGGTTTGGCCGCCGCCGGAGGGGCGCGAGGGCGCCGCGCGGCGCCAGGCCGCGTCTTCGCCGCCCGCTTTTTCGCGCCCTTGCCGCCGCCGCGCTTTTTGGAAACAGTGCTCGCCATCGCCACTTCCGCCGATCCGACATGACCATGCGACTCCAGCGTCCGACCTTTCGCTTCGCGCCTTCGCCGAACGGCGCGTTGCATCTCGGCCACGCCTATTCCGCGCTGCTGAACGCGCGCCTCGCCGCGCAAACCGGCGGTCGTCTGCTGCTGCGCATTGAAGACTTGGATCAAACCCGCTGCAAGCGCGAATACGAGGCGGCGATCGAAGACGATCTGGCCTGGCTCGGGCTCGTCTTCGACGGGCCGCCTCGTCGCCAGAGCGAACGCGGCGAGGATTACGCGCGCGCGCTCGACGGTTTGCGCGCGCGCGGCCTCGTCTATCCCTGCTTTTGCAGTCGCGGGCAAATCGCCGCGGCGGCGGGGGCGCTACGCGATCCCGACGGCGCGCCGCTCTATTCCGGCCTCTGCCGCGCGCTTCCGCCGCGCGAGGTCGCCGCACGCCTCGCCGCCGGCGAGCGCGCCGCGTTGCGCCTCGATGCGGCGCGCGCGCTCGCCCAGGCGCCGGCCGATCTTTGCTGGCGCGAATACGGCGAGGGCGCGCGCGAGGCGCTTCATCCGGCCGAGCCCGCCGCCTGGGGCGATTTCGTGCTGCGCGGCAAGGACAATGCGGCGAGCTATCATCTGGCGGTCGTCGTCGACGATGCCTTACAGGGCGTCAGCGATGTCGTGCGCGGCCGCGATCTCCTGGCCGCGACGTCGGCGCATCGGCTGCTGCAATCGCTGCTCGGTCTCGCGCCGCCGCGTTATCGCCACCACCGTCTCGTGCTCGACGCCAAGGGCGGCAAAATGTCGAAGAGCGCATTGTCGCCGCCGCTTCGCGTCTTGCGCGACGAAGGATATTCGGCCCGGGAGGCGCGCGCCGCGCTGGGTTTCGAAGAGCTCGAAGAGCCGCGGCTCGTGGTGCGCTTCAGTTGACTTTCGCGGTGACGGCGGGCGAGGCAGGCGCGGCGTTCGGGGCTTGCGCCATCAGCTGATCGATGCGTTCGCGTTCGCGTTTGAAGGCGGCGAGCATTTTGCCGTCGAACTCGCGCGTGCGCGCGAGCTTGATCGCCATCGGGTCGACGAAGTTGCCGTTGATGATCACTTCGTAATGCAAATGCGGGCCGGTCGCCAGTCCCGACTGGCCGAGATAGCCGACCACCTGGCCCTGGGTGACGCGCACGCCCGCGACGATGCCGCGCGCGAAGCCCGACAAGTGCGAATAGGTCGTGACGTAGCCGTTGGCGTGCTGGATTTCGACGCGCCGGCCGTAGCCGGAGGTGTACTCCGCCTTGATGACGACGCCGGCGCCCGCCGCCAGGATCGGCGTGCCGACCGGGGCGCCCCAGTCGACGCCGGTGTGCATGCGCGCGTAGCGCAGGATCGGGTGGTAGCGCATGCCGAAGGGCGAGGTGATTTCGCCGGCGACGATCGGCTTGCGGATCAAGAATTTGCGGGTCGAGCGGCCGTTCTCGTCGTAATAGTCGACCAGCCCGTCGTCGGGCGTCTGAAACCGGTAGTATTTGAACACCTGGTCGCGCGCCGTCAGGGTGGCGAACAGGAGCTGCGGATGCGGATCGATTTCGTCCGCCTCGGCGACGAACGCCGCGATCGAGTCGCCGGGTTGGGCGGAGCGTTGAAAGTCGACGTCGTTGGCGAAGGCGCGAACCATTTCGTCGATGATGGGGCGCTGCAGGCCCTGCTTGAGCGCAGTCTCGTAAAAGCTCTGGTAGAGGCTCATGCCGCCGTTGTCCGCCTCGTCCGAATCGGCGCTCTTGCGCGCGGGGGCGTCGCGGCGCAGGGTCACCGGCACGTAGACGCCGTCGTCGTTGATTGCGATCGTCGACTTGAGCTGTTCGTCCGCGTAGACCGAAACGCGCGCGATCGGCGCTGGTTTTCCGTCGGCGGACGGCTCGTCGAACTGCAGGATGATCTTCTGCCCCTCGGCGACGGGCGACTCGCCGCGCTTGGCGCCGAAAGCGGCGAGAATCGCCTCGGCGGCTTCCTTGCTCGCGCCGTTGGCGCGCAGCACGTCCTCGAACGTTTCGCCGTGACGCATCTGCACCAGCCGTTCGCGGCCGTCGGGCTGAGAGTCGGCGGGCGACTTGACGGCGTCGGTGACGTTTTCCGGCACCATGCGCACTTCGATCGAAGCGAAGGGCGTGTTGGCGCCGATCGCGCCGGTGGTCGCATAAGACAGAGCGCCGAGCGGATCGACGCCGGCTTGGCTCGTTCGCATCAGCAGCATTTGCGGGGGGAGCGGCGGCGCCTTGTCGCCCGCGGCCGTCGCCTTGATCATTTGCACGACTTGCGCTTGCGCCTCGGCGAGCGTCAGTTCGCCGGTCGCCGCCGCGGCGTCCTCGATGGTCAGGTCGCGCTGGGAAAATGCGACTTCCGCGTCGTCCTGCATCGGGCCGGGATCGGGCGGCGCATCGGCCTTCTCGGCCGAACCAGTGATCGCCTTGAGCGGGTCGAATGGCGGGACGGCGTCCGCGAAACCCGTCGGCGTCATCGTCAAGGTGGTCGCGAGAATCGTGAACGATCGCGCTTTGACGACCTCTTTGTCGCCGATCTTGATGGTCGTCGGCGCCTTGAAGGTCTGCTTGGCCGCGACGATGTCGATCGGCCGAACCAGTCGATCGCCTTTGCCGGGATTGACGCCCTCGTCCTGCGCGCCGTCCTTGTGCGTCGCGGCGGCGAATTCCGGCGCCTCGGCGAATGTCGATTGACGATCGAGGTCGAGATAGAGCGCCGAGCCGATCAGCGCCAGACCGCAAACGCCGGTGAGCGCGACGCCGGCGAGCCAGCGCAGCGAAACGCGAAGGCGCTCGCGGCCCTCGATCCGCGAACGGCCGATTTCGATCGGCGGTTCATGGCCGAGTTCGACGCCGGAGCGCGACCTCTCGAGGTGCGTCGAGGAACGAGCGGATCGGGCGGCCAAAGTCGTCACGGTTTGTCTTGTCGCTCGCTGGAAAACTCGGCCATTGCGATGACCCCATTGTTAGCGGTCCAACCCCGTCCGCGCAACGCAAAGCAGCGGCCGCGCCATCGTTTGCGCGTCATTCCGCGCAAACCATGGCTCTTATGCGGCGAGGTCGACGGAAAAATCAGCCGGCCGGCAGCGGTTATATCCAGGGCTGGGCGCGCCGCCGCGGGCGATTGCGACTCTTTTGGAAAAAGAATTGACAGCCGCGACGGCGTTGCCTATATCACGCGAACCGGCGGCGTTGGCGCTTTGGCGGCCGATGTGGGTTGGAACTTCGGGACGATGTCGAGACGCGCTCCTCCCTGCTGAGAGGTGGGGGTGGCGAGTTTCGGTTGTTTCGTGCTTTTGGCTTCGGCCGAGGGCGGCTCGGCGAAGCGGTTTCGCCGGGTTCGGGAATTTGGTTCGGCAGGATTGTCTTGGGCTTTCGGTCTGGGCGGTCTGGCTGGGCTTTAAGGGGGGCGTTCTCCCGCAGCTGTTTGACAATTACATCGGAAGAAAGAGAGACGTGGGCGGCGGGGTCCTTGCGCGGCTTTGTCGTTGGGCCGGATTGATGCGAGAGCGGCGGTTTGGTTTGACGATGAGGTCTTAAAGAGACAACTGACGGTCACGTTTCGAAATTCATCGCGCTTGAACTTTAAGAAGCGCGCTCGAACGCCGTGAGGCGGGCGGGCGGGTTTCGGTTTGAGCGGATGTGTTTGGAACTCGTCAAGAATAAACGAGGATGGAGACATTCTCGGGAAGTGACCAGTCGGGATAGAATCTCAATTCAACTTGAGAGTTTGATCCTGGCTCAGAACGAACGCTGGCGGCAGGCTTAACACATGCAAGTCGAACGCTGTAGCAATACAGAGTGGCAGACGGGTGAGTAACGCGTGGGTCAGAACGAACGCTGGCGGCAGGCTTAACACATGCAAGTCGAACGCTGTAGCAATACAGAGTGGCAGACGGGTGAGTAACGCGTGGGAACATACCCTCCGGTTCGGAATAACTCAGGGAAACTTGAGCTAAAACCGGATACGCCCCCGGACTTGGTCCGGGGGGAAAGATTTATCGCCGGAGGATTGGCCCGCGTCCGATTAGCTAGTTGGCGGGGTAACGGCCCACCAAGGCGACGATCGGTAGCTGGTCTGAGAGGATGATCAGCCACATTGGGACTGAGACACGGCCCAAA
>JBEKAL010000204.1:0-10272 GCA_050015935.1 Roseiarcus sp.
CCCAACCCAAACGCGCCCGAAAACGCCGCGGCCGCCCAAGGCGTAGTGCCACGCCAACTTGAATTTCGCTGAAATGCCAGCGCAATCAATGATTTGCGAAAATCGGGTGTTCAACTCGGGCCTAAGCTTCAGCTCGTTTGGTCGCCGGAAGCCGAGGCCGACTTGCTGACGATTTGGCGCTGGGGCGCGGCGCATTTCTCGCCCGAGACAGCCGACGCGCACCTACGCGACATCCACCGCGCCACTTCCAATTTACGGGAGTTTCCGGAGGCGGGCGTCGCCCGCGACCAACTCGTCGCCGGCATCCGATCCATTGTTGTCTATCCGACTGTGATCTTCTATCGCATCAGCGACGCCGCTATCGAGATCGTGCGCGTCGTCGACGGTCGCCGCAATCTCGCGGCGTTCTTTCCGTCCGATCACGGCGATTGAGAATCGAGGCGACCGTTCCCAAATTGACAGCCGTGGTTTGATTTGCTCCAAATGCCGCCGCGCGCCGATGCAAGAGCGACGAAGTGCCAACGAGGTGCCAGAGAAAAACAAGCAATCTTCTAACTATCTGAAAACAAACGCAGTCCCGGTAGCTCAGCAGGATAGAGCACAGGTTTCCTAAACCTGGGGTCATGGGTTCGATTCCCTTCCGGGACGCCATTTCTGCAACTCCTGGGGCGCGATCTGGAGCTAGGCCGCCGCCGGCGATCCGCCGATTGTCCGACTTGCCGTTTCGCCGGCGGCGAGTTCGATGATTTCCGCGGTGATGTCCTCCTGGCGCACCTGCCGCTGCGTGGCTCTGAGCGAGGCGAGTTGGCGGTCGATTTCCTTGCGCGCCGAGGCCATCGCTTCGACGCGGGCTTCATTCTCGGCCGCGAAGGCGTGCAGCGCGGCGTCGCAGAGCTGCGCGTGCATATAATCGGCCGTGAGATCGCGCAAGAGATCTTCGGGCGGGAGGTTGCATAGAGGCGCGTCGCCATGCGTCGGCGGAGCAAAGGCCTGCATGTCGAAGGGAAAGAGGCGGCGACGCGTGACATGGACCCCCTCTCCAGGCCGCCATTGGCTGAAGACGGCGTCGAGGCGATCGATGTCGCCGGCGCCGATGCGGAGGTAAATCGCCTCGGCGATCCGGTCGGCCAGTCTGGAAGCGCCCAGCGATTGCGAAGGCATGGCGCTGCTCCAATGGGCGGCGACGCCCCTTTCCGCCGCGATCGCGCAGCCTCGCGAGCCCACGAGAAACAGAACGGACGCGGCGAGTTCGGCGCCGACCGCATCGAGCACGCGTTCGCTGAAAGCGCCGGCGAAGCCCTGTTCGGCGCAGAACAGCGCCAGCGCCGGGCGGGTGGGCGTTCGCGCGCCGTCCTGGCCGGCCGAAGGCGCCAAGGCGAGGACCCGCCCGATCGCGAGGGCGATCGTCGTCGCATAGCTTTCGACGGCGATGAGTTGGCCGCGCGCCTGCTGGGCGCGAGCTGAGGCGATGCCGCGCATCGCGTTCACCACTGCGCCGAGCTGGCGAATGCCTTCGATGCGCGCGCCGATGTCCGCCAATCGTTTGGTCATGACTCGCTCGCCGCCTTGGGCGAGGGCGCGCTCGCGGCGAAGCTGGAAGCGTAAGCCCGCAGCGTTTCGCGCAATGCCTGCTCCCTCGCTTCGTCGAGCGCGCCCGTCTGATCGATCAGGCGCACGACATCCGGGCTCGAGCGGTCGAGCGCTTCGGGCAAGCCCCGCCGAAACTCGGCGACCGCAGGAAGCGGAAGCGAATCCAACAGACCGAATTGGACCGCGAGGACCAACGCCACTTCGTCGGCGAGCCGCAGCGGCGCGTGCCGCGGCTGATCGAGGATCGCGCGTATGCGCGCGCCGCGCGTCAGTTGGTCGCGCACCCGGGCGTCGGGCATTCCGCCGAACCGAGTGAACATCTCGAGCTCAAGGAATTGCGCATAGTCGAGGCGAAGCCGCTCGGCCGCTTCTCTGAGAGCGCGCGCCTGCGTCTTGCCGCCGACCCGGCTGACGCTGACTCCGGCGTCCACGGCCGGCTTGCGCCCCTCGTTGAAGAGTCTGGCGTCGAGCACGATCTGGCCGTCGGCGATCGAAATCAGATTGGTGGGAATATAGGCGCTGAGATTGCCCGCGTCCGTTTCGGCGATCGGCAGCGCGGTCAGCGAGCCGCCGCCCTTTTCCTTGGAGAGCTTCGCCGCTCGCTCCAAAAGCCGCGCGTGGACGTAGAACACGTCGCCGGGATAGGCCTCGCGACCGGGCGACTGGCGGGTCAGCAGCGCGATCTCGCGATGCGCGGCGGCGTGCTTGGTGAGATCGTCGATCACGATCAGCGCGTGCTGGCCGCGGTCGCGAAAATACTCCGCCATGGCGAAGCCGGCGAAGGGCGCGATCCACTGCAGCCCGGGCGAACTCGCGGCGCCCGCGACGACGATGACGCAACGACTGGGTTCGCCGTGACTTTGTATGGCTTCGATGGCGCGGCGGACGCTGGAAGTCTTCTGGCCGACCGCGACATAGACGCAGACGATGTCGCTCGATCGCTGATTGATGATCGTATCGACGGCGATCGTGGTCTTGCCGATCGCGCGATCGCCGATGATGAGTTCGCGCTGGCCGCGCCCGAGCGCGAACAGCGCGTCGATGACGACGAGCCCGGTCTGGACCGGCTCGGTCACGAGATCGCGTTCGAGGATTCCCGGCGCCGGCCGTTCGATCGGCTCGTAGGAGACCGTCTCGACGGGGCCTCGGCCGTCGATCGGGCGGCCGAGCGGATCGACGATGCGCCCGAGCAACCCGGGGCCGACGGGCGCGCGCAGGACATTGCCGGTCCCGCGCACGACGTCCCCGGCTTCGATCGTATCGACATCGTCGAGCAGCACGCAGCCGATGCGGTCGCGTTCGAGCGCCTGGGCGAAACCGAACTGTCCCTTGTCGAAGCGCAGCAGCTCGTCGAGCCCGACGTCGGGAAGTCCGGAGACGAGCGCGACTTTTGCGCGGGCGCGCTCGAGCCAGACGTTCGCGGCGCCGTCAGCGTCCGTCGACATGGGCGATGTCCGCGAGAATTTGAGCGAGATCGGCGCGCCAACTGTTGGCGACGACGAGATGCGGACCCTTCAGTTCGAGGCCCGCGATCAGCGAAGGATCGGTCGTGAACGCGATGCCCGGTTCGGTTCCGAACGCCTCGGCGATCCGCTTGCGAGCGCGTTCCTGTTCGGTTGGACCGATCGGCGTCGCGCTGATCGCTTCGATCGCGGCGCCGTCGGCCGCCGCCGCCCGCCGTTCTTCATCCGGCAGAGCGCGGATCGCGATGACGAGCCAGTCGAGAAACGCCGCGCGCACCGCCTCGCCGTCGAGGCGCGCGGCCAGGCGCTCGGCGATCTCCACCGCGAGACGAGCGGCCCGCTCGGCCCAGGCATTTTCGGCGGCTTGCCTTTCGCTCTCGATCGCCGCTCTGCCGGCCGCTTCGACGGCCGCCGCCTGTTTGACGCCCTCCTCGCGGCGCGCGGCGAATTCCCGCTCCGCCGCTTCTCGCGCCGCGGCGAGGATCGCTTCGCGTTCGCCGGCGAATCCGGCGCGCGTGCGCTCGATCTCCATGAGCGCGGCGTCCGCTTCGGCCCGCCGCGCCTCGGCTTCGGCGAGGGTCCGCCGGGCCGCGGCGCGGCGCTCAGCGATCATCGCAGCGACGGGGCGCCAGAAGAATCGACCGAGCAGCCAGATCAGGACGCCGACGTTGACGGTCTGGAAGCCGAGCGTCCACCAGTCGAAGGTCATAACGTCATTTCAACAACGGGTTGGCGAAAAGCAGCAGCAGCGCGATCACCAGGCAGTAGATCGCCATGGTCTCGATCATGGCCAGGCCGACGAACAACGTGCGCGAGATGGTGTTCGCCGCCTCCGGCTGGCGGGCGATCGCGTCCATCGCCGCGGCGACGGCGCGTCCCTCGGCGAGCGCGGGGCCGATCGCCCCGAAGGCGACCGCCAGAGCGGCCGAAGCGATGCTGACGATGGCTAACCAGTTCATGGCGGCGTTCCTTCTTCGGTGGCGTCGGAGGCTGGGCGTGCTTCGCCGATCGCCCCGGCGATGAAGACCATCGCGAGAACCGAGAAGATATAGGCCTGCACGGCCCCGGTCAGCAGTTCGAGCGCCATCAGCGGGATCGGCACGAAGAGGCCGGCGAGCGACAGGACGACGCCGACGATGAACACGCCGCTCATCACATTGCCGAACAAGCGCACGAGCAGCGAAAAGGTCCGCGTCAGGCTCTCGACGAAATTGAGCGGAATCATGATCCAGCTCGGCGACGCGAAGGTCGCGAGATAGCCGGCGACGCCGACCGCGCGGATTCCGAACCAAGTCGCCGCGACGAAAACGATCAACGCGAGCGCGGCGTCGGTCTCGAGGTGCGCCGTCGGCGGCTCGATTCCCGGAACCAACGAGGACCAGTTGGCGACGAAGATGAAGACGAAAAGCGTGCCGATGAACGCTCGATAGGGCGCCGGCTCGGCGCGCATGGTGTCGCGGATCAGACTGTCGAGGGCGTCGACGCCGAGTTCGAAGGCGGCTTGGGTCGCCGAGGGGACGAGCGTCAGGCCGCTGGAGACGACAAGGCCGGTAAGAACGAGCGCCGCCATGATCGCCCAGGTGACGAGAACAGGCTCGGTGATCGGCGCCGGGCCGATATGGAAAAGGGCGACGCTGACGAGCGGCGAAGTCATGACGCCCCGCCGCCGACGGCTCGCACCACCGCGGCGCGGGCGAGGAGCGCCCCGAGCGCCATCGCCAACAACCGCGGCGCTCCTTCGAGGCTCGCCAAGGTCAGCGCTCCCCCGAGAAGCGCGATCCGGGCGATCGTCAGGGATAGGACGGAGATCGCGCGTCCGCCCTCGCCGAGCAGCCGCGCGCTGCGCCAAATCGCGAGAAAATAGACGAGGCCGAGCGCGAACCCCGCTGCAAGGCGCGAGGCGAGGCCGATGAGGGCGAGGACGGCGGCGAAGCCGTTCAGGGAAAGCAAGCTCACTGGGCGTTCATCCATTTCCAGGCCGACCAGCCGCCGAGCGCCAATCCGAGCATCAACAGCGGGGCGCTCCAGAAGATTCCCGAATTGAAAATCCGGTCGAGCCAACGGCCGACGAAGACGCCGATCAGCATCGGCGTGACGATCATCCAGCCGAGAACGCCGATCTGCGCAAGTCGCCGCGCCACCGACGGCTCGCCCTCGCGCAGCCACTTTCGGCGTCTTTCCCCGCGCAGCCGAACGCTCGACACCAGCGGATCATGTTGGTCAGGATCGGGTTCGCGCGGCGTCATGCGAGCCTCGTCGGCGCTCCGCGTCCCTCGGGCCGGAGGCGGCGCATGATCTGGCGTATGGCGATCAACTGCAGGCGGGTGCTCTCGACGTGTTGCTCGCGCTCGATTTCGCTGTCGGCGCGAAAGCGTTCGAGAACCACTTCGTCGAGCGTCGCGAAGTCGTCGCCTGGGATTGCCTCGCGAGTGGCGATGGCGACATCCCGGCCGGCGGTGACGGAAAAGACCCCGCCTCGCACCGCGCAATGGCGCACGGCGCCGCCGGCGCCCGTCCAGCTCACCACGGAGATGGCGAGGCTGGTCAGGAAATCGGCGTGACGAGGCAGGATGCCGAAGCAGCCGCTGGCGTCTTCGGCGCGCAACGCGCTCACCCGGTCCTCATCGACCACGATCTCAAACGGCGTGACGATGCGCAGCCTCATGACGAGCGCCCTTGCGCGCCGCTCGCGGCCTCTTTTCGACGCGCTTCGTCCAGGTTCCCGACCATATAGAGCGACGACTCCGCCCAATCGTCGGCCTCGCCGTCGAGGATGGCGTCGCAGCCGGCGATCGTTTCGGCGCGAGGCACGCTTCGGCCCGGCTGTCCGGTGAAGGCTTCGGTGGCGGCGAAGGGCTGAGTGAGAAACCGCTGAAGCCGTCGCGCCCGCTTGACGATGACGCGATCGCCGGCGCCGAGTTCCTCCACGCCGAGCATCGCGATGATGTCCTGGAGATCGCTGAAGCGCGCGAGCGTCTCGCGCGCCCGCTCGGCGGCGTGATAATGCGCTTCGCCGACGATGAGCGGATCGAGCAGCGCGGACGAGGAGGCGAGCGGATCGACCGCGGGATAGAAGCCTTCCGCCGCCAACGCGCGAGACAACATGATGATGCTGTCTATGTGGCTGGAGATCGCGGTCACCGCGGGGTCGGTGAAATCGTCGGCCGGCACGTAGACGGCCTGGATCGCCGTGACCGACGCGCCGGCCACCGACGCGATGCGTTCCTGCAGCTCGGCGACTTCGGTCGCCAGCGTGGGCTGGTAGCCGACCCGCGAGGGCAGACGGCCGAGCAGGTTCGAGACCTCGGCGCCGGCCTGCACGAAGCGGAAAACGTTGTCCATGAGAAGCAGGACGTTCTGGCGCTTTTCGTCGCGGAAATATTCGGCGATCGTCAAAGCCGTCAACGGCGTCCGCCAGCGGGCGCCGGGCGGCTCGTTCATCTGGCCATAGACGAGCGCCGCGCGGGCCAGCACCCCCGAACCCCGTAGGTCCGTCAGCAGTTCGTGACCCTCGCGCGAGCGCTCGCCGACGCCGGCGAAGACGGAGATGCCCTGGTACTTCTCGACCATGGCGTGCATCAGCTCCATCACCAGCACCGTCTTGCCGACGCCGGCGCCGCCGAACATCGCGGCTTTGCCGCCTTGGGCGAGCGGCGCGAGAAGATCGATGATCTTGATGCCGGTCTCGAACACCGCGGTGGCCGAGGTCTCGTCCTCGAGCGCGGGCGGGGGATTGTGGATTCCGCGGCGCGGCGTATCGGCCGGCAGTTCCGGTCCGAGGTCGCGGACCGCCCCCGTCACGTCGAGGAGCCGACCCAGAACCGCGTTCCCGACCGGAGTCGAGAGGGGCGCCATGGTCGCGCGCGCCGGCGCGCCGCGCGCCAAGCCCGCCGTCGCCTGGAGCGCGATGCCCCGAACCGTGAAAGGATCGACGTGGCCATGCACTTCGAGAACCAGCGGCTCGCGCCGGTCGCCGCGCACGATCAGGGCGGTGTTGATCGGCGGCAGCGCCTGACCGTCGAAGGCCACGTCCACGACGGCGCCGCGAACGGAGACGACCCTTCCCATCGAGACGGCGGCCTGCATGAGGTTCCCGCGGCGTTATCGAAGCCTTGAGCGACGCTGACGCCGCCGGCAGAAGCGCATGTCGAATCTCCCCTATTCGGCAAAGCTCGAATCAGCGTTGACGCCGATCAACCCCTGCGAGGGGGAGCATAGGGCCGCCAATCGCGCCTTGTCCACCGCGGGCGCGGCGCCGCTCGACAGTTCCGCGATCCGCGCCGACGCGCTCAAATCTGATAGATCAGCTCCCCCTCGTCCGTCTCGGTCAGCGCTCGCATCGCCGCCAGGGAGCGGTTGTCGAGAACCTTAGCGATCGCGTCGCGCACCTCGATCATCATCAGACGCACGTTGCATTGCACTTCCGCCGGACAATCGTCGCAGCGCCGATAGAACTTGCGGCTGGCGCAGGCGATGGGCGCGAGCGGGCCATCGAGCGCGCGAACGATCTGTCCGACCATGATCTCGTAAGGGCTCTTGGCGAGGACGTAGCCGCCGCCGCGTCCCTTCTTGGAGTGAACGAGGCCCGCGGTGCGCAATTCGCCGAGAATGGCGTCGAGGAATTTCTTCGGGATGGAGTTGGCCGCCGCGATGTCGGCGACCAAAGCGGGCTGCCCGGGCGGCAGCCCCGCCAGATGAACCATCGCCTTCAACCCGTACTTGCCCTTGTTGGTCAGCATCCCCGGGCGCCTCTTGCGCAGCGAGGCGACGCGGCGCATTCGCTCGGTCACTCCAGTTTCCGCGCGCGCCGGCGCTTGCTTACGCCGCATGTTGCGATTCGATGGTGGAATTCATACGAGGTCCGGGCCGCCGCGTCCATGCGCCGGCGGCGCTTCATGGCGACCGGCCCGGCGCGCGCGCTTCGTCCGCGCCGCCTTCGGCGACGCCGGGGAGCGTCGCGCGCAAGCCGATCAAGTCCTTGCGCACATAGAGTTCGGCCGGGAAATCCTTGCCGGGCTCGGCGGCGAAGAATTGGTAATCCGCGCGCGCGGCGGCGATCGCGGGATCGCTCCACGCCCATTGGTGAAAGCGCGTGCCGAGCTTGCCGACCAGGATCGCGTCGGGCCGGTTTCGGCCGATGTCCTCGACGAGCATCTGGCGATCGCGATCGATATAGGGACGTAAGCGCGCGGTGAGCGCTTCGTCTCCCGGATGCTCGTCGATCAGGCGGCGAACGGCCGACGTGATCCACAGGCTGGGAACCCTTTGAACCCAGACGCCGCCGACGGCGCGCACCATGGGATGGCCGAGGGCGAGGCTTTCGGAAATCGCCAGCACCGTCGGATGCGGCCCCAAGCTCGCGAGCGCGCGGGCGAGGGTCGGCGTGCGCACGCCGTCCATGGCGAACAGTCCGCAGGCGACGCCGATCGCGCCGGCGACGCCCATTTCCGCGAGCGGCAATGTCCGCCTGAGCGCTTGGCCGGTTCGTCCGGCCGGCTCGACGGCGAGCGAGAGCGCGCTGGCGCCGATCGCGGCGGCGAAGGCGATCGGCAGCGGCCATTGGCCGAGCCAGAGCAGCAGAAACGCGGCCGCGACGCCGGCGAGCGCGCCAAGCGCGATTCGGCGCGGCGCAAGCGGGCGAAGGTCGAGCGCGAAGCCCGCGGCCAGGATCATGAACGCCAGCGCGGGATAGGCTTGATAGAGCCAGCCCTTGCCTTGCACGAGATAGGCGGCGAGCGCGCCCAGGGCGCCGAGCGCCGGGACCGCGACCAGCGGCTCGGCGAGCCGCCGCGCCGCGATCCGCACAAGCGCCGCGCCGAGCACGAAAGTCAGGAGAACGCCGGGTTCGCTCAGGAGTTCGCGGAAGGGTTCGCGGACCGGAGCGTAGACCGCGAGGCCGAGCGGCAGAATGTCGGCGACATAATGGGGGAAAAACCGCATGACGAGCGCCGCGTAGGCCAATCCGACCGCGGCGGCCGCATAGAATTCGACGGCGCCGATCAGCGCGAAGACGCCGATCCGCCTCATGAGATACGGCGCCAGGGCGATGACGACCAGGACGTAGGGCGGTTTGATCGCGGCCATGACGCCGGCGCCGACGCCGGCGACGACCGCCATCCGCCAATCCACCGGCGCGCGCGCGGCCCGCGCGGCGGCGAGCGCGAGGAAGGGCAGGCCGTAAAGCGCCGCGAGTTGATCGCGCTCGTCGAAGGATTGGCCCGGCAGAATCGCGAGCGCGACGAGCGCGACGCCGAGCGCGAGCGGCCCGATCCGGCCGATCAGTCCCGCCCGGCTGAGAATCGCGGCGCTGAGGCCAAGTCCCGCGGCGATGCTCAAGAATCCGAAGGCGGCGACGGTGAACTCCGGCCAGACGCCGACGAGGCGCGCCAGAGCGATCGCGGGCCAATAAAGAAGAAGCGAGGCGGGCGGATTGATCTCGATGAAGTCGCGGTAGGGGGTCTGGCCGTCGAGCCACTTTTCGTCGGCCGTGATCAGCCAGGAGACGTCGCCGAGCAGGCCGTAGCGCAACTGCAGGGCGACCGCGACGAGGGCGATCGCCAGCGACAGCCCGATCGCGGCGGGCAGGCGTCGAACCGACCCCTGCAAGCGCCCGTGCGGTAACGCGGCGGGTGGGGAAAGAGACATGGCCGGCGCTGTCCGTCCACTCAGGCGATGCGTTGCGGCGTCGCCGGCTCGCAGGCGGCGTTCATGCGCGCTTCGCCTTCGCCGCGCGCGCTTCCGGGCGCGTCGCGGGCTGTTCGGCGGCGGCCTCGAAGCCCACGGCTCTGTCGACGATGTAAAGCGGGCGGCGCTTGACCTCGGCGTAGATGCGTCCGACGTAAACGCCCATGACGCCCGTCATGAGCATGTTGGCGCCGCCGAGGAAGGTCACGACGACGATGATCGAACTCCATCCGCGCGCGAGATTGGCGTTCATCGCCCACAGCGCGATGACCCAAATCCCGTAGAGGATGGCGAGGGTCGAGATCGCCAGTCCCGCCCACAGCGCGACGCGCAGCGGCGCGTCGGAAAACGAGACGACGCCGTCGGCCGCGAGCCGGATCATCTTCGCCAGCGAATACTTGGTCTCGCCGGCCGCGCGCGGCGGGCGATGGAACGGCGCCACGGTCTGGCGGAAGCCGATCCAGGCGAACATGCCGCGCACGAAGCGGTCGCGCTCCGGCATGGCGAGGAAGGCGTCGAGCGCCTTGCGGTCGAC
>JBEKAL010000205.1:0-7348 GCA_050015935.1 Roseiarcus sp.
GCCGCTGGTCCCCACGGCGCAAAGTATGGGTGCGGACCAGCCGGTACGAGCGCAACTTTGACCTCGGTCGCCGCCGCCATAACGGTGCCCAAGGCCAGACAGACAACAGCGAGTCCAAGTTTTTTGCTAAGCGTTTTCATGTTCGTCCCTCCTCAGTCCCAACATGCGAACGGGCCCCCCCACCTCAGACCCAAGATGCGAACGGGCCCCGTCCCACCTCAGACCCAAGATGCGAATGAGCCCACCTTTTCCTCCGCCGAAACAATTTCGCTCCGGAGAACCTTAGAACCCTAGACCTGATCATCGGCTATGTAAACAGGGGTTTTACGGCATTTTACAGGGACAGCTTTTTTACCGGGACAGGATACGAATTCCCCAATTTAGCCTACCCGCGCCTCGCATCGCTCTCGGCGACGGGGCAGAATTCCGCGCCTAACGCCCTGATTTCCCTGTCCCGCGTCCAAGGTTCGCCAGCCCATCCCCGATCGCCGCGCGCCGAACCCGCCCAGCGCCGCCGCGCGCGGACGCGGCGGAAAACCGTCACGCAAGCCATTGAAATCAGGCCTTCGCGCCGGAAAGTGGCGCCCCGCGCGTCAGTTCGCTCAGCCTCGCCGCCAGCTCCTCCGCCGCCCCCGTCACCGCGACCTGCTTCAACCGGCTCTTCGCGCCCGCGATCAGCCGCGCCTTCGACGCGGCCACGCCGAGCTTGTCGGCGATCAGCCTGCACAAAGCCTCGTTGGCTTTTCCCGCCTCGGGCGCGCTGCGCACGCGCGCGAGCAGCACGCGCGTTCCGTCCGAGAGGGTCGCGACGCCGTCGATGGCGCCGCGCCCAAGCGGCGCGTCGCTTACTGGGCGATCGGGGCGTACTGCCCGTCGTGCCACTTGTTGATGTCGAAATGCGGATCCTTCACGTCGCCCTTGGCGTCGAAGACGATCGGGCCGAGCAGGGTGTCGACCGGCTGGCCGTTCTCCAGCGCCTCGGCGACCTTGACCGGGTCGTCGGAGCCGGCGCGCTTGATCCCCTCGCCGATCGCCTGGACGACGCCGTAGGAGAACAGCGTGAACCCTTCCGGATTGTAGTTCTGCGCCTTGAACTGCTCCATCGCCTTGGCGGCGGTGGGCGCGCGGCGCGGATCGGCGGCGAAGGTGAACAGCGTTCCCTCGCCCGCCGGGCCGGCGATCTGCCAGAATTCGGCGGTGGCGAGCGCGTCGGCGCTCATCAACTGGAACTTGTAGCCCTGGTCGGCCGCCTGGCGCAGCATCAGGCCGGCTTCGGTGTGATAGCCGCCGTAATAGAGGAATTCGACGCCGGCCGCCTTCAGCTTGCTGACGATGGCGCTGTAGTCCTTCTCGCCGGGGTTGATGCCCTCGAACAGCACTTCCTGGACGCCCAGGCTGTTGAGCGTCTGCTTGACGACAGTCGCCAGGCCTTTGCCGTAGGCCCCCTTGTCGTGCAGGATGGCGATCTTCTTGTCCTTGAAATTCTTGGCGATCCACGGGGCGACGAATGCGCCCTGCGCGTCGTCGCGCGGGAACACACGCATGATCGTCGGATAGCCCTTCTCGGTCAGCGTCGGGTTCGTCGACGCCGGGCTCATCATCAGCACCTTGTTGTCGGCGTAGACGTCGGACGCGGGAATCGACGAGCCCGAACAGGCGTGGCCGTCGACGAACTTGATCTGTTGGCCGACGACGAGATTGGCGACCGCGACCGCCTGCTTGGGATCGCAGACGTCGTCTTCGATGAGAACCTTGATGTTGCGGCCGGACACGCCGCCCGCCTCGTTGATCGCCGCGGCCGCCGCTTCGGCGCCGCGCTTCATTTGATCCCCGATCGCCGCCAACGAGCCCGTCATCGGCCCGGCCACCGCAATGGCGATGTCGTCGGCCTTGGCCGGCGCGACGAGTAAGGTCGAGGCGAGCCCCGCCAGCGACAAGATCAACGCTCCACGCATCTCGAAATCCCTCCGTGCCTGATCGGCGCGCCTTCAAGCGCGCCGCGCCGCGGAAACATAACCTATCCACCCCGGCCAAGCGCCCTTCGCGCCCCAGCCCGGATCTCGCGGCCGCCTCAGCGATAGACCGAACTGGGCCGGCGGTCGAATCCTTTGCGGCGGCGGGCGGTCGCCGCCGAAACTCGCCGCCCTACAAACTCTCCAGCCGCGCGATCAGCGCCGCGGGGTCGCCGGCGACCGCGACCTGCTTCACTCGGCTCTTCGCGCCGGCGACGAGCCGCGCGCGGGAGGCGGGAACGCCGAGCTTGTCGGCGAGAAGCGCGCAGAGCGCGGCGTTGGCGCGCCCGTCCTCGGGGGCGGCGCGCACCCGAGCGAGCACGACGCGCGCGCCGTCGGAAAGCGTCGCGACGCCTTCGATCGCGTCGCGCCCGCCCTTCGGCGTCAGCCGGCAGGCGACGACGACGCCGTCGAGGGTGGCGCGCCACGGCGCGCCGCTCACTTGCGCTCCTCATCGGAAAGCGGATGCAGGTCGCGCACCATCGCCTTGGCGCGCTCGTCGAGCACGTGGGTGTAAATCTGCGTCGTCGAAATGTCGGCGTGGCCGAGCAACTCCTGCACCACGCGCAGATCCGCGCCGTTTTGCAGCAGGTGGCTGGCGAAGGCGTGGCGCAGCACGTGCGGGCTGACGCGCGCCGCGGCGATTCCCGCCGCCGCCGCGACCGCCTTCAGGTCGCGCGCGAAAGCCTGGCGCGTCAGGTGGCCGCTGTCGCTGTCCGCCGGGAACAGCCAAGGGCCGGCCGCGGCGCCCGGCGCGTGGGCGTCGAGCAAATCGCGATAGAATTTCATCGCGGCGCGCGCGGGGCCGGAAATCGGCGCGAGGCGTTCCTTGTTTCCTTTGCCGCGCACCGCGATCAGCGGCTCCTTGGCGCGCGCCGCCGACTTCGGCAGGGCGACGAGTTCGGAGACGCGCAGGCCCGAGGCGTAGATCAGCTCGATCAGGCACGCCATGCGCGCCGCCGCGAGCCGTTCGCGCGGCGGACGCTCCGACGCTTCGAGCCCCTCGCGCGCCGCGCCGATCAGGCGATCGACTTCGGCGACGCTCAAGATTTTCGGCAGCGGGCGGGCGCGGCGCGGCCCCTCGATCGCCAGGGTCGGATCGTCGGCGCGCCGCCCCTCGACATAGAGATATTTATGCAACTGCCGCAGCGAAGAAAGCCGGCGCGCCAGCGAGGCCGCGCTAAGGCCTTTTGCGCCGCGCGCGGCAAGAAAGCCACGAACGTCGGCGCTGGAAGCTTCGAGCGCGCTTCGCCCGCGCGCGGCGAGGAAGTCCGCATAGTCGGTCAGATCGCGCCGATAGGCCTCGATGGTGTTGCGGGCAGCGCCGCGCTCCGAGGCGATCGCCTCGAGAAAGGATTCGACGAGGCGATCGCGAGGCGCCGGCCGCGGCGCGATCATGGCGGCGCCTTCGGGATGGTGACGATCTGCGTCATTTCCCGCGGATGCACCTTCACCGTCGCCACCAGCGCGATCATGGCGCCGTAGACCAGGGCGGCGAGCGCGCCGAGGATGACGAGAAAACGGAAGAGGGTCGGCACGGGGTCAGTCCAAGCTCGCAATGACGCACGTGGAATACGTCGCCGTCATTGCGAGAAGCGTAGCGACGAAGCAATCCAGCGGTTGCGGCCTGCGCATGGATTGCTTCGCTTCGCTCGTAATGACGTCGCCGCGCGTTCGTCCGCGCGTT
Organism: Roseiarcus sp.; assembly: GCA_050015935.1. GTDB lineage: Bacteria > Pseudomonadota > Alphaproteobacteria > Rhizobiales > Beijerinckiaceae > Roseiarcus. Next base: position 3,700 of record JBEKAL010000205.1, read on the forward strand.
CTTTAGCACAAATTCCTTCACCTTTGCGCCGCCTTCGCGACGCAGCGCTTCATTCCTCCTCGAACAGGCTCGCCTGAGCGATTTCCCGCGGCGGCTCAGGGAGACGCAGATGCTTGAACGCATGCGAGGTTAAGAGCCGCCCACGCGGCGTGCGCTGCACGAAGCCCTGCTGGATGAGATAGGGCTCGATGATTTCCTCGATCGCGTCGCGCGGCTCGGACAGCGCGGCGGCGATCGTTTCGACGCCGACCGGGCCGCCGCCGAAACTCGACGCGATCGTGTCGAGATAGCGCCGGTCCATCTGATCGAGGCCGATTTGATCGACGTCGAGCAGGCGCAGCGCGCCGTCGGCGATCGCGCGGGTGACGGTTCTCGCGCCCTCGACGACGGCGAAGTCGCGCACGCGCCTGAGCAGGCGCCCGGCGATGCGCGGCGTGCCGCGCGAACGCCTGGCGATTTCGTTCGCGCCTTCCTCCGCCAGCTCCAGCCCGATCACCCGCGCGCTGCGTCGCACGATGCTCTCGAGCTCGGGCACGGTGTAGAAATTGAGCCGCACGGGAATGCCGAACCGGTCGCGCAACGGCGTCGTCAACAGCCCCGCGCGCGTCGTCGCCCCGACCAGAGTGAACGGCGCGAGATCGATCTTGACCGAGCGCGCCGCCGGCCCGGCGCCGATGATGAGATCGAGCTGGAAATCCTCCATCGCGGGATAGAGGATCTCCTCCACCGCCGGATTGAGGCGATGGATTTCGTCGATGAACAACACGTCGCGCGGCTCGAGATTGGTCAATTGCGCGGCCAGATCGCCCGCCTTGGCGATGACGGGCCCGGAGGTCGAGCGGAAATTGACGCCGAGCTCGCGCGCCACGATCTGCGCCAGCGTGGTCTTGCCGAGGCCCGGCGGGCCGACGAACAGCACGTGGTCGAGCGCCTCGCCGCGCGATTTCGCCGATTCGATGAACACCTTGAGGTTGTTGCGCGCGGCCTCCTGGCCGGTGAAATCGGCCAGCACCTGCGGGCGCAGGGCCGTTTCGTCCTCCGGGCGCCTTTCGGCGGAGACGAGGCGGCGCGGAGCGTCGGCCATTTCAGGCGCCTCCAGACGGGGGAGGCGCCGGCGGCGCGGGAACGAGCGCGCCCCGCGTCGTCAAGCCGACGAGGCTCGCCGCCATCGCGCAGACGAGGCCGGAGGCGGCGCCGCAGGCGATGAGAGCATGGCGAAGCGTCGCGCCGACATCGCCCGAAAACGCCGCGTCGATCCAACGGCCGGACGCGGGACTCGCGTCCGCGCCGATCGTCGCCTCGACGGACGCGCCGAGCGAAGCCAGCCACAGAAAGAGGGCGTAGGTCATCGCGCCGCCGATCAGCGCGGCGGCGATCGAGCGCGGCGCGCCGGCGGGCGCCGCCGCGTCCCACAAAGCATAGACGAAGCCCGTCGCCGCCGCCGGCCCGACTCCGAGGACATAGGCGGCGACGAGCGCGACCGCGCCCCCGATCGGGGGCGCGATTGCGCCGAAATGGCCGACCGCATCGGCCGCGGCCGGCGCCGCCAACGCGACGGCGAGCGGAATGAACAGCGCCGCCCCGACCGCGGGGCCTAGCGCGGCGAACAGCAGCGCGAGGCCGATCATCGGCAGGAAGAAGCGGCGCGGCGGCTGGCTCACGGCGCGCTCTTGGCGAAATAGGCGACGCCCGGCAGCTCGGCGAAATGCGCGTCGCATGTGAGAAGATCGGCGCCGGCGTCGATCGCCGTCGCGTAGATGATCGCGTCGGCCATCGCGAGCGCATGCTCGTTGGCGACTTCCGCCGCTCTGAGCGCCAGGGCCGTATCCAAAGGCGTCACCACGCACTCGTTCGAAAACGCGATCACGCCGCCCGCCGCTTCCTCCGAGACCTGTCGGGCGAGCCAGCGCGCCAATTCGTATTGCACGATCGTCGGCACGATCCAGGCCTCCTGCGTAGGAATCTCAGGGTCGACTTTGCGGCCGACTTCCGAATCGCGCAGCCACTCGATCCACGCTGAGGTGTCGACGACGCGCATCAGTAGCGATCGTTTCGGTCACGATAATCGTCGACGTTGGCCCCGCGCGCGATGCCGACTAACTCCTCTCGGCTTGGCACGGGGATCATCAACAAGCCGTTCCCCTTCGGAATGAACGCGAGCTTCTGGCCGGGACGCCAATGCATCTTGTCGCGCAAGGCCTTGGGGATTGAGACCTGATATTTCGGCGAGATTGTCGTTTCGGCGGTCATGATTTTTACCCCTGGGGGATCGATCCTTATATCGTAAAATCCTCTACTGCGCCAACTCCTTCAACCCCAGCCGGATCAGCGCCGCGGTCTGCGCCTCGGCGCCGAGCGCCGCGACGCCCTTGGCGACGGCGAGCGAAGCCTGCGGGCGGGAGTAGCCGAGTTTGACGAGCGCGAGCACCGCATCCTCGGCGGCTTTGGGCAATTTCGAGCCCGGCTCGGCGCCGGCGAGCGCGCCGCCGAGATCGGCGGCGCCGAAGGCCGGCGCCTTGTCCTTGAGCTCCAGCACCAGGCGCGCGGCGAGCTTCGGGCCGACGCCGGGAGCGCGCGCCATCATCGCCTTGTCCTGGCGGGCGATGGCGACGCTCAGCGCCTCGCCCGACAGCGCGCCGAGGATGCCGAGCGCGACCTTGGCGCCGACGCCCTGCACGCCCTGCAGCAGACGGAACCAGTCGCGCTCGGCCTCGGTCAGGAAGCCGAAAAGCCGGATCGCGTCCTCGCGCACCTGGGTCTCGATGTGCAGCGTCGCCGCCTGACCCACCGGCGGCAGGGCGCGCAGGGTGCGCGCCGAGGCGGAAACGACATAGCCGACGCCGCCGACGTCGATGACCAGGCCGTCCTCGTCGACGCCGTCGACGATTCCCTTGAGCTTGCCGATCATGCGGCGCCTCGCGCGCGCGCGGCGCGGTGTTGCGCGTGGCAGATGGCGACCGCCAGCGCGTCGGCGGCGTCGGGCGAGCGAACCTGGCTCAAGGGAAGAAGCGTCTTGACCATCATCGCCACCTGCCCCTTCTCGGCATGGCCGACGCCGACGACCGTCTTCTTGATCAGGTTGGCCGCGTATTCGGCGACCGGCAAGCCCTGGAGCGCGAGCGCCGCGAGCGCGACGCCGCGCGCCTGGCCGAGTTTCAGCGTCGATTGCGGATCGCGGTTGACGAAGGTCTCCTCGACCGCCGCCTCCGCCGGCCGCTCGTCTTCGACGAGGCGCGCGAGCGCGCGATGGATGAGCGCGAGCCGATCGGCGAGCGAGGTCGCCGCGTCGGTGTGAATCGAACCGCAGGAGACATAGCCGAGCCTCGTGCCTAAGACTTCGATCACCCCCCAGCCGGTATTGCGCAGGCCGGGGTCGACGCCGAGAATGCGAATCGCGCCCATGTTCATGAAATGATCTCATAAGCCATGAGGCGGCGCCCTGGCCAGGGCCTTGCCTTGCGCCCCACGCTAGACGTTACTACATTTGTGGAGATATCGGGATTTCCGCCAATGATCGAACTCGAGCTGCGCAAATAGGGTATCCCCTTCACTCCAGTAAGCCCGCGTGATAGCTTCGGGGGATGGAAGTCGTAAGAAATCTTGTCCCTGGGGTTGATTACCCCAGGACGTTTCAAGAGGTTGACGAGTG
>JBEKAL010000206.1:0-8338 GCA_050015935.1 Roseiarcus sp.
GATCAACCCGGCCACATAGAGCGGGCACATCCGCCGCCGCGCCTTATGCCCGAGCTTGGCCAAAAACGGCCCCAGCCAATCCGACAGCTCCGCTCGCCAGTCCGACATGCCTCGCGCTCCGCAAATCAGAACGCAAAGCCTTACCCAATCTCAGTTAACAAATCGTTAATCTGCCAAAGTAGTGCTAAATGGCCTGTCCTCCGCTGGCGGGCGAAGCCCTCGCCGCGCGACGAGGCGGCGGAAAATCGTCACGCAAGCCATTGAAAACAGGCCCTCGCGCCCGAAAACGGCGCCGGCCCCGGTCGGTTCGGCCGTCGCCTCCGCCGCCACGCGCTGCGCTGCTCCACGCCCCGAGCGCCGCGAAGCGAATCATGCGGCGCTCGCGAGTGTCCCCTCGCCCCGATCAACCCCGCGAGGCGGGGCGCCAAGCGGTTGATCTATCCGTCAGGCCAGCGCCGCCTGCTGCAACGCGACGAGCTGGCCGACGCCGCCGCGCGCCAGCGCCAGCAGCTTCAGCAGCTCGGCTTCGCTGAACGGCGCGCCCTCGGCCGAGCCCTGCACTTCGACCAGGCCGCCCGAGCCGGTCATGACGAAATTGGCGTCGGTCTCGGCGGTCGAATCCTCGGAATAGTCGAGGTCGATCACCGCCTCGCCCTTGACGACGCCGCAGGACACCGCGGCGACGTGGTCCTTGATCGGATTGTCGCGCAGGATCGAGCGCTGGGTCATCCATTTCAGGCAATCGGCGAGGGCGATCCAGGCGCCGGTGATCGCGGCGGTGCGCGTGCCGCCGTCCGCCTGCAGGACGTCGCAGTCGAGGGTGATCTGTCGCTCGCCCAGGCGCGGCAGATCGACGACGGCGCGCAGCGAGCGCCCGATCAGGCGCTGGATTTCGTGGGTGCGGCCGGAGATTTTGCCGGTCGAGGATTCGCGCCGCGTGCGCGTCGAGGTCGCGCGCGGCAGCATCGCGTATTCCGCAGTGATCCAGCCCCTGCCTTGGCCGCGCAGCCACGGCGGCGGCTTGTCCTCCAGCGAGGCCGCGCACAGAACGTGGGTTTCGCCGAAACGCACCAGGCACGAGCCTTCCGCGTAGCGCGCGACGCCGCGCTCGAACGTCACCTTGCGCATTTCGTCGTTGGCGCGCTGGGAGGGTCGCATCGAATTGCTCCTTGCCGTCGCCGGGAGCTGTAGCCGTCGCGCGGCGCCGAGGCAATCCGGTCGTCGATCTTAAGTCGGGGACGGGCGCGGCGGCCTCGAGCGCGAGGCGACGCCTCCACCGGGCGCCGCCCGCCACTTTGCCGGCAAGACGCGTTCGCGTTCGAAAGCTTGACAACGCTTTGGCGCGAAACGCACAAGGCGTCGCCGTGCCTCGAAATAACGAAAGCGCCTCGCGCGATGATCGAAACCTATGACGTGGTGATCGCGGGCGGCGCGGCGATGGGCTCCTCGACGGCCTATCACCTGGCCGCCCTGCCCTCCTTCTCCGGGCGCGTTCTCGTCGTCGAAAAGGACATGAGCTACGCCAAGGCCGCGAGCGCGCTGTCGTTGAGTTCGGTGCGTCAGCAATTCTCCTGCCCCATCAACATTCGCGTCGGGCTTTATGGCAGGGCGTTCCTGAAACGGGCGCCGGAGCTTCTCGCCGTGGACGGCGAAGCCCCCGAATTTTCGCTCGTCGAAAACGGTTATCTCTATCTCGCCAGCGAGGCCGGCGCGCCGATCCTGCGCGAGAATCACGCGACGCAGACGCGCGAGGGCGCCGACATCGCGCTGTTCGAGCCGCCCGCCCTGGCGGCGCGCTTTCCTTATCTGAACCTCGAGGGCGTCGCGCTCGCCGCGTGGGGGCGCCGCGGCGAAGGCTGGTTCGACGGCTATGGGCTGATGCAGGCGTTCCGCCGCAAGGCCAAGAGCCTCGGCGTCCTCTATCGCGAGGACGAGGTCGTCGCCGTCGAGCGACAGGGGACCCGTGTGACCGGCGTGAAGCTCGTGAGCGGCGCGCGCGTCGCCTGCGGCGCCTTCGTCGATGCGGCGGGCGCCTCGGGCGCGTTGAAGCTGGCGCGCGGCCTCGGCGTCGAAATCCCCGTGCGCTCGCGCAAGCGCTGCGTCTTCGTGTTCGAAGCCAAGGAGCGCTTCGGCGATTGTCCGCTCGTCGTCGATATGTCCGGCGTCTATTTCCGCCCGGAGGGGCGGACTTATCTCTGCGGCGTCGCGCCGCCGGAGGCGGACGACCCCGACTGCGACGATTTCGATGTCGAGTGGAGCCAATTCGAAGAGATCATGTGGCCGGCGCTGGCGCGCCGGGTTCCCGCTTTCGAGGCGCTGCGCGTCACGCGCGCCTGGGCCGGCCATTACGATCTCAACGTCTTCGACCACAACGCCGTCGTCGGCCGCCTGGCCGAATACGAAAACGCCTATCTCGCGGCGGGGTTTTCGGGCCACGGCATGCAGCAATCGCCCGCCGTGGGCCGGGGCCTCGCCGAGCTGATCGCACTGGGACGCTATGTCTCGCTCGATCTTACCGATTTCGCTTTCGCGCGCATCGCCGAGGGGCGGCCGCTGATCGAGCGCAACGTGATCTGAGCGGGGCTTCGCCGGCTCGCCGACCAAGCCCCGCGGCGCTCATTCCGGGCGCGGCCGAGCACGGCGTTCGCCGGACCGTCGCGGAGGCGCTCAGGCGCGGCTTTCGTCCTCGCCCTGCCGCCGCATTGCCCCGCTCGCCCTCAGGCGCTAAAAGGCGCGCGATGTGGAACCTCGCCAGCCCCTCGGTCTTTCTCGCCCTGACGCGCCGTCTTCTGCCGTGGCTCGCGCTGGCGACCGCCGCGCTGTTCGCGCTCGGGCTGTGGATGTCGTTTTCGGCGCCGCCCGACTACCAGCAGGGTGAGACGGTCAAGATCATGTACATCCATGTGCCCGCCGCCTGGCTCTCGACCCTGATCTACGGCGTGATGGCGCTGGCGAGCCTGGGCACGCTGGTCTGGCGCCATCCGCTCGCCGACGCCGCGCAGAAGGCCGCCGCGCCGCTCGGGGCCGGCTTCACCTTCATCTGCCTGGTCACGGGATCGCTGTGGGGCAAGCCGATGTGGGGGACCTATTGGGTCTGGGACGCGCGGCTCACTTCCGTCCTGGTGTTGTTCATCCTCTATCTCGGCCTGATTGCGCTGTGGCGCTCGATCGAGGATTCGGGGCGCGCGGCGCGCGCGGCGGCGATCCTGACGCTGGTCGGCTGCGTCAACCTGCCGATCATCAAATTCTCGGTCGACTGGTGGAACACGCTGCACCAGCCCGCTTCGATCCTTCGGCTCGGCGGGCCGACCATCGCGCCGGAGCTGCTGTGGCCGCTCCTCGTCATGGCGCTCGCCTTCACGCTACTGTTCCTGGCGCTGCACCTGATGGCGATCCGCAACGAGATCCTGCGCCGGCGCCTCGCCCGGCTGACGATGATCGCCGCCGCGGAAGGCGATTCGCTCGCGACGGATCTGGCGGCGGGGATCTCGAGCGCATGATGGCGGCCCCGCATATCGGCTTCGTCGTTGCCGGCTACGCGATCGCGGCGCTGGTCGTCGCCGCGATGATCGCATCGATCCTCTGGGACTATCGCGCGCTGAGCGCGGCGCTTCGCCGCCTCGAAAAGGCGCGCGGGGATAAGGACCCGCCAAAGGACGCGCCATGAGCGAGGGCGCGCAAACCTCGGCGCGCCGGCGCGGCGCCCTCGCGGCGCTGCCGCTGATCGTGTTCGCCGCCTTGGCGGCGTTGCTGTTCGTGCGGCTCTACGCGGGCGACGCTTCGCGCATCCCCTCCGCGCTGATCGGCCAGAGCGCGCCGGCCCTCGACCTTCCCGGGCTCGACGGCGCGCCGGGCCTTTCCGACGCCGATCTGCGCCAGGGCCATGTCACCCTGGTCAACGTCTTCGCCTCGTGGTGCCTGCCGTGCCACAACGAACACCCATTCCTCATGGCGCTCGCCGCCGATCCCGCCTTGAAGGCCAAAGGCGTCGAGATTCTCGGCGTCGCGCAGAAGGACGCGCCGGAAAACGTCAAGCGCTTCCTCGGCGCCAAGGGCGATCCCTATGCCAAGATCGGCGTCGACGGCGACGGCCGCGCCGGCATCGACTGGGGCGTCTACGGCGTTCCCGAAACCTTCATCGTCAAGGGCGACGGCGCCATCGCCTTCAAGCTGGTCGGCCCAATCGACGCCAATGCGCTGGAAAGCGTCGTCAAGCCGGAAATCTTGAAAGCGATGAACTGAGCGCGGCCATTCAGTTCAGCACGCGCCGGGCCTGCGGGCTGTCGAGCGAAAAGGCGGGAATGGCGACGTCGAAGACTTCTCCGTCCTCGGCGACCATGCGGTAGCTCCCGACCATGACGCCGCTCGGCGTACGCAACGGGCAACCGGAGGAATAGCGGAACGACTCGCCCGGCCTGAGCGTCGGCTGCTCGCCGACGACGCCGGGGCCGCGAACCTCTTCGCGATGGCCCGCGGCGTCGGTGATCCGCCAGTGGCGATGCGTCAACTGCACCGTTCGATCGCCGAGATTGGCGATTTCGATCGTGTAGGTCCAGAAATAGAGGGGTTCGTCGGGTTCCGATCGCTCGGGCGAATAGGCCGGCTCGACGGTGATTCTGATATCTCGGGTGATCGCGGCGTACATTGCGTCAGTTTATCGCGCCGGCGCGCCGCGGCCAAGTCCGCGCGGTCTCGGCGACGAGTTCGCCGATCGTCGCCGCGTCGAAACCGTTGAAATCGTCGACCGGCGGGACAAAACCATCGAAGCCGCCGGCGCCGAGCGAGGCTTCCCGCCCTCTGACAGCCCCGATCTCGATCCCGTCGAGAAGGTCTTCGCCGAGCTCGAGAGCGCGCTCGGCAAAATCGCCAGACGGACCGTCGACGGCCTCCGCGACGCCATCGCCATCGACGACTGCCCTGCCAACGAATGCCTCGACTATTTCCGCAACGCCGGACGCCGGCCTACTCGAACCTGGCGACGGTGCGCCGGATCGTTCGCCGTCGCTTGCTCGCGGAGCGCCGCCAACGCGATCTTCGCCTTCAGCGCCGCGTCAATCTTCCGTCTCGGTTTCGTCTTGCTTCGCTTCATTCAAATCCGTTTGGAGCAGATTCTTTCCAACGAAGCCAATGGTCCCGTTTTCGCGAACCACGTCGCGCGCCTGTGGATGGTCACAATTGACGACGTAGGGCGGTGGGGGTCTATTGGTCCCGCGCTTGTTGTCACAGGGGGCGGGCACACCATGAAACAGCGGTTCACAACTTTCATCGCCGGCGGCTTTCTCGCGCTCACCCTGATTGGCGCCGCGGCGGCAGGGCAGCTCGAGGACGGCCAGGCTGCGGCGCAGCGTGGCGAGTACGCGCAGGCAATGAGGCTCTGGGGTCCGCTGGCCGAACAGGGGAACGCCCTTGCACAGGTCGACCTCGGCTTGTTGTACTACAACGGCCAGGGTGTGCAGCAGGACTATGCGCAGGCCGCTATGTGGTGGCTCGAGGCCGCCGAGCAAGGATTTCCAAACGCGCAGAACGACATCGGCTTGATGTACTACAACGGTCGGGGCGTGCAGCAGGACTATGCGCAGGCCATGCTCTGGTTCCGCAAGGCGGCCGACCAGCGGGACGCCGAAGCGCAGAACAATCTTGGCACGATGTATGCTAAAGGCCTTGGAGCGACGCGCGATTACGCGCAGGCCGAGGTGTGGTTCCGCAGGGCCGCCGTCCAAGGGGATCCCAAAGCGCAGGTCAACCTCGGCAGGATGTACGCCGAAGGCGATGGCGTAGCGCAGGACGATGCGCAGGCCGCTATGTGGTGGCGCAAGGCCGCCGACCAGGGATATCCAAACGCGCAGAACGACCTCGGCTTGATGTACGCCGAAGGCCGTGGCGTGCCGCAGGACTACGCGCTCGCCCATATGTGGTTCGCCTTGGCGGCGTCCCGCGCACCGGATGCGGCGCTTCGCGATATGGCGGTCGAAAACCGCGATCGCGCGGCCGCCATGATGACGCCCGCTCAGATTGCCGAGGCGCAGCGAATGGAGCGCGAATGGGTTCCGAAGTGAAGGCCGAGGCCCACCCTCGCCCATGATCGGCGGCGCGAGGCGATCAAGCGGGTGAACGCGGGCGAGGCGCCGCTCGGCGTGATTGCGCGATCCGATGACGTGAGCCGCTATGCGACAATGTGAAAGCGGTCCCCTCCGACTTTTGGTTCCCCTTTCCAGGGGCCTGCCGGGGGCGAAGCGCCCGCTCCATTGACGTGTGCGACCGCAGCACAAGCCGACGACACAGCCTCTTGGCCCGACATCTCCGCCCGGCTGAGGGTTCTCTCGCCGCTGTTCCCAGCGCTGGTCGCCCCGCCTCGCCGCGAAAGCCCGTCGGCGCCGTCGCCTCGCGCGCGCTCGACTCGGAAAAGGCATTTATCGCGGACCACCCGCTGTAAAGCGTCAGGCCGACAGCTTTGCTAGTCGATCGCATATCCCAGGCGACGGATGATCGGCGCCAGGATGGGAATGACCGGCGCGAGTTCGTCGCGGTAGGCGCGGTGGCGATAGCGCGAGCGACCGTAGAGCTTTTCCGTCACCTGGGCGTAGCTGGCGGTGCGGGCGTAGCGCCGGTTTTGGTGAAAGTCCAGACAGCCGGGATCATAGGGCGCGCCGATGAAGCCCAGCATTTCGCGCACTTTCTCCACTTGGCCGTCGATCACGTCCTCGTACCGGATGGGCAGGTATCGCAGCGCCATTTCGCGGCGGTAATGTTCGACCAGCTCCGTCACCAGAACCCGAGTTGAACAGTAAACTTGGCTTTGCGCTCGCAACCTATTGATATCATTGACGGCGATCGAGCGTTTTCGCCAAGCGTGGTGTCACGTTTGCACAATATTTCGGCTTGATAATTCATTGCGAATCGGATTCTGTGGTGCTCTGCTTCGGGGCCGCCATGTTCTTCCGCTTCAAGAGGTCGGGCGAGCGCACGTACGTGCAGATCGTCGAGAACAAGCGCGTCGAAGGCGCGGTGCGCCAGTCCGTCGTCGCCAATCTGGGGCGCGCCGACGAACTGGCGGCCTCCGGCGCCCTCGCCTCGCTCATCGCCTCGGGGGCCAAGCTCACCGATCGGGTGTTGCTCATTCATGCGCTCGACGAGGACGCCGACGGGGCCTTGTCGGTCGTGGCCAAGCGCATCGGCGGGCCGATGCTGTTCGGCAAAATCTGGGAGCGCCTCGGCGTCGCCGCTGTGCTCGCCGACTTGCTGAAGGAGCGGGCGTTCGAGTTCGCCGTCGAGCGGGCGGTGTTCGTCGCCGCGCTGCATCGGCTGTTCGTTTCGGGATCGGAGCGCGACTGCGGCGAGGAGATGGAGGAAAAGCCGGCGGACGCGCTCGCCCCGCGCTGCGTCAAGGACGCGATCGAGGAGAAGCTGTTCGAGCGCCGCCGCGACCTGTTCACCGATCTGTCCGTCGTGTTCATGGACACGACGAGCCTGTCGTTTTACGGCGAGGGCGGCGAGACTTTGGGCGAGCGCGGCTATTCCAAGGATTATCGGCCCGATCTGAAGCAGATGATCCTCGGCCTCGTGGTCGACGGCGAGGGCCGGCCGATCTGTACGGAGATGTGGCCGGGCAATACCGCCGACGTGACGACGCTGCCGCCGGTCGTCGACCGGCTGCGCTCGCGCTTCGGCGTCGGCCGGGTCTGCGTCGTCGCCGACCGCGGCATGATCTCGGCCGCGACGATCGCCGGGCTCGAGGAGCGCGAGCTCGAATACGTCCTGGGCGCGCGCGAGCGCTCCGATGCGATCGTCAAAAGAATCGTGTTGGCGAACGACGATCCGTTCGCGCCGTTGCTCATCGAGCGCAAGGCCGGCCAGACTCGGTTGTTTGTCAAACAGGTGCAGATCGAAGGCGAGCGTTACATCGTCTGCCGCAACGAAGCGGAGGCCGAGAAGGATCGCGGGGATCGCGAGGCGATCGTCGCCGCTCTCGCTGCGCAATTGAAAAAGGGCGACAAGGCGCTCATCGGCAACTCGGCCTACCGGCGCTATTTGCGCAAGACCAAAGAGGCCAAGGGAAAGCCGGCGTTCGAGATCGACGCCGGCAAGCTCGCCGAGGAGGCGCGGTTCGACGGCGTCTTCGTGCTGGGCGCCAACGCGAAAATCACGCCGCTGCAGGCGGTCCTGCGCTATCGCGACCTTCTTAAGGTCGAGAACCTGTTCTTTCGCACCAAGGCGGCGATGCGCACGCGGCCGATCTTCCATTCCTCGGACGCGGCGATCCGCGGCCACGTGTTCTGCTCGTTCCTGGCGCTGGCGATGCAGAAGCATCTCGACGATCTCATGCTCGAAGCCGGCGTCG
>JBEKAL010000207.1:0-7304 GCA_050015935.1 Roseiarcus sp.
GCCGGCGCGGCGATCAAGGTGACGGCGATCAAGGATCCCGCGCAGCTCCCCCACAAGGCGCTCGGCATCGACATCGTGCTCGAATGCACGGGCATCTTCAACGCGCGCGACAAGGCCGCCGTGCACTTGAGCGCCGGCGCCAAGCGCGTCCTCGTCTCCGCGCCGTCGGACGGCGCCGACCTGACGGTCGTCTACGGCGTCAACCACGACAAGCTGACGAAGGGCCATGTCGTCGTCTCCAACGCTTCGTGCACGACCAACTGCCTGGCGCCGGTCGCCAAGGTCCTCAACGACGCGATCGGCGTCGACCACGGCTTCATGACGACGATTCATGCCTACACCGGCGACCAGCCGACGCTCGACACCCTGCACAAGGATCTCTACCGCGCCCGCGCCGCGGCGCTGTCGATGATCCCGACGACGACCGGCGCGGCCAAGGCGGTCGGCCTCGTGCTGCCCGAACTGAAGGGCAAGCTCGACGGTTCGGCGATCCGCGTGCCGACGCCGAACGTTTCGGTGGTCGACTTCAAGTTCGTCGCCAAGCGCGCGACCTCCAAGGACGAGATCAACGAGGCGATCAAGGCCGCCGCCGCGAACGGGCCGCTGAAGGGCATCCTCGGATATACCGACAGGCCGAACGTCTCGATCGACTTCAACCACGACAGCCGTTCCTCGGTGTTCCATCTCGATCAGACCAAGGTGATCGAGGGAACCTTCGTGCGCGTGCTTTCCTGGTACGACAACGAATGGGGCTTCTCCAACCGCATGGCCGACGTCGCCGTGGCGATGGGCAAGCTGCTCTGAGGTCGGCCGGTGAGCGAGGAAGCGAGCGCCGAGGACGTCGATGATCTGGTGGGGCTCTTCAAGAAGAGCTTCCCGGACATCCATTGTCTCAGGTGCGGATATCAGAGCTTCTATATTCTGCCGGCGACGCGACAAACGTTCATGATGGGCGATCCCGCGCTGTCGCCCACATTGCTTCCGGTCATAACTCTGGCGTGCCGCCGTTGCGGGCACATCGAGCAGCATCTCAGCGAACAGCTCAGCGATAAGCCAATACCCATAGAAATCGAGAAATCGGCCGAGCCATGAGCGAGCCCAATTTCAAGCTATTGGACTTTCCGAGAAAGGGCGGAGGAAGCGGCCCGGAGGACTCCATGCTCGAACAACGGGTTGCGCGACTTGAAGACAAGGTCGACCGAATCGAGGCCGCGATAATTCGAATTGAGCCCCGGATATCGGAGATCGCGGGCGAGTTGAAGAACTTGCCGAAGTCCAACGATATCGCTTCGTTGAGGGCGGACATCGCCGAGGTTCGGGGTCGCCTGTCAATGTTGCCGACTTGGTGGATGTTAATCGTCGCTCTGATTGCAACGTGGAGCGCCGGCTCAGGGATCGTGTTCGCTCTCATCAAGGCCTCTCACCCATGACCAATTCCTTCCGCACTCTCGATTCCGCCGTCCTCAAGGGCAAGCGCGTCCTGCTGCGCGTCGACCTCAACGTGCCGATGGAGCACGGCAAGGTCAGCGACGCGACACGCATCGATCGCGTGCTGCCGACCATCCGCGAGATCGCCGACAAGGGCGGCAAAGTCATCATGATGGCGCATTTGGGCCGTCCCAAGGGCGGCCCGGACGAAGCCAATTCGCTGAGGCCGGTCGCCGCGGCGGTCGCCGAGCGTCTGGGCAAGGCCGTCGCCTTCGCGTCCGATTGCATCGGCGAGCCCGCCGCGAACGCGATCGCCGCGATGAAGGACGGCGACGTGCTGTTGCTGGAAAACACCCGCTTCCACAAGGGCGAAGAGAAGAACGATCCGGCCTTCGTCGCCGAACTCGCCAAGCTCGGCGACGTTTACGTCAACGACGCGTTCTCGGCCGCCCATCGCGCCCACGCTTCGACGGAGGGCGTCGCGCATAAGCTGCCGGCCTATGCAGGCCGGGCGATGCAGGCCGAACTCGACGCGCTGACGCTGGCGCTCGGCGCTCCTGTGCGTCCGGTGGCGGCGATCGTCGGCGGCGCTAAGATCTCGGGCAAGCTCGAGCTGCTCAGCAATCTGGTCAAGAAGGTCGACATCCTGATCATTGGCGGCGGCATGGCCAACACGTTCCTGTTCGCGCAAGGCAAAGCGGTCGGCAAGTCGCTGTGCGAGAAGGACCTCGCCGACGCGGCGCGCTCCATCATGGAGGCGGCGCGCGCCGCCAATTGCCAGATTCTGCTTCCCGTCGACGCGACCGTCGCCAAGGAGCTCAAGGCGCACGCGCCCTCGCGCTTCGTCGACGTCGACCACGTCGGCGACGACGAGATGATCCTCGACATCGGCCCCAAGTCGATCCTCGCCGTCGAGGGGGCGCTCGAGCGCGCCAGGACGCTGGTGTGGAACGGACCGTTCGGCGCCTTCGAGACGCCGCCCTTCGACGCGGCGACGATGCAGATCGCCAAGACGGCGGCGCGCCTGACCATTGACGCCAAGCTCAAGTCGGTCGCCGGCGGCGGCGATACGGTCGCCGCGCTCAACGCCGCCGGCGTCGCCGACGAATTCACCTACGTTTCGACAGCGGGAGGAGCCTTCCTCGAATGGATGGAAGGCAAGGCGCTGCCGGGGGTCGAAGCGCTGCGCGCGAAATAATCTTGAGGAGGCAAACATGGCTCGCATTACGCTTCGTCAACTGCTCGATCACGCCGCCGAACACGGCTACGGCGTGCCGGCGTTCAACATCAACAACATGGAGCAGGCGCTGGCGATCGGCGAGGCGGCGAGCGCGCTCGATGCGCCCGTCATCATTCAGGCCTCGCGCGGCGCGCGCGCCTACGCCAACGACATCATGCTGCGCCACATGATGGACGCGCTGACCGAAATGTATCCGCAGATTCCGATCTGCGTGCATCTCGACCACGGCAACGGCCCGGCGACCTGCGTCAGCGCGATCCAGGCGAACTTCACCTCGGTGATGATGGACGGCTCGTTGAAGGCCGACGGCAAGACCCCCGCCGACTGGACCTACAACGTCGGCGTCACCAAGATGGTGTCCGACATCGCACATCTTGCCGGCGTTTCGGTCGAGGGCGAGCTCGGCGTGCTCGGCTCGCTGGAGACCGGCAAGGGCGACAAGGAAGACGGCCACGGCGCCGAGGGCAAACTCAGCCACGACCAGTTGCTCACCAATCCGGACGAGGCGGTGAAATTCGTGCGCGAGACCAAGGTCGATGCTCTGGCGATCGCGATGGGCACCTCGCACGGCGCCTACAAGTTCTCGCGCAAGCCGACCGGCGACATCCTGGCGATGAACGTCATCGAGGACATCCACAAGAAGCTGCCCAACACGCATCTCGTCATGCACGGCTCGTCGTCGGTGCCGCAGGATCTGCAGGACATCATCAACAAGTTCGGCGGCAAGATGCCGCAGACCTACGGCGTGCCGATCGAAGAGATTCAGCGCGGCATTAAGAACGGCGTGCGCAAGATCAACATCGACACCGACAATCGCATGGCGATGACCGGCCAGATCCGCCGCGTGCTGCAGGAGCACCGGGAAGAATTCGATCCGCGCAAGTATTTGAAGCCGGCGATGGAGGCGATGGTGAAGGTCTGCAAGGCGCGCTTCGAGGAGTTCGGCGCGTCGGGCGAGGCCTCGAAGATCAAGCGCATCGTGACCACCGCGGAAATGGCCAAGCGCTACGCCAGCGGCGAACTCGATCCGAAGTTCGGCTGAAAATGGCGATGAGGGCGGCGGGCGCCCTCGCGCTTTACGGCGGCGCCAGAGCCCAGGTCGCGGTCACGCTCTGGGACAGGGTGATGAAGCCCGGCTCGACCGGCAGCGGCGTCGGCGCGGGCGCCATGTTGAGACTCCTCGCCGCTCCGCTGCCCACGCGGTAGATCGGCGGGGCGAGGTCGGCGTTGATGGCCAGGAGCGGCCCCAGCTTCATCGACGCGCCCTCAGCGTAGAGCGAGGCGCGGCGCATGGCGACGCCCACCGCCTTGACGCGCAGCGCGTCCTCGCGGGATTCGCGATCGGAGAGGTCGAACGCCACGCCTCGGTACACGGCGCCGTTCTGGACGCCCTGCGCGATGATCGCGCCCGTCTTGTCGACGGCGCGCATGCGCACGCTCAGCGTGTTCGAGGCTTGGTAGCCGGTCAGCGTGCGCTTGACGATTCGACCGGTCTTAGGGTCCTGTTCGTCGTTCCACACTGGAGACAGGCTGAGGCCGATCGTCGCGATGTCCTTGGCGTCGATTCCCGCGCCCTCGAGACCCTCGATGACCGCCGTCGACAGCCGCGCATTCTCGTTCTCGGCCTCGTTCGCGCTCGGGCGCTCGTCGGCGACATCGAAGGTCACGATGGCGATGTCGGGTCGCGCGTCTTCCGAGGCGAAGCCGACGACGGAGACGGTCGGGACGCTCTTTGAAGCGCTCGGCTCCTGGGCGAGAGCCGAACCGCCGAGCGCGAGACTCGCGATGGCGAAGGTCAGGGCGGACTTGCTGAGCATCGACGTCTCCCGCGCCGCAATGGCGACGGCGAAGGTCTATCACGTTTCGCGCCCGGCGCCGGTCATAATCCTGCGTCCGAGCGTCGGCAAGATCGCAATCGAAGGCATGGTCGGCCGTCCTAAACCCACCCTTAACCTTAACAACCCCTAATGGACGCGGATGGCCGCACAAGCGCTTCGCGCGGCCTGAGTTTCGTTGACGCCCATACATGCCCATGATATCCCAAACCATCCCGGTCAGAGACCGACCGCGCGGTCTTCCGTCAGCGAGCGCGAGTTCGCGGCCGGCGCGAAAATTCGCGCGCGCCTTTGGGGTAGGGCCGAGCATTGGATCGCTTCCTCTCCCACTACACCAACCGCTTCGACGCCAAGGGCCGCGTCTCGATCCCCGCGCCGTTCCGCGCGGTGCTGGCGAAGGATGGTTTCGACGGGATTTTCATCCATCCCTCGCTCGACGCGCCGGCGCTGGACTGCGGCGGCCATATGCTGTTGCGCGAAATCGACGCCCTTTTGGAGTCGATGCCGCCTTACTCGCAGGAGCGGGAGGACTTGGCGACGGCGCTGCTCGGCACCAGCGAGGTCCTGCGCGCCGATTCCGAAGGGCGCATTCTCTTGAGCGAGAGAACCCGCGCGTCCCTGGGCTTGAAGGGCGAAGCGGCCTTCGTCGGCCATGGCCACAAGTTTCAGATTTGGGAGCCGGTTCGGTTCGCGACGCATCTCGAGGAGGCCAAGTCCCGGGTGCGTCGTCTTCGGGCCGAGTTCGGCGCCCGGGCGGCGCAAACCGCCAAAGGAGCAAGGGAATGAACGCGGGCCGCGGCGAGAGCGAAGTCGCCGCCGGCGGACCGACCCGCCACATTCCCGTGCTGCTCGCCGAAGCGCTGGAGGCGCTGAACGTGCGCGCCGACGGCGTCTATCTCGACGGCACCTTCGGCGCGGGCGGTTATTCCAGCGCGCTCATCGAGCGCGGGGCGCGCGTCGTCGCCATCGATCGCGACCCGACCGCAATCGCCGCGGGGCGGGACCTCGCCGCGGCCTCGCGGGGACGCTTGAGGCTGGTCGAAGGACGCTTCGGCGACCTCGACGCGATCGCCCAAAGCTTCGGCGCCGCGCCGCTCGACGGCGTCGTCCTCGACGTCGGCGTGTCCTCGATGCAGTTCGACGAGGCCGGCCGAGGATTTTCGCTGCGCCGGGACGCGCCGCTCGACATGCGCATGGAAGGGGCCGGACGCAGCGCCGCCGACATCCTGCGCGAAGACGACGAGCAACGAATCGCCGACATTTTCTTTCATTTCGGCGAGGAGCGCGCGGCGCGGCGCATCGCGCGCGCGATTGTCGCCGACCGGAAAACATCGCCCTATGTCTCGACTCTGCAACTCGCCGAGATGATCCGCCGCGTCGCGCCCGCCCGGCCGGGCGAGACGACGCATCCCGCGACCCGCGCGTTTCAGGCGCTGCGCATCGCCGTCAACGACGAATTCGGCCAATTGCTGCGCGGTCTCGAAGCGGCGGAACGCGCGTTGGTGCCGAGCGGACGGCTCGTCGTCGTGACCTTTCATTCGCTCGAAGATCGCATCGCCAAGCAATTCCTCGCCCGTCGCTCCGGCCGAGGCCAGGCCGCCTCGCGCCTCTTGCCGGGCGAGCCGGCGGCCGCCGCGCCGACCTTCCTCGTCCCGACGGGTCAGCCGATCCTGCCCGGCGAAGCGGAGCGGGCCGCCAACGCCCGCGCGCATTCGGCCAAATTGCGCTTCGGCGAGCGCACCGCGGCGCCCGCCCTCGGCAGGGACGCGGAAATCGACGCGCTCGCGCGCTTGCCGTCGACGCGGCCGGAGAGGGGCTGATGTGGCGCTTTCTTCATTTCGTGGCCATCGGCGCGCTGATCGCCTCGGCGGCTTACGTCTACAGCGTCAAGTATCAAACGATTTACGCCTCGGAGCAGATCGTCAAGACGCGCCATCTCATCGACAAGGAGCGCGACGCGATCAACCTGCTGCGCGCCGAATTCGCGCATTTGATCCGCCCCGACCGACTGCAGCCGCTCGCGGACAAACAACTCGAAATGCAACCGCTCGCGCTCAATCAGATCGTCAAGGCGGACGACCTGCCCGAACCCGCGGCGAAGGTCGACTCGATCGGCCGCAAGCTCGAGTCGCTGGGCCTTGTCGGGCAATCGGCGACGCCGAACGCCGGCATCACCGGCGCGACGCCATCCCTGAGGTAGGGCATGTCCGAAACGTCTCCCAACCTCGAAAGCAGCGTCGACGCTTCCGCCGGCGCGAGCGCGCCCCATTCCCTCGCCGCCGACGAAAACTGGATCGGGCGCCTGAAGGCGATGGCGCGCGATCTCTTTTCGACGCGGCTCGATAGGAGCGGCGGTCGCATTCGATTGATCGCCCTCGCCATGGTCGCCGCCTATATCGGCATCGGCGTCAAGCTCGTCGCGCTCGGCCTTTCGCACGATCCGCCGCAAACCTTGAAGGTGGCGGCCGATCAAGCCGCCTCTGGGGCGCGGCCCGACCTGCTCGATCGCAACGGTGAAATTCTCGCCACCGACGTCAAGACGATGTCCGTCTTCGCCGAACCGCGGCGCATCATCGACAAGGACGAGGCGGTGGAGCTGATCACGGCGGTCCTGCCCGATGTCGACGCCAAGGAGCTGCGCGAGCGCCTCGGCTCGAAGAAAGGCTTCGTCTGGGTCAAGCGTCAGGTGACGCCGAAGGAGCAGGAGGAAATCTTCCACCTCGGACTTCCCGGCGTCGGCTTCTTCCCCGAGAACAAGCGCGTCTATCCCAACGGACCGCTCGGCGCGCATGTCATCGGCT
>JBEKAL010000208.1:0-7203 GCA_050015935.1 Roseiarcus sp.
AAATGCTTCGCATTTGCCTTGAGATGATCCAGGGCGACGAGGAAGCCTATTACGCCGACAAGGCGTATGACGGCAAAGGGCTGCGGAACACCCTGGCCGAAAAGGGCGTCGACGACCGGATCGCCTACAAGGCCCAGCGCAACAAGCGGCTGGCGAATTGGCAAAAGTGGTTCAACACGGCCTCCTCGAGCGTGCGTTCCGGGGTCGAGCGATCCAACGCGACAATGAAAAATTGGTACGGCATGACGCGGGTTCGCTATCTCGGGCTGGCGCGCAACAATTGCCATCTGCAATTCGTCGCTTGCGCGATGAATATGAAGCGGGCGCGAGCGCTGCTCGGGGCGGCGTGAGCCACTTCGAGGGGAGAAGTGTGTCCAAATCAGGCGAATGAGGCCAAATGAGAGGGTAGGCCCGATCAAATCAGGCTCGCCAGAGGGTTGAAATGCCCTGCGTGCCCTTCTGCGCGACGGTCAAAACGCCAATCACGCGAACCAACGGAGTTTTTCGAAGCGCTCCCTATATCGTGACCGTCGTTGTCCTGCGCGCCAAATTCCCTGCAACCATCCGGCTGAACAGAAAGTCCGCGGTCGATTTTTTGCGCAACTCACGAAAAAGCGCGTCGACATCGTCAGCTTGGCCATATTCTCGCCGTCCGGCGATCCGACTTTAACGGATAAGGCTTCAGCCACATCGGAGAGGCGAACATATGGAACGAAAGAAGGCGTCGGATTTCCCGCAGGAGCTCCTGAACCTATTTAATCGGTACGTGCACGGCGAGATTGGCCGCCGGGATTTCTTGGATGGCGCACAAAAATTCGCCGTCGGCGGCGTCACCGCGGCGGCGCTCTTCCAGATGCTCAAGCCGAACTACGCCGGGGCGATACAGGTTCCAGCAGACGACAAACGGATCAAGGCTGAGTACGACACCGTACCGTCGCCGCGGGGGAACGGAAGCGTCAGGGGCTACCTCGTGCGGCCGGCGAACGCGACCAAACTTCCCTCCGTCCTGGTGATCCACGAGAATCGCGGCCTCAATCCCTACATTGAAGATGTGGCTCGACGGCTGGCGGTCGCCAACTTTATCGCGTTCGCGCCCGATGGGCTGACATCGGTAGGCGGGTATCCCGGAGATGACGAGAAGGGCGCGATGCTTTTCGCCCAGGTGGACGGCGCCAAGATGAGGGACGATTTCTTCGCCGCGGCGACCTGGCTGAAATCTCGCCCGGACAGCACCGGCAAACTCGGCGCCGTCGGCTTTTGCTTCGGCGGCGGCGTCGTCAATCAACTGGCGGTGCGGATGGGCCCGGATCTTGCCGCTGCAGTTCCATTCTATGGCGTTCAACCCAGCGCCGCCGACACGGCCAAGATCAAGGCGCCGATAAATGCGCAATACGCCGAACTCGACACGCGCATCACCGATGGATGGCCAGCGTTCGACGCCGCCCTCACCGAGGCGCACGTGCCGCACGAAGGCCATATTTACAAGGGCGCCAATCACGGCTTCCACAACGACACGACCCCCCGTTACGACGAAGCCGCAGCCAAAGAAGCCTGGCAACGCACGCTGGATTGGCTCAACAGGTACCTGAGGGCCTGAACGGCGGGCGTCGCGACAGCGCTTTCACAAAGTCGACGCCACTCAGAACAAAACTGCGAATACAGGGCGCGAGAGCGAGTTCTGCTCATTGGCCCAAATCGGTCGTCGCTCGCGGCATGACGGACCGGCGCAGAAAGGGTCGAGGGCCGCCACGACGCTATGCAGGGGCGAATGTCGGCCTCGACATTTCGATTGCCCGAAGCCGCCAGTCCGCTCTCGGCCAATCACGACCGCTTCGCGCCCAACCCGGCCGTTCAGCCGATGGTCGCCGCGCCTCTGAAGCGGACGTTGAGGAGACGGGCCCGCTTGGCGGCTGTGGGTGGAAGGCAGTCCTTACTGTTAATCGTGCGTTCCTGCTGGCGCCGCCCCTCGAATGTTACGCCCGACACCATGGAGTCGATCCGCACAGTCGCAACCTCCCGCGATTGTATGCAATGTGCATCGGCCGAGAACTTGGGGGATTATCAATCGGTCTGATTAATCGAATATCGTCCGTGCGCCATTGTGTTCGGGTCATGGTTGCGCAATCGCGAACTCTGGCGGCAGCGTTGACAGAGATGGCCGTGTTTTGCCTTTGCTTCGCCATACGGCCATTGCCCCAGCAAGCACAGGTTGTCTTTGCCGACTGCCGCCGCGTTGAGTTGCCCTTGATCGGCGACGGTCGTGCGAAAATTCATCTTCTATTCGGCGTGCGTGGCCACCCTATTGTTCAATTCCACTGGCTTCTCCTTCGTCCGGTGCCCGCCAATTGGTTGAGATGCCGTAGTCTTGTGAGCTTGCTTATGCCCGGAGCGGCGCTGCGGCGACGGCGACGCATTCCGGGGACGCTCGACACGTCTGCGATCGCCATGTGCGCCGACGCCTCGCAAGGATGACTAACCTGTGTGACGCTCAGAGGCTCGTTTCTGGCGCACGGCGCGAGGCGGCCGAAAAAGGTGTGAGGACATGCGGCCAAGAACGAGCGCGCCTCCGTGCTTGGAGGCAGCTCTGGCCCACTCCACTGTCCTTAATGGCCATTGCGACTTATGAAGCCAATCTGCGCCGATTTCGCTTTAGCGCGTCCGAGTCGGGCGTAGGGTCCGCATACGCCTCCGAGATTCGACGGAAATCCGAGATGCAGCGGCTGAAAGCGTCGACGATTCTCGGATCGAAATGCCTACCTTTCCCCTCGAGAATGATCTGCTCCGCCACCTCATGCGCGAACGCCGGCTTATAGATGCGCCGGCTGGTCAGCGCGTCGTAGACGTCGGCGACCGCCATGATGCGGGCGGAGAGCGGAATCTCATCGCCAGACAAGCCCTTGGGATAACCTGTGCCGTCCCACTTCTCATGATGCCCGCCAATGATCTCCAGCGCGCACCGGAGGAACTCCGTCGTGGCGCCGCCCTCTGCGATCGCCGAAACCAGCGCCCTGCGGCCCAGTTCGACGTGAGTCTTCATGACCTCGAACTCTTCAGGCGTGAGCTTGCCTGGCTTGAGTAGGATGTGATCCGGAATTCCAACCTTGCCGATGTCGTGAAGCGGTGCCGATTTGAACATCAGGTCGATCGCGCGGTCGTTGAGCTCGTTGGCGAAGTTCGGGTCGTTGCGAAGCTCCTCGGCGAGGCGGCGGACGAACTGTTGGGTGCGCAGGATGTGGGCGCCGGTGTCGTCGTCGCGCGTCTCGGCCAATGTGGTGAGCGCTCGGATGGTGACGTCCTGCGTCGTCTCGAGTTCCTGCGTGCGAAAGGCGACTGCTTCTTCGAGCCTTTCGTTCTGCCGCTCGAGTTCGAGGCGGCTCTTTCGCAGCGCCAAATGGGTCTGGACGCGCGCCAGCACGAGCGGCGGCGAGAACGGCTTGTTGATGTAATCGACGGCGCCGATCTCGAATCCGCGCGCCTCGCTATGCGGCTCGCCGAGAGCCGTGACGAAGATGACTGGTATGTCGGCGGTGCCTTTATCCGCTTTCAAGCGGCAGCAGAGTTCGAAGCCGTCCATGCCAGGCATCGTCACGTCGAGCAGCGCGAGATCTGGCAGATTCTGACCCTGAAGGCGCTCCAGCGCTTCCTCGCCGCTCTTGGCGACGATGACCGAACATGTCGGCTTCAGCAGGTCGACGAGGATCTTGACGTTGATCGGCTCGTCATCGACCACGAGAATGCGCGGCGGCATGTCAATGGACCACATCTTGAACCTCACTCGTCAGTTTGGCGCGCAGCTCGCTGAGAGCGCGAATCGCGTCGTTGAAATCGAACCGCATCATCAGGCGCGCCACTTCCTTGGCGGTCGCGCCGACGTCGGTGTCGGCCAACATCTCGGCGAGCTTCGCCGAGTCGGTCTCGGCCTCGGCGTCGCCGACGGCGAGCTTCGCCGACAGCGCGTCGACGATCGGCAGGAGCCGATCGAGCGACGGCCGCGACGCGCCGACGGCGCGCGTGGGGCGCGCGTCGGGGGGGATCGCCGCAGGCGACGTTGCGACCTCCGCCGCCGCTTCCGCGAGCGCGGCGGCCAGGCTCGCGATCGTCGCGGCGATTCGTTCGGCCGAATCGTTGATCGCCGCCACCGAGGTCAAGCGTTCCAGCTCGGCGGCCGCGCGCGCCACGGCGGAGGCGCCGAGCGTCAGCGCCACGCCCTTCAGATTGTGGGCTCGGCGCCTGGCGGCCGACCAGTCCTTGTCGGCGATCGCCGCCTGGATCTTGGCGGCTTCGTCGACGTGCTCGGACACGAAGTCGCCGAGCAGACGCTTCAACAGCGCGCGATTGCCGTTGACGTGTCGCAGCGCGGCCGCGACATTGAAATGAATCAGCGCCGGAGCTTCATTGGGCTCGGCGGCGGCGGGCGACGCAGCGCGGCGCTCGCTGCGGCGGCGCAGATCGGGCCGCCTCAACCACGTCGCAAGTGTTCGGGCGAGCGACTCCGGGTCAATTGGCTTTGCGACGTGGTCGTTCATGCCGGCCGCAAGGCAACGCTCCCGGTCGCCCGCCATGGCATTGGCGGTCATCGCGATGATCGGCGTGTCGACAATTCTCAGTTGCCTTCGGATAGCTTGAGTCGTCGCCAGGCCGTCCATGCCCGGCATCTGGATGTCCATGAGGATGACGTCGACGGCGCGGCGCCGCAGGATGTCGAGCGCCTCTTCGCCCGATCCGACGATCTGGGCGCGCACGCCGAGAGCGCCGATTAGCTCGGCCGCCACCTGCTGATTGACAGCGTTGTCCTCGACGATGAGCGCCTCGGCGTCGAACAGACCCGCGCCGGAGGCGTTCTGCTCCGCGCTGGCGGGCGGAACGACAGCCGCTGCCTCGCCGAAGGCGACGCGGATCAGCGCCCGTAGCGCGTCTGCGGCGATAGGCTTCTCGAGGATGCCGATCGGAGCGTCGTTCGGCGCGAATTCAGCGTCGAGCGTGCGCTGGAGAGTGTCGCGCCCCGACGAGGCGGCGATGGCGATAGGCGAGCGAACGCCCGCCGCGCGCAAGCGACGCAGCGTCTCAACGCCGTCCATCCCCGGCATCTTGTGGTCAAGCACGATGAAATCGAATTGCGCGCTACCTCCGACAAGCTGCAGCGCCGCAGCGCCGCTCGCCGCCGCCTGCACCGTGGCTCCTGCGTGGCGAAGGACGGCGCGGACCGCATCGCGCGCCGCTGCGCTATCGTCGACGATCAGGACCGTCTTGTCAGCCAGCAAGCTGTCGGCCCGCTTGTCTTCCGGCGTCGCCTCGACGACGGCGACCGGCGCGGAGAAGCGGAAGACGCTGCCGGTGCCGAGCCGGCTATCGACTTCGATGCGCCCGCCGAGCAGGCTCGCGAGTTCGCCGGTGATCGCCAATCCAAGCCCGGTTCCGCCGAAACGGCGCGAGATCGACGCATCGGCCTGTGTGAAGGGGCGAAACAAGGCGGCGATCTGCTCGGCGCTCATTCCGATGCCGGTGTCGGAGACTTCGGCTTGCAGGCTGAAGCGACCGTCGTCCAACAGTCTGCCGCCGACCCGCAAAGCAACCTCGCCGGCCACAGTGAACTTGGCGGCATTGCTCAGCAGATTGGTGAGGATCTGTGACAGCCGGAGCGGATCGCCGACCAGCCGACGCGGCATCGCCGGATCACGGGCGACAATGAACTCGAGCTCTTTCTCGCGCGTCTTGGGCGCGATGACCGCCGTCAGATTGCGCAACAGATCGTCGACGTCGAATTCAACCGATTCGATGCTGAGCTTTCCAGCCTCGATCTTCGAGAAGTCAAGAATGTCGTTGATGATCGCGAGCAAACCTTGCGAAGCCGACTGCAGCTTGCCGAGGTAGTCGCTCTGGCGCGTGGTGATCTGGGTCCGGGCGAGAAGGTGCGAAAGTCCGATGATCGCATTCATCGGCGTGCGGATCTCGTGACTCATCGTCGCGAGGAAGTTGCTCTTGGCCTTATTGGCGCGATCGGCCTCATCCTTCGCGATCGCAAGCTCAGCCTGGGCGCGATGGGTCTCCGAAACGTCGATGTCAATGCCGATCAACCGGGTCGGATTCCCGGCGAGGTCGCGTTCGATCGCTTTGCCGATGGTCTTGATCCAGGCCCAGTCGCCGTCCTTGCGGCGCATGCGTAGCTCGACGTCGATCGTTTCGCGCTCCTTTTCGCTATGAGCGGCCAAGGCGGCGCCGTAAATCTTCAGATCGTCCGGATGCACGAGCGCGAGGAAGGTTGCGCCAGTCGACGGCAGTTCACCGGGCGCGTAGCCGAGCATGGTGAACCAGGTGTCGCTGTAGACGGCGTGATCGTCGCCCGGAGAATAGTCCCAGAGACCGGTCGAAGAGGCGCTGAGCGCAATGCTCAGCCGGGCTTCGCTCTTGCGCAGCGCCTCTTCGATGCGGCGCCGTTCCGTGATGTCGAGATGCGTCGCGAGCCAGCCGCCGCCAGGCATGCGCACGCCGCTTAGCGCGAGGACGCGGCCCTTCGGCAGTTCGCAGACACCGTTGATGATCTCGCCGTCCGCCGCGCCTGCGAGTTTCTTGCCCAGGAGATCGTCGGTCCCTGTCACGGGCGCGCCCGCGGCATGCTCGCGCAAGGCCAGGATCGCCGGAAGCTTGAGCCCGATCAGCGGCGCATCGGCGGCGAGCCCATAGAGCTCGGCATAGCGCGGATTGGCGACCATTAATTGGTCGTTTTCGTCGAACAGGCTGACGCCCTGCGGAAGATTGGCGAGCAGCGCATCGAAACGCTGGTTCAAGCGCTCCAGTTGCGCGGCGTCGTCACGTATGCGCTGCACAGCGCGCGCGAGCGACCCAATCTCATCCGCGCGCGCGGTGAAGCTCGCCGCTGGTCCGTCCGCATCGCGGGGAAGGCGCGAGGCCTGGGCGCGCGTGTCGGCCATCGCATCCAGCGCGCGGGTTAGGCGGGCGATTGGACGCAGCACGCGGACTTCCACGAGGAGGCCGACAATCAAGAGTAGCGTAAACAGCGCGCCGAATACGACGAGGTCGGTGGTCAGCGAGCGGATCGCTTCGGCGCGCAGCGACTGGACCCGAACGGCGACCGCATCGATTGGCGGGTCGCGCGCGGCCAGCGATTGCGTTAGCTTACGGACCGTCCAGGCGCGCCATTGCAGAAAGTCTAGCGGCGGCTTCGAGCCGTCACGCGCCGCGTCG
>JBEKAL010000209.1:0-7626 GCA_050015935.1 Roseiarcus sp.
CGGCCACATAGAGCGGGCACATCCGCCGCCGCGCCTTATGCCCGAGCTTGGCCAAAAACGGCCCCAGCCAATCCGACAGCTCCGCTCGCCAGTCCGACATGCCTCGCGCTCCGCCAATCAGAGCGCAAAGCCTTACCCAATCTCAGTTAACAAATCGTTAATCTGCCAAAGTAGCGTTAGGCGGACTGCGCGCGACGAGATGATCAATCCGGGCAACCATGTCTCTCCAGGTTTCTAACGACCCTGGAGGGCCTTCGCCGATCGAAATCGGAGAGGGAATCCCACCACGGCCAACGTGGCAGGAGTCATCAGCCGATCGGCGCTTCAAGGGAGACTCCATCCCCTGTCAGCAAACATAGGGCGAGCAGCGGCCGAGGGCAATTGGACTCCGCACCGAACTCGTGCAGGCGGGTTTGGCCGCGAGTTTTTCCGTTTGCGCTCCCGGATCCCGCCTCCCAAGGACAGAAACAGGGCAATCGGGTGAACGATCGGCAATGCGTTCGCGTGAGCCGAAAGCGACCGCCGGCTGGGATAACCCTACTCATAATGCTTCGCCCTGGTTGCAAGTTCGAACAGAAATTCGCGCAGTGGAATCGGACAAGGATAGCGTCGGGGAAAGGGGTCTCCCTTCAAACAAACGCCACGGGCTGATGACTCCTGCTGCTCTGAGAGCGGCGGGATCGTGCGTGCTCGATCGATTGAGCGATGATCCGCCGCCGGGAACGAGAGGTGGATCGTGCCGCGTGCGAAGCTCCAACGTTTAATCAAGTTTGGTCGCGTGACGATCATCAGCCCGAGCGGCCGAAAGTCGACGTTCGGCGCCGACCCCGATGCGAACGCCGGACCTGACGTAACGGCTCGCGCCGTTGGACGGCTCACTGCGATCAAACACGCGCTGCATCCCGACCTTCATTTCGGCGAAGCCCACATCAGCGGCACGGAAGGTGAGCCATGGCTTCTCTCGCCGAGCTGCTGACGCGCGCGATATCGTCGGTCCAGCATCCGAGCGAGCCGCAACGGGAAATACTCGACAGGCTGAGCGCCCTGCGGTCGCGCTTCGACGAGGGCTTGTTGCGGGTCGCGGCGCTCGGGCAGTTCAAGCGCGGCAAGAGCACGCTGCTCAACGCGCTGCTCGGCGCGCGGGTGTCGCCGACCGGCGTGACGCCGGTCACCGCCCTTTCGACCTTCATCGGCGCCGGCGATTCGACTCGGCTCACCATCGCGTTCAGGGGCGGCAAAAAGGCGACCGTGACCGCCATCGCGTCCGAGGTCCCCGGCGTTCTCGAACGTTATGTCTCGGAAACGCAAAACCCGCACAATAGGCTCGGCGTCGCGAGCGTTGCGGTCGAGGTCCGTTCGGACTTCCTCGATGAGGGAATCGTGCTCGTCGACACGCCGGGCGTCGGCTCGACCTTCCTGCACAACACGCGCGCGGCTGAGGCGGTGCTCTCGGAATGCGACGCCGCGCTGTTCGTCCTCTCGGCCGATCCGCCCATCACCGAGACGGAAGTGAACTATCTCGACAAGGTGCGGAAGCTGATCCCGAGCGTCTTCTTCGTCTTGAACAAGGTCGACCTCCTCGACGCTGCGGAGAAAAACACCGCCGGGCGCTTTCTGGCCGGCGTGCTCGCCGAGCGCCGTCCAACCGATTCGCCCGATCGGATTTTCGCCCTCTCGGCCAAGCAGGCTCTCCAGGCGAAGCTGACGAACGATGCGGGCGCGCTGGAGGCGAGCGGGCTCCCGCGTCTGGAACAACTGCTCGCCGGAGAACTGGCGCGCGAGAAGCGCGCGATCCTTCTCGCCACCGGACGTTTGCGTCTGATTTCTCTGGTCGGCGAATTGCTTTTTCAAAGCGAACTCGAACGCAAGGCTCTTCTGACGCCCGAGGAGGAGCTGAAGCGGAAGGCGGCCACCTTCGAGGCCAGCGTCGCCAATTTCGAGGCCGAACGGCAGCGCCTGTCCGATCTGCTGTCGATCGATTGCAAGCGACTATTGAAAGAGCTTGACGCGGAAACCGACCGCGTGTGGGACGAAGCGCGAGGCGAAGTGCGCCGGGTCGTCGCCGAGACCGCCGATTGGTCCGTCGAGAGCAAATCGGCGCGCGAGCGAATTGCCGTGGCGCTTTCGCGCTATTTCGAACAGGCGTTGCGTGATTGCGTCGGCTTGTTCCGGGCGAAATTGGATGAACGAGTCTCCGTCCATCGGGACCGCGCCGGCGCCCTCGTCAATCTGGTGCGTCAAACCGCCGCCGATCTGATGCAAATTCCCGTGAACTTGCCCCGCTCCGAGGAGGCGTTCCAGCCCAAGCGCGAGCCCTATTGGGTCGCCCCCGAGCCGGCCGTCTCGCTTCTCGACCTTTCGGCGGGCGCGGCGGCCCGCTTCCTGCCGCGCGGCTTACGCGAGAGGCGCGCGCGCGACCATCTCGTCGCGGAGGCCGAGAAGGCCGCGCTGCGCAACGTCGCCAGCCTCGATTGGGCGTTGCGCCAGAACATCGAGGATTCGTTCCGTCGGTTCGAGTCCTCGTTGTCCGAACAACTGGACCTGGCTCTGCGGGCCACCCGCCAGGCGCTGCAATTGGCGCAGCGACGCTGCGTGGCGCGCTCCGAGGCCATTGAAGCCGATGTGGAACAGGCGAACCGCTGCGTGGTCGAGCTGTCGGCCATTCTGGCCGAGCTTCAGGCGATCGAACCCGAGCCTCGCGGCGCCGACAACTATGAGGGAACGCGAGCATGCTGAGGCTGTCGCGCGCCCGTGTGCTTAGCGATATCGATCTCATGATCAACAGTCCCGGTCCGGCGCTCGGCCAGCGCAAGTGGACGGCGAAGGGGGCGGACTGTTCGGTCGACCGTCACAGCTACGCCGGCGAGGCCTATGGGTTCCACGCCGAAGTTCTCCACCTTCGCATGCCGGCGACGGGGCGCTTGGCGTGGGAGTTGGTCATCGTCACCGAATTCTGGCGTCGCGGCGACGGCGAAACTATCCACGCGACAAAATGGCTGAAGCTGCTGTCGGGGAAGGCGACGGACGTTCTCAAGTGGATCGGCGCGCACCGCGACCGGATGGCGTAGCCGAGCCATCATGGTCCCCAGCCTCGTTCTGGAACGTTGCCGCCTCAGGGTGAACCGTTGACTGCTTGTTTCCCAAAGCCCTTGCTGGCGAGCGGCCAAATTTTATGCTGAGAAAATCGGCGGTCGAGATCGGCGCGGGCGCGCCCGGGGGCGTCGAACTCGAGTTGCCAACGACAGATCGAGAGCGGCGCCGCAGCGAACCAAGAGGCGCCAGGGCGCCTGAATTCGGCGCCTCGGCTTTCGAACTCGGGACGTTGACAAAGCGCCGCCGGGGTCCAATGTTGTTCTGGGTCTAGGCGATGGAGTTCGCCTTTAACCGCCTTCAGGGCTGATGACTCCTTTTCGCGTCGACGGACGCAGAGAAGGAGTTTACATGCGGACCTCCAAAGGGTCGGGTTGCGCGTCTCGCCGGCGTTTGCTTCTGGGAAGAGGTCGTTCGCGCGGAAACGCTTGCTTGCGCCGCCGCTCACGACGCGCGCGTCGATATCGAGCCGCCTCTCTCGACCGCGGGCGGCGTCTTCGGCGATCGGCTTACGCCGGCGCTCGGCTTCCCTGTCAGCCCGGTCCCAGACAATGCGTTCGAACGGGGCGCCAAAGCGATCGCCCGCGCCTTCGGCGTCAGGTTCCGAATCGCGGAAATCGCTGTCCGGCCTCGCTCATTCCATCCATCGAGGCCATCCGAGTCGAACGGATGGCGGTTTTGCCATGACGTTCCACAGCATATTGTTTGAAACCGCGGAACGCCGCCCGCCCGGCGATGCGCTCGCCCAGCCCGACTTTTTTGTCGACTTGAATCTCGATCAGATCGTCGCAGCGATCACCGCCGGCAAAGAGGAATACGACCTCGTTCCGTTTTTCCGTTGGTCGCTGCGCGACGTCGACGCGGTCCTTTATCGTCATGAGGTCATGCGCGATCTCGAGGACGCCGATCTATTCGGCAACATAAAATCCTTCGCCGGCGCGCTGCGCTCGATGCGCGAGACGCTCAAACAGGCCCAAAAGCGCTACTACAAGCATCAGAAGGAGGCCTTGTTCCTCGACGCCGTCGACGCTTATTGCGGCGCTGTCACCGCCCTGGCGCGCGATTTGCGCCTTGCGGACCTTCGCTCTCGCGGCCTGTTGTCCTTCCGTGACTATCTGACCGACTATGCAGCCTCGGATCGCTTCACGTCGCTCCTCGCGGAAACCGAGAAGCTCAAAGCCGGCTTGTCGACCGTCAAATACACCCTCCAGATAAAGGGCGGCAGCATCACGGTTCGCAAATACGATTCGGAAATCGATTACGCCGCGGATGTCGAGCAGACCTTTCGCAAATTCCAGCAAGGCGCTGTCAAAGATTACAAGGTACGATTTATCGAATCGCCGCAAATGAACCATGTCGAGGCGGCCGTGATGGCTTTCGTCGCCGGATTACATTTAGACATATTCGTCAATGTGAGCGCGTACTGCCGACGGAACGTCGCTTATCTCGATGAAACGATCGGCGCCTTCGATCGGGAAATCCAATTTTATGTGGCGCACCTGGATTATCTCGGCCCGCTTCGACGGGCGGGGCTGAGTTTTTGCTATCCCACGCTTTCCTCTCAGAGCAAGGCGCTTTGCGTTCATGACGCCTTCGATTTGGCCCTGGCTAATAAACTGGTCGCCGAGCGGGCGACGATCGTCTGCAACGACTTCTATCTAAAAGGTAAAGAACGGATATTCGTGGTGTCCGGCCCTAACAACGGCGGCAAGACCACTTTCGCCCGTATGTTCGGGCAGCTTCACTATCTCGCGAGCCTCGGTTGTCTTGTTCCTGGCCGGAGCGCGCAACTGTTTCTGTTCGATCGAATATTGACCCATTTCGAGCGAGAGGAAGACATCAGCAATCTTCGCGGCAAACTACAGGACGATTTGATCAGAATATACGACACCTTGAATCGAGCCACCTCAAAAAGCGTCGTCGTCATGAATGAGATATTCAACTCCGGAACACTAAAGGACGCGATCTTTCTGGGGGCGAAAGTGATCGAGCGCGTCGTACGAATTGATGCGTTATGCGTCTGCGTGACTTTCATCGACGAACTAACCTTGCTGAGCGATCATATCGTCAGCGCCGTCAGCACGATTGTCCCCGAACAACCGGCGGTGCGAACCTACAAGATTGTGCGCAAGCCCGCCGACGGGCTCGCGTATGCGATGTCGATCGCCGAAAAATACCGCCTGACGCGCCGGCAAATCCGCGAACGGATAAAATCATGAAGGCTTTTCTCATGTACCGGGATCGCGATTTCGATCTCGAGGCGGCGTCGCCGCAAAACCGCGAAGCGCTGATTCAGGATCTGGAATTGCAAGTCCTGTTCAACGCCATGGCGCTGGGCGACAGATACTTGTACGAGGTGGCGCGCGCGGCGGTTCTGCAGATTCTGAGTGACGAAGAAGAAGTACGATATCGCCAGGACGTTCTTCGTGACGTTCTCGCCAATCCGCTGGTATGCAGGCAATTGTATGATTTGACGATCGAGGTGAGGGCGAGAGAAAACAAATTGCATGCTTGGATGTATAGCAAGTCTCCTAGCTCTATAGTGGAACGATCAGTGAACATTCTGCAGATGTTTGTCGTCATGCTTAAGCAACTGAAAGGGATAGGGACCTATAACGCCCAGCGATTTTCCTCAGAAGGCTTCACGACGTTGTTCGCCATGTTGGACAGGGAACTTAAAGACGATTATTTCGTGAGCATCCAGGATCATCTAAACGAATTGAAATTCCGCGACGGGGTGTTGATCAGCGCGGTATTGGGCAAGGGCAATAAGGGCGCGGATTACACCCTTCGCAAGCCCAAAGGCCGAGCGAAAAGTTGGATAACCCGGTTGATGACGCCAAAACCGCCGGCCTACACGTGGCGTCTCCCACCGCGCGACGAACGCGGTGCGAACGCCCTCGGGGAGTTGAGAGACCGGGGGCTCAACCTCGTCGCCAACGCCCTGGCCCAATCCGACGATCATATTCTCAGTTTCTTCGCCATGCTTCGCGCCGAAATGGCGTTCTATATCGGCTGTTTGAATCTGCAGGAGCAACTGGCCAAGAAGGGGCGGCCGATCTCTTTTCCGACGCCTGCGGCTCTGAGCGAACGCAAACTGACTTTCAACGGATTGTACGACGTATGCCTGAGCTTCAAGACCGATCGTCGGGTCGTCGGCAACGATTTGAACGCCGACGGCAAAGACTTTGTGATCGTCACCGGCGCCAATCAGGGAGGGAAAACCACGTTCTTGCGCAGCCTCGGGTTGGCGCAATTGATGATGCAATGCGGCATGTTCGTCCCGGCCGAGTCGTTCAGCGCCAACTTGTGCAGTCATATTTTCACGCATTATCGGCGCGAGGAAGACGCCACGATGAAAAGCGGCAAATTGGACGAAGAACTCAACCGGTGCAGCGAGATTGTGGATAAGATCGCGCCCGACGCCGTCTTGCTATTCAATGAATCGTTCTCCGCAACCAACGAAAGAGAGGGTTCGGAGATCGCCAGACAGATCATTTCGGCGTTGCTGGAGAAGCGCATCAAGATATGCTTCGTCACCCATCTCTATGATTTTGCGCACGGAGTTTACGACAAAAACACCGGGAGTTCGATTTTCCTGCGGGCCGAGCGGCAAGCCGATGGAGGACGGACCTTCAAGTTGATCGAAGCGGAACCCCTGCAAACCGCGTACGGCGAGGACTTGTATAACGAGATATTTGGCGCCGGCCAGACGATCGGCGGAGAAACATCCGACGCCGTTGCAAGAATCCCGCGTTAGCCAGCGAAGCCTTTTGGGCGAGGGTCAAAGACAACCTGCAGGCGGGACGCATTAGGATGCTGTTCGTCGCCGACCGCATTCCCCCCGAGCTGCGCAAGGTCGTCGAGTTCATGAATGTCCAGATGCGCCCGGCCGAAGTCCTTGCGGTCGAGCTGCGCCAATACCAGGGCGGAGGCTTGCGCACGCCGTCGTCGATCATGGCGGTCGGCCTGACCGGCTATGGCAACGGGCTTTACCTTCTCGACCGCCACGGCAAGCCGGTTCGCAACGGCGTCCTTTCGCCCGACCTGCGCGCCCGGGAGATCGTCGCGCGCTGGCGCGCGTCGGGGCTCGAGGACGCCGCCATTCCGTTGACCTACCAGCGGCAATGGCCGGGCAAGCCGGCGCCGCTCCTCGCCTGGCCCGACTTGAACAGTAAACTTGGCTTTGCGCTCGCAACCTATTGATATCATTGACTGCGATCGGGCATTTTCACCAAACGTGGTGTCACGTTTGCACAAATTATAGGCTTGATAATTGATTACGAATCGGATTGTGTGGTGCTCTGCTTTGGGGCCGCCATGTTCTTCCGCTTCAAGAGGTCGGGCGAGCGCACGTACGTGCAGATCGTCGCGAACAAGCGCGTCGAAGGCGCCGTGCGCCAGTCCGTCGTCGCCAATCTGGGGCGCGCCGACGAACTGGCGGCCTCCGGCGCCCTCGCCTCGCTCATCGCTTCGGGCGCCAAGCTCACCGATCAGGTGTTGCTCATCAATGCGCTCGACGAGGACGCCGACGGG
>JBEKAL010000210.1:0-10814 GCA_050015935.1 Roseiarcus sp.
TCATCTCCAAGCGGCAGGTCGTCCGCCTGCTGATCGCCGGCAAGCAGAGTTTCCTGGACGAAGCCCGCGCCGTGCTGCGGGCCGGCTTGACGAACGCGGCGTGGATCACGGCCGACGCTGCCGGGGCGCGCCACAAAGGCAAGAACGGCTTCGGCGCCCAGATCGGCGACGCTCAGTTCACCTGGTTCGGGACCACGGGTTCAAAAAGCCGTCTCAACTTCCTTGCGCTGTTGCGCGCCGGACATGGCGATTACGTCGTCAATCAAGAAGCCTTGGCCTCTATGCGCGCCCTTCGCGCTCGCCGGACCCGTCATCGCCAGCTTGAGCGAGCATGCCGATCGCGCCTTCGCCGATCGCGTGGCCTGGAACGCTCATCTGGACCGGCTCGGCATCTCGGCCTTGAAGGTCCATCCCGATCCCGCGCTGATCGCCGCCGAAGGCGCTTTGCGGGGCAGCCTCGAGGCGCATGGCTTGCTCGCCGACGCCGTGACCGTCAGCGACGACGCCGGCCAATTCAATGTCGGCCGGCATGGCCTCTGCTGGGTCCATGCCGAACGTCTGGTTCACAAACTCGATGCGTTCACCGACGCCCAACGCGCCGCGCAACGCCGCATCCGCGCCCTAATCTGGCGCTTCTACCGCAGTCTCAAGGCCTACCGCCGCAACCCGGCCACGGCGCGTAAGGCTGCCTTACAGACGCGGTTCGACCGCATCTTCACCAGCAGGACCGGCTTCGCCACCCTCGACCGCTTGCTCGCGCGCCTGCGCCAACAAGAGCGAGTTGCTGAAGGCGCTCGACCGGCCGGAAATTCCGCTGCACGCCAACGGTTCGGAGAACGACATCCGCTGCCAGGTCGTCAAGCGCGAAATCAGCGGCGGAACCCGCAGCGACGCCGGCCGCGACTGCCGCGACGCCTTCCTCGGGCTCGCCAAGACCTGCGCAAAGCTCGGCATCGCCTTCTGGGACTATCTCGGCGCACGGCTCCTCGTTCCCGGCAGCGCCACAATTCCCTTCCTTCCCGAAATCGTCAGCGTCCGCGCCGCTCAGCCGCCCTGACCGCCAGGACTTTTGCCCCTCTTACAAAGTTTATGTTTAAGGTTTCGGCAACCAAGAACCGCGATGCGCGCCGCTCAGAAGCGGTCCTTGCGCGCGCGCATCTCCGCGAATACGGCCGCGGGATCGGCGCCCGCCATGCCGAGGGCCGCTTGGACGCTCGGCAGTTCGGCGCGAAGAAAGGGATTGGCCGCCAGTTCCGCCGCCATCGTCGTCGGCACGGTGGGCTTGCCGGCCGCGCGCAAGGCCGCGACCTCGACGGCGCGGCTTCGAAGAACGGGGTTGTCAGGTTCGATCGTCAACGCGAAGCGTGCATTCGCCTCGGTGTATTCGTGGCCGCAATAGACCTCGGTTTCGCCCGGCAACGCCGCGAGTTTGACCAGCGAATCCCACATCACGGCATAGGGCGTCTCGAACACGCGCCCGCACCCCAGGGAAAACAGCGCGTCGCCGGTGAAGACGATCTCGTCCTCCTCGAACCAATAGACGATGTGACCGGCCGTATGGCCCGGCGTCTCCACGACCTTGGCGGCGAGGGCGCCGACGCGAGCGTAATCGCCTTCGCTTAAGAGCGCGTCGAGCGAATCGATGCGCGCCGCTTCCTTGGCGGGTCCCGCGACGCGCAGTTTGGGAAAGCGCGCCCTGAGGCCGGGAATGCCCTGAACGTGATCCAAATGGTGATGGGTGACGAGAAGGTCGGTCAGCTCCCAACCTTGCGCGGCGGCGGCAGCGATGACGGCGTCCGCGTCGGCCGCGTCGATCGCCGCCGTCGCGCCCGAGCCCGAATCGTGAATCAGCACGCCGTAATTGTCCTTGAGGCAGAGAAACTGATGAATGTGCGTCGTCATGCCAAGTCTTTCCTCGCCAAGCCTTCCCTCGTGCGCGCCGAGCCGCCGACCGCCGCCGGAACGTCATTTGCGCCGCGGCGCGGACTGGTCCAAATTCGCCGGGCTTGCCCATAGGCGTAAACATTCATGACCCTCGACGTCAACGATCTCGTCGGTTTTTATTCTTCGCCGCTCGGCGACGTTTCGCGTCGGCTGATCGGGCGGGTGCTGCGCGCGCGCTGGGACAATTGCGCGCGGCTGTCGGTTCTCGGCCTCGGGTTTGGCGCCCCTTATCTCGAGCGCTTTCGCGACGAGGCGCAACGCGTCCTCGCGTTCATGCCGGCCGAGCAGGGCGTGGTCAACTGGCCGACGAGCGGACGCTCGGCCTCGGCGCTGGTCGCGCCGGACATGTTGCCCCTGCCCGACGCCTCGATCGATCGCGTCTTGATCGTTCACTGCCTGGAGACGGCCGAGCATCCGAGCGCGGTGCTCGAAGAAGTCTGGCGCATCCTGACCCCGGGAGGTCGGATGATTCTGGTGGCGCCGTCGCGGCGCGGCGTATGGGCGCGCGCCGACGGCACGCCGTTCGGCCAGGGCCAGCCCTATTCGAGGGGACAACTGCGCGAGCTGATGCGCGAGGCGCTGTTCTCGCCGATCTACTGGGGCGAAGCGCTTTACGCGCCGCCGTTCCGGCGCCGCTTCTTCGTCAGTTCCGCGCCGGCGATCGAGCGCCTTGGCGCCGCCGCCGGCCTGCCCTTCGCCGGCGTGCAGATCGTCGAAGCGACCAAGCAGGTCTACCGCCCCGTCGGCGTGCGCCGCCTCGCGCGCCGGGAAGTCGTCGCGCTCCAGCCCCGGCTCGCCCCCACCGCCCATCGCGAGGCGGCGCGGTAAGGCGACCTCGGCGCCGCGCTTGGCCGGGGTCGTCGCCCAGCGCCCGCACGTGCTCGACGCGGCCATCGATCCCGGCCGGGTCGGGGCGATCGGCGAGAGTCTCGACGAAGACCGGATTAACGCGCGGGTCGCGGATTTCCTCGCGGGTCGCGGATTTCCTCGACGCCGCGGCGAGCTTCGAGGACATGCTCGACCGCGCGCGCGATTTCGCCGCCGAGGAAATGTTCCTGATCGGGGTGCGCCTGCTCTCCGGCGCGCTCGATCCCGAGCGGGCGGGGCGCGCTTACAGCGCGCTTGCGCAAAGCCTCGTCGCCGCGCTGCTCGCCCGGGTCTCCGACGCCTTCGCGCTCGATCACGGCCGCGTGCGCCGCGGCCGCGTCGCCGTCCTCGCCATGGGCAAACTCGGCTCGCGCGAAATGACCGCGGCGTCCGATCTCGATCTGATCGTCATCTACGATTTTTCCGCCGACGCGGGCGAATCCGACGGCGCCCGCCCGCTCGTCGCCGCGCTCTATTACGCGCGCCTGACGCAGCGCCTCATCGCCGCGCTGACCGCGCCGACCAAGGCGGGAAAACTATACGAAGTCGATCTCCGCTTACGCCCTTCTGGGCGCAAGGGACCTCTGGCGACGCAATTCTCGGCCTTCACGTTCTATCAATCCGCGGAAGCCGAGACCTGGGAGCGCATGGCGCTGACGCGGGCGCGGGTCGTGGCGGGCGAGCCGAGCCTGAGCCGGGAGATCGCCGCCGCGATCGCCGCCGTCCTCACCGCCCCGCGCGAGGCGGAGGAGCTCGCCCGCGATGCGCGCGCGATGCGCGAATTGATCGCCAGGGAGAAGGGCGACCGGGATCCCTGGGATCTGAAGCTCGTCTCGGGCGGCCTCATCGACATCGAATTCGTCGCGCAATATCTCGTGCTCGCCCACGCGCGTCGCCATCCCGGCCTGCTCGAGACCTCGACGCGCGCGGTCATCGCCGAGGCCGGCGCCGCGGGCGCGCACCGGCTCTATACCGACGCCACCCAGATCATGCGTCTTTCCGTCGCGGGCCCCTTCGATCCGGCCAGGGCCGCCAGCGGCGTCAAACGGCGCATCGCCGCCGCCGCGGCGCTGCCCGACTTCGAATCGCTGCAAGGGGCGGTCAGCGAAGCGCGCGATAAGGTGCGCCGCGTCTATGCCAGAGTGTTGGGCGGACACGCGGGGTGAGGCGAGCGGCGCCCGTCGGCGTCGAGGTTTGGGAAAGTGGTCGGAGTGAGAGGATTTGAACCTCCGGCCCCCTCGTCCCGAACGAGGTGCGCTACCAGGCTGCGCTACACTCCGACAGCGCCGCGAGCGGCGCAGCCGGTTTATAGAGGCCAAGTCGGCGCCGCGCAAGCAGAACGACGACAGGAGCGAAGACAGTTCGGCCGCGGCTCGGCAGTGTGGGACAGGCGCAATTTTTTTTGCCGCGCGGCCATGATTTCAAGAATTCGCTATGCGATTTTCCGCCGCTCGGCCGGGCGGCGAGGAGGCGCTCGAGCGCATAGGCGTTCTGCGCCCCTTGCGCCGCCGCGACGCCGATCTCCGCCAAGTTCCCACGTAGCGCGTCGAGGATCCGCGTGCGATCGCCCGCCGGAAGTTCGCGCGATGGCGCATCGGCTCAGCCTGATTGTCGATGCTGCGAACCGACGCGAAGCGCATGTTCCGCCGCCGAGCGCCTTGGCGGCGGCCGCCGATGGCGACGAGGACGGCCGCCGGGACGATCCGGCCGGCCCGAGGCGCCTTCGCGCAGGTCGCCTCGAGTCACCGGAACGGCGGCTCGTCGAAACTGCGCAATTTGCGCGAATGCAGGCTCGCGCGCTGGTTTTGCAGCAGCTCCAGCGCGGCGATGCCGATCTGCAAGTGCTCGCCGATCGCGCGCTCGTAGAAGGCGTTGGCCGCGCCGGGCAGCTTGATTTCGCCGTGCAGCGGCTTGTCGGAGACGCAGAGCAGCGCGCCGTAGGGCACGCGCATGCGAAACCCCTGGGTCGCGATCGTCGCCGATTCCATGTCGACCGCGACGGCGCGGGAGAGATTGATGCGCCGGCGCTCGTGCGTCCAGCGCAGTTCCCAGTTGCGATCGTCGTTGGTGACCACGGTTCCCGTGCGCAGGCGCCGCTTCAGCGCCTCGCCGCGATCGCCGGTGACCAGCGCGACCGCCTCTTGCAGCGCGACCTGCACTTCGGCGAGCGCCGGGATCGGCACGTCCGGCGGCACCGCGTTGTCGAGGATGGCGTCCTGCCTGAGATAGGCGTGCGCGAGCACGTAATCGCCGATGAGTTGGGATTGCCTGAGGCCCGCGCAATGGCCGACCATCAGCCAACAATGCGGGCGCAGCACCGCGATATGGTCGGTGATGGTCTTGGCGTTGGCGGGTCCGACGCCGATATTGACCAGACTGAAGCCGCGCCCGTCGGCGCGCACGACGTGATAGGCGGGCATCTGAAAGCGATGCCAGACGACGCCCGCCGCGCGCGCCTCGGCTTCGGCCGGCGTCAGGCTCGCGTCGATCATGACATTGCCGGGCAGCACGATTTTTTCGACGGCGCCGGCCGCCAGTCGCTCCAGGCCCCAGCGCACGAACTGATCGACGTAGCGATGATAGTTCGTCAACAGCACCCAAGGCTGCATCGCGCGCCAGTCGGAGCCGGTGTAATGCACCAGCCGGCGCAAGGAATAATCGACGCGCGCGGCGTCGAACAGGGATAGCGGGCGCTCGAAGCCGGGACGAACATCGAACGCGCCGTCCGCGACTTCGTCGCCGAAGACCGCGAGCGAAGGCACGGGAAAGAAGCGCGCGAGTTCGGAAGCCGTCGCGCCGCCGCGCCCCAATTCGTCGCCGCTTTCGAACACGTAGGGGTAAGGGATTTCCTGCTCGCCGACCCCGACTTCGATCTCGGCGCCGAATTCGGCGACCAGCGGTTCGAGCTGTTCGAGCAGATAGGCGCGAAAATCCTCGGGCTGGGTCACGGTGGTGGAATAGACGCCCGCTTCGGTGAACTTGGCGAAAGCGCGCGCGCTCGAAGGCGGCACGCCGTCGGGCCGATAGGTCACGCGCAATTCTGGATAGCGAAAGCGCGCGCGCACCTCCGCGCTCGGGGGAACGCCGTCGTCGAGGAACCTCTCGACGGCGTCGCGCAGCGACCCCGCCGCTTGCGCGTAGAGCTCGGCGAGGCGATCGACGGCCTCGGCGGGCGTCGCGACGCATTCGAAGACGCCCGTCAAGCCGCCCTCCAGAGGTTTGTTCACGTGCTTGTCGTCCTATTCGACGGTTTGGCTGCGATGCAGGCGATCTCGACGCGGTAGGCGGGCGCGGCGAGCTTGGCCTCGACCGTGGCGCGCGCCGGCGTATGCCCGTCGGCGACCCATCCGTCCCAGACTGCGTTCATCTCGGCGAAGGTCGCGACGTCGGCGAGATAAATCGTCGCCGAGAGGATCTGCGTCTTATCCGAGCCGGCCTCGGCGAGGAGTCGATCGATCGCAGCGAGAATCTCCTTGGTCTGCTCACTGACGCTCTTGCCCGCCGCTTTGTCGGCGACCTGGCCGGCGAGATAGATCGTGTCGCCATGGACGACGGCCTGCGACATGCGCGGGCCGACGCCGATCCGTTCGATGCTCATGAACTGCGCCTCGATTGAAGTGGGAACGAGAAGGTCAGACTCGCGAAAAGCCGGGCACGACGCCGAGAAAATCGCGCTTGCCGATCGCCACGCCGGCGTAGCGCAGAATGTCGTAGGCGGTCGTCAGGTGGAAATAGAAATTCGGCAGCGCGTAATGCGCGAGATAGTTCGCGCCCAACATTCTCGCCTTGTTCCGCCCGGAGGGAAAAATGATTTCGCGCTCGCCGCCGGCGTCGACGGCGGCGGCGTCCAAGCCCGCGAGGAAGTCGAGCGTCTTCTTGATGCGCGCCTTGAGTTCCTCGAGCGAAGCCTCGTTGTCCTCGAACTTCGGCGCCTCCACGCCGGCGAGCCTCGCGGAACCGTTCTTGGCGTGGTCGCAGAACACCTGCGTCTGAAGCGTGAACGTGAACATGTCCGGGCGCAGCCGCATCGTCAGATAGATCGAGGGATCGAATTTGCACGCCTCCGCGTGCGCCGCCGCCTTGTCGAGGATCGCCGAAAAGGCGTTCAGCGAACGCTGGAACACGGGAACGCTGGATTGATAGAGCGAAAGGGACATGGCGGAGCCTTCCTCATGAGCATTCGCGATGGCGCGGGCGCGCAACTTGCACGCAATGACCGGCGAATTCAACGGCGCTGCGAAAACGGTCGCCGATCGCCGCTTCGCCGGCGCCGCACGCCCGACGTTCTACTGCGCCGCCACCCGCGCGCCCGACGTGGACGTCAGAAATCCCGAACCGCTCGCGAACGCCCGGGGCTCCGCCGCGATCTCCATCGCCCAATAGACCCCGAAATGCGTGCGCGGGTCTTTCGCGATCCCGATCCCAAAGCGCGTTGCGCGGGCCATCAGGAGATTGGCGTCGTGCTCGGACGATTGGCGCCAGCTCGTCATCGCCTCTTCGAGCGAATAATAGCCTTCGCCGAGATTCTCTCCGGCCTCCGTCGTATCGACCCCGGACGCCGCGAGGCGCGAGCTGAAGCTTCCCGCGACATCGTGGGACATCTTGTTTCCGGCGACCATCGCGTTCGCTTGCCGCTGGGCCATCGCGGTCAGCGCCGGATCGAGCCGCACCCGCCCGAGGCTTCGGCTCGCCCGGTACGCGTTCAACGCCTCCGAGGCGGCGGCGGGGTCGAGATGGACGGCGGCGACTTCGCGCGCCGCATGCGGATCGATCGGCCCCGCGTCCAGCGCCTCGCCGCCGCAACCGGCGAGGGCGAACGCTATGGAGACCGCAGCAAGGCTTCTACGCATGATGGCTTGCCCCGTTTCTGGCGGCGTTGCCCGTTTTAGGCCAGTCCGGTTAAGCAAGTCCCACCGCGGCGACATCGAGGAGGAACCCGAGGCGGCGCC
Source organism: Roseiarcus sp. (assembly GCA_050015935.1). Lineage (GTDB taxonomy): Bacteria > Pseudomonadota > Alphaproteobacteria > Rhizobiales > Beijerinckiaceae > Roseiarcus. The sequence goes on from JBEKAL010000210.1 coordinate 7,761, forward strand.
GAGCCCCATCGGAAGCGAGGCGCATTTCCACCTTACGGGACGCCATCGCGGCTCTCACCCCAAGTTCAACTCCTTGAAGAAATCGTTCCCCTTGTCGTCGATGACGATGAAGGCGGGGAAATCCTCGACTTCGATGCGCCAGATCGCCTCCATCCCGAGTTCGGGATATTCCAGCACTTCGACCTTCCTGATGCAGTCCTGGGCGAGGCGCGCGGCGGGACCGCCGATCGAGCCGAGATAAAAGCCGCCGTGACGCGCGCAGGCCTCGCGCGCCTCGCGCGAGCGATTGCCCTTGGCGAGCATAACCAGCGAACCGCCCGCCGCCTGGAACTGGTCGACAAAGGAGTCCATCCGCCCCGCGGTCGTCGGTCCGAACGAGCCGGAGGCATAGCCCGCCGGCGTCTTGGCCGGGCCGGCGTAGTAGACCGGATGGTTCTTCATGTAGTCGGGCATCGGCTCGCCGCGCTCCAGCCGCTCGCGAATCTTGGCGTGCGCGGCGTCGCGCGCCACGATCATCACGCCGGTCAGCGCGAGGCGGGTGCGGATCGGATGTTTCGACAATTCGGCAAGGATTTCCCTCATGGGACGATCGAGATCGATGGGCGCCACCGGCCCGCCGAGGCTCGCTTCGTCGACCGAGGGGAGGAAACGCGCGGGATCGCGCTCCAGTTCTTCGAGGAAGACGCCCTCTCTGGTGATCTTGCCGAGCGCCTGGCGATCGGCCGAGCAGGAGACGCCGAGGCCGATCGGCAGCGAGGCGCCGTGGCGCGGCAGACGGACGACGCGCACGTCGTGGCAGAAATACTTGCCGCCGAACTGCGCGCCGACGCCGAGCCGCTCCGTCAGCTTTTGCAGCTCCTGCTCCATCGCGAGGTCACGGAACGCGCGCGCATCGGGGGCGCCGCTGGTCGGCAACGCATCGAGATAGCGGGTCGAAGCGAGCTTCACCGTCTTCATCGTCTGTTCGGCGCTCGTCCCGCCGATGACGACGGCGAGGTGATAGGGCGGACAGGCCGCCGTGCCGAGGGTGAGGATCTTCTCCTTGAGGAAGGCGATCATGCGCTCGTGCGTCAGGATCGACGGCGTTCCCTGATAGAAGAAGCTCTTGTTGGCGGAGCCGCCGCCCTTGGCGATGAACAGGAACTCGTAGGAATCTTCGCCCTCGGCGGCGATTTCGATCTGGGCGGGCAGATTGTCGCCGGTGTTCGTCTCCTCGAACATCGAGAGCGGCGCAAGCTGACTGTAGCGCAGATTCTTTTTTTCGTAGGCGTCGCCGATCCCTTGCGCGATCGCCGCTTCGTCGTCGCCCTCGGTCCACACCAGACGGCCCTTCTTGGCGACGACGATCGCCGTGCCGGTGTCCTGGCACATCGGCAAGACGCCGCCCGCCGCGATGTTGGCGTTCTTGAGAAGATCGTAGGCGACGAACTTGTCGTTGGCGGTCGCTTCCGCGTCGTCGAGGATCTTGGCGAGCTGGGCGAGATGGCTCGGCCGCAGCAGATGGTTGACGTCGATCATCGCCTGCTCGCTCAGGGCTCGCAGCGCCTCGCGGTCGACGAGGAGAATGTCGCGCCCGAGCGCGTGGCTGACGCTGACCCCCTCGGAGTTCAGTTTTCGGTAGGGCGTCGCGTCGGCGCCGAGTTGAAAGAGAGCGTGATAGACTTGGCTCATGCGGCGCGGCTCCATTGGCTCACGAGGGACGGGAGGGATGTAGCGTTTCGCGCCACCCATTCCAAGCGTCGCGCGAACGAGCGCGCGGCTTCAGTTCATGCGGGAGAGCGCTTCGATCCCTTCGGCGACCGCCAGCGTGCGGCGCGCCATCCGCTCGTGCAGCAATTCGACCATGCGGCCGTTGAGCCGAATGACGCCCTTGCCGGCGTTTTCCGGCAGGGCGAATGCGGCGACGATCGCGCGCGCAGCCTCGATTTCGCTCGGCGGCGGCGCGAAGGCGGCGTTGCAGATTTCGATCTGATCGGGATGGATCAGCGTCTTGCCGTCGAGGCCCATGTCGCGGCCCTGCTCGCACTCGGCCTTGAAGCCGGCAAGATCGTGAAAATCGTTGTAGACGCCGTCGATGATGTCGCAGCCGTGGGCGCGCGCCGCGGCGACGCACAGCGCGATCCAGGCGGTCATCGCCGGGCGGCCGGGCGTCAGACGGGCGCGCGTCTCGTTGGCGAGATCGTTGAGGCCTATCACCAGCGCCTCGAGGCGCGAATCCGGATCGGCGGCGGTCGCGGCGATCGGCCCCGCGCTGAGGATCGCCATCGGCGTCTCCAGCATCGCCCACAGGCGCGTCCTCCCCGGCGCGCCCGCCTCGCGCAACGCGCGCGCGGCGACCATGACCGCCTCCGGCCCGTCGACCTTCGGCAACAGTATCGCATCGGGCGCCGCGGCGATCGCGGCGGCGAGGTCCTCGCCGCCCCACGGCGTATCGAGCCCGTTGAGGCGGATCACGACCTCGCGTCCGCCGAACCCGCCCACGCGCACGGCTTCGACCGCCAGGACCCGCGCGGCCGGCCTGGCGTCTGGAGCGACCGAGTCTTCGAGGTCGATGACGATCGCGTCGGCCGCCAGGCTGCGCGCCTTGGCGAGGGCCTTGGCGTTGGAGCCGGGCGCATAGAGCACGCTGCGGCGCGGGCGAGCGATCATGACAAACTCCCGACGATCGTCCCTACTCGAATCGTGCGGCGCACTCACGCCAGCGGCGCGCATCGCGCCGCGTTTTACGACTTAAGTCCAGCGCCGTCTTTCCTCATGGAAGCCGCTTTTTTCCGAAGTTTTGAGGCTGTCCATGGCGCGCTCATAGCCCGTCGAAAGACGGGCGTCTCTCGGCGTCCGATGCGCGCGCCGCCTGCGGCGGTCGAAGATTATTGACAGCCGCAAAATTTCGGAAGTTCATGCTTCCGCGGGGAAAGACGGCTTGGCGTGTGGCGGAGAGATCCTATGCGGCGACGGGCGCTTCGACTCCTATAGTCGAAGCGTCCAAACCCGAACATAGGATCGACCATGCTTATTCAGCGGATTGCGCCCGTCGCCGAGACGGAGTTTGCCTCG
>JBEKAL010000211.1:0-7144 GCA_050015935.1 Roseiarcus sp.
CCGAACCGTCGACGCCCTATGGGACGCGATCGGCATCCCCATCGACGATTTCCCGCCAACCGAATGCTCCAACTACTTCAAAAACGCCGGATATGGTTCCAGCTAAAAGGGATACGCTCTAGAGCGCGTCTCGGAAAAGTGGGAACCGGTTTTCCGAAAAAGACGCGCTCCACGAAGAACTTAGAGCCGATCCCGATTCCAACGAAACGGGATCGGCTCTAGAGGCAATTGGCTGGAGCGCCAGGATTCTAAGCTAAAAACTTAGGTCGCTCTATGTCTTTGAAAAACCTAACGGATTTGCTGCATGCTCTATCGATGTGCAGCACTCCTATGTATAAGTGGCGATGCCGCGTCGGCGCCCGCGCAGATCCTATGGGGGCAAGCGGCGGCCGAGGATCGGGTATCCTTTGGTTTGTTGCTCGAACCGAAGGGAACCCGACACGCGACCGACTGGAAATCCGACGCTTTCGACCGCCCGTTGCCCCTATAGAAATTGTCCGCCTTCGGCGGCGCGCCGAAAGGCGCGCCCTTGACAGCCCTTGGTCTCGGAAAAAGACGCGTCTATGAGGTCGACGGCGCTCCCTGCCGAGACTTGGCTCGGCGAGGGCCACGGGCGACAGCTCCGGCCGGCGGGCGAGGGCTCTTACGCCCCTACCGTCCCGGATACCAATATTCCGCCTGAGGCTTCATCCGGTCGAGCACCACGAACTGATCGGCGAACACGCGGTAGGGATAGCTCCATTCGCCGTCCGGCCATTGCACGCGGATCTCGGCGCGCTCGGCGGTGCCGAGGCCGACGTGGACCCAGCCGGCGTGGCCCGAGGCGTCGCCGCCGCCGACCTGCACGGTGCGCATCAACGTGCGCGTTCCCACTTTGACGGCGATCTTCGCGCCGACGGCGTCGCGGTTGGGATTGGGCTCGACGAGGCGGATTTCGCTCCAATTGCCCATCGGCTTCACCCCGCCGGCGCCGTCGTCGGCGCCGAGGTTGCGGAACAGGCTCGCCGGCCCGCTGCGGTTGACGGCGAGGATGTCGAGCATGCCGTCGAGATTGAAATCGACGATCAAGGCGCCGCGCCCCTGACGGTTGAGCGCGATGCCGGCCAGATCGCCCGCTTCGGCGAATTTGCCGTTCCATTGCCCGAGCAGCAGATTGTCGGGATCGTAGGCGGCGAAGTCGGGCATCTGCGCGAGATTGCCCTTGGAAATGAACAGGTCGAGCAGGCCGGCATTATTGAAATCGGCGAATTCGGATTGCCAGCCGGTCGAGGGGCGCCGGTCGCCGCCCGCGTAGGGGATGTGCGCGGTCGCGCCGACCTCGCCCGCGATGTCGCGATAGACCGGAAACTCGCCGCGGCCGGCCTCGTCGGGATCGAGCTTTTGCAGCTTGGTGTCGCCCATCGAGGTCAGCGCGTATTGCGGGAAGCCCGAGCCGTCGACATCGCCCTCGGCGATGCCCATGCCGAAGATCGAGACATGCCGCCAGCCGTCGGCGCGTCCGTAAAGCCGCGGCGTCTTGCCCGGCTCGATTCGCCACATCTGCTCTTCGCCGCCGCGATAATATTGCCGGTCGTTGGAGACCCGCAGTGACGGCGTGCCCGAGCGGTTCCAATCGGTGAACAGCGTCGACAGCGCGCAGAAGCCCGGCGCCAGCGGCGTGCGCTGGGAGTAGTCGGGCTTGTCGCCGGGTTGCGGGCGATAGAGCGAATTGTCCTCGCAGGTGCCCCAGGGCGAGCCCGGCGCGTTGCGGTCGACGTAATGGCCGATCGCGAAGGTCGGAAACTTCTGGCCTTTCTCCCATTCCGCGGCGAAGGAAGTCGTCCAGCCCGCGTCGCCGTCGAAGCCCCATTCCTTGTTGGCGAGGGTGAACGCGCAGTCGGGCCCGCCTTTCAGCAACAAGTTGGTCCCCACCCGCAGCACGAACAGGTCCATATGGCCGTCGCCGTCGATGTCGATGGGGTAGGCGCCGATGACGTTGTCGAGCAGGCTCGGGTCGGCGCCGATGTCGAGCGGCTTCTCCTCGAACTTCAGCGGCCCGCCGGCCTTGGATTTGTTGACGTAGAGCTTGGCGCGGTTCTTGCCGCCGGCGAGAAACACCGAGGGAAAGCCGGAGCCGTCGCAGTCGAACGCCGCGCCGCCGCCGCCGACGAAGAACTCCCACGGACCGTCGTAGACGCTGTTCACGCCCGCCGCCAGCGCTTCCTCGTGGAAGATCGGCACGTCGCCGAGCGGCTTCGGCCGAGCCTCGTCGGCGAAGGCGGGCGCGAGCCCAGCAAAGAAGAGAATGACTAACGCGAGCGATCGCATCACGGCGCCTCGATGACGAGTGAGCGCAGGAACGCGATCACGCAGTCGCGCGTCGGCCTATCCAGCGCGAGATAGGCGTCGCGGGCGAAACGCGCTTGGCCGCCATGCGCGGCGATGACTTCGTCGAGCATGCGGAAGTCGCCGCGATGGCCGTAGGGCGCGGTCGACCCGACCCCCCACAAGCGCGCGGTCTGAAACACGTCGCGCTCGACGAAACGCTGCGCCTGCAACTCGTTGCCGAGGGCGTTGACTTGATCGTCGACGACGAGGTGGCGCTTGAGGTCGCTGAAGAGCGGGATAAGCCACTCGCCCTTGTCGTTCTTGGCAAGGCGGCGCGCGAACGGCTGCTGGGAAAGGTCGATCACGATCGGCTTCCTGACCTCGCCGGCGCGCAGCGTGCCGGCCATGTCGTAGGGGGCCGGGTCGGTGAAGACCAGCGATTTCAGCGGCAGCGCGGGAATGTGGCACGACGTGCAGCCCAGCGATGCGAATTGCTTCGCGCCCGTCGCGGCGGCGACGCGCCAGTCCTCCGGCAGGTCGGCCTTGACGGTCGGCGGCGGCAGGGTCGCCTGAAACGCCACCAGCGCCGAAACGTCGCCCGCAGTCACCGCGTCGGGCACGCCGCTTTCGTCGAAATCGTGGCTGCCGGTCCAGCGCGCGCCGAAACGCTCGACCGCTTCCATGCCGTGATGCGCGTTGAGGGCGTTGATGGTGAACTGCCTGAGCGAGGTGAACACGCCCTTGCGGCTGAACGGGCGCACGATGAGATCGGCGTCGACGCCGTCGACGGAGTCGAGATCGACGACGCCGTCGGGGTGCGCGACGATAAATCCGTAACGCACGCCCTTGGCGACGAGGTCGGCGCGAACTTCGGCGCCGCTCATTCGCGATTGCGCGACGGCGGCGGCGCGCGTCGCCTGCAAGTCGGCGGTCATTTCGCGCGCCAGCAATTCGACGAGGCCGGCGCCGGTCAGCGCGATCGTGTGCCTTTCGCTGGAAAACGATGGGTCGGTGTTGTCGAACTGCGCGCTCTCGAAGCCTTCGGAAACGAAAGCGTTGGCGACCACGTCGCCGCTTCCGCCCTCGATCGGATCGTTGTGACAGCCGAAGCAGGAATTGGAGTCCGGGCCGCTGGTGCGGCTGAAGGGGGGATTGACGCCGCTCTTGCGCCGGGTCGGGATGATCGCCTGCGTCGCCTTGGGACGGCCGGCGCCGTCCTCGGTGGTGAACTTCGACTTGAAGAGAACGCGGCCGCGCTCGATCAGCGCGGGAATGGCCGCGGCGCCTGCGGCCGCGACCGCGTCGAAATCGACGTGCGAGGAAAAGACCTTCTCGTCCCAACTGCCGCCCGACGCAGCGCCGACGGCTAGCAGCGCGAGCAGCGTCAAGGCTCCGAGGCTCGCAGTCCTGCCCGTCACGCCCGCCCCCCTGCCGGCCGACCGCCGCTCGCGCCGGGTTCAGATCGTCCGTCCGCGATCTCGGCTCCGACAAGGCCAACGATAACGAATTCGTCGCGCGGGGTCGAGCCGGTCTGCAAGGGAATCTCCAGCACGACGCGGTCCTCCGTTCCGTCTAAGGCAGGTTGTCGCGCAGATAGATGTCGATGCGGATGCGCTCTTGATCCGGATCGATCGGAACGCCGTCGGCGAGCGCGCGCAAAATTCGCGTCGCGCTTCGCGCCTCGTGACCGGGGTTCTGACAGAGGATCGCGGCGAAGGCGCCGTCGATCAGCGCTGCGCGCGAATGTTCCGTCAATTCGTGCGCGATGACGCAAATCTTGCCGGCGAGGCCCCGCTTGCGCAGCGCCGCAATGACGCCGCGATTGCCGGCGCCCAGGCTGTAGACGCCGACGATGTCGACGTGGGCGTCGAGCAGCGCGCCCAACGCTTCCTGCGCGACCGCGGCGTTGTCCAGGCCCTCCACCGCCGGCAGGGGAACGAGATCGGGAAACTCGGTGCGTAGAACCTGTTCGAAACCGAAGCGGCGTTCGGCGTGGTCGCGCAGCAGCATGGAGCCGGCGACGACCGCGATGCGACCCTTCTCTCCGCGCAAGAACCTGCCCATCAGGCTGGCGGCCGTGCGGCCGGCGGCGCTGTTGTCGATGCCGATATAATGCGCGCGCTTCGAGGCCGGGACGTCGGAAACGAGCGTCACCACGCTGACGCCTTGCGCCGCGAATTGGTCGATCGCCTGGTGCACCGTCGAATTATCCGTGGCCACCACCGCCGCGCCGGTCAGCGATTGCGCTTCCAACTGTTTGAGAGCGTCTGCGAGCGCCTCGCCGTCAAACGGAGGAACCTCGACGATGGAAATGAAGACGCGGTCGGCGCGATAGAGATCGGCAAGCCTTCTGACCTCGGCCGCGAGGTTGCTGAGGAACGTGTTGACGCCGGTCGGGATCACGAAGGCGAGGCGGTACGCGTGCTGTTTGGCCAACATCGCGGCGGCGGAGTCGCGACGATAGTCGAGCCGCGCAATCGCCTGTTCGACCTTCTCGACGGTCGCCGCCCTGACGCCGCCGCGTCGGTTCAGCACGCGGTCGATCGTCGCGAGGCTGACGCCCGCCGTTCTGGCCACATCATGCACCGTCGCGCGAGCCATGAGCGGCGAACGTCCTCCCGGTTGAGGTACGTATATCAAACGGTTGATTGCAAGGCAAGCAAGCGGACTTGGCCCGACAATAGGGGCGCGGCGGGCGCGCCGCCCAGAGCGAGGATGATTGACGCCCATCATTTTGTCGACTATGTGTTGCCGATGAGGACTTCTGGGGAGGATCGCCCGTGAGCGGAACCGGGTTTTTCGGCGATTTGACGCCTATCCGCTATGAAGGGCCCGAGTCCGACAATCCCCTCGCCTATCGCTATTACGACAAGGACCGGCGCGTTCTCGGCAAGCGCATGGAAGAGCATCTGCGCGCTTCGATCTGCTATTGGCACAATTTCGTCGGCAACGGATCGGACCCTTTCGGCGGCCCGACGTTCATCAGGCCCTGGTTCGCCGACGACATCGCGAGCGCCAGGCTGAAGGCGGACGTCGCCTTCGAAATGTTCGATATTCTCGGCTTTCCCTTTTTCGCCTTTCACGACCGCGACATTGCGCCCGAAGGCGCTTCGCTCAGGCAATCCAATCGGAACGTGCGCGAAATCGCCGACGTTTTCGCCGGCAAAATGGAAACGCGGCCCGTGCGCTTGCTTTGGGGCACGGCCAATCTGTTCTGGAATCGCCGCTATATGGCCGGCGCGGCGACCAATCCCGATCCGGACGTCTTCGCTTATGCGGCGGCGCAAGTGAAGAACGCCATCGACGTCACCCACCAGCTCGGCGGCGCCAATTATGTCTTGTGGGGCGGGCGCGAAGGCTACGAAACCCTGCTCAACACTGATCTCAAGCGCGAACTGGCGCAATTCGGCCGATTCCTCCAGCTCGTCGTCGACTACAAGCACAAAATCGGCTTTCGCGGGACGATCCTGATCGAGCCGAAACCGCAGGAGCCGACCAAGCACCAGTACGACTACGACGTCGCCACGGTGTTCGGCTTCTTGAAGGCGCACGGCCTGGAGAACGAAGTCAAGGTCAACATCGAGGTCGGCCATGCGGTGCTCGCCGGACATTCCTTCGAGCACGAAGTCTCTCTGGCCGCCGCGCTGGGCATTCTCGGTTCGCTCGACGCCAATCGCAACGACTACCAGAGCGGGTGGGACACCGACCAGTTTCCCAACAACGCGCCGGAGACGGCTCTCGCGATCTACGCCATCCTCAAAGCGGGCGGCTTGACCACGGGCGGCTTCAATTTCGATGCGAAGGTGCGGCGCCAATCGTTCGACGCCGTCGACCTCATTTACGGCCATGTCGGCGGCATCGATACGCTGGCGCGCGGCCTCCTCGCCGCGGCGGCGATGATCGAAGACGGCAAGCTCGATCGCTTCGTGGCGGGCCGTTACGCCAATTGGGATCTCGGCGAAGGCGCTGAAATGCTCGCGGGCAAGCGCGATCTTGCAGACATAGCGGATCGAGTTGAGCGCGAAGGACTCGATCCGCAACCCCGATCCGGTCGCCAGGAGTATCTGGAAAATCTGGTGAACCGGTATCTGTGACCGCGCGCCTCGTGCGGGCCGGTCCGGCGTGCGAATAGCGAAGCGAGTTTGCCTGGATCGGCGGCAGACTCATTAACGGGAGAGGAAGCGAATATGAAGAAAGTCTTATTGACGACCGCGGCTCTTGCGGCGTTGTGCGTATCGACCTCCGCCATGGCCAAGGACATCGTCGTCGGCGTGTCCTGGTCCAATTTCCAGGAAGAGCGCTGGAAGACCGATGAAGCCGCGATCAAGGCCGGGCTCGCCCCGTCGGGCGCCAAGTACATCTCCGCCGACGCGCAGGCCTCGCCCACCAAGCAACTGGCCGACGTCGAAAGCCTCATTTCCAAGGGCGCGAACGTTCTGGTCATTCTCGCCATGGACTCGGAGGCGATTCTTCCGGCGGTCAAGAAAGCGACCGACGAAGGCATCCCGGTCATCGCCTATGACCGCCTGATCGAGAGCCCGAACGTGCTCTATCTCACCTTCGACAACGTCGGCGTCGGCCGGATGATGGGGAAAGCGATCTTCGCCGCCAAGCCGGCCGGCAACTACATCTTCATCAAGGGCGACAAGGGCGACCCGAACGCCGATTTCCTGTTCTCCGGCATCACCGAAATCCTGAAACCGGCGATGGACGCGGGCAAGATCAAGGACGTCGGCGAAAGCTACACCGACGGCTGGAAGCCCGACAATGCACAAAAGGAGGCGGAGCAGCTCCTCACCAAGAACAACAACAAGGTCGATGCGGCCGTCGTCGAGAA
>JBEKAL010000212.1:0-7108 GCA_050015935.1 Roseiarcus sp.
CGGCCCCAGCCAATCCGAAAGCTCCGCTCGCCAGTCCGACATGCCTCGCGCTCCGCAAATCAGAACGCAAAGCCTTACCCAATCTCAGTTAACAAATCGTTAATCTGCCAAAGTAGTGCTAGAACCCGTGCGCCCATTGGCGCAAGCCGAGGGACATGATGCGCCAGGGCTGATCGCGGAGATTGTTCCAGGATTCGCAGCAATGGTCCAGGAGATCGTCGTAGGATTGGAAAATCCGGTTTGACAGCCAGTTGTCGCGCATGAATTCCCAGACATTCTCGGTCGGATTGAGTTCCGGGCATTTGGCCGGCAAGGCCACGAGCGTCATGTTGGGCGGGATTTCGAGCTTTGGCGAGGTGCGCCAGCCCGCCCGATCGAGAAGCAGGACGGCGTGGCGGCCCGGCGCCACGTCCTTGGCGATTTCGGCCAGATGGAGGTTCGTCGCCTCGGTGCCGCAGCGCGGCATAGCGAGCGCCGCGCCCTTGCCGTCCTTCGGGCAGATCGCGCCGAAGATAGTGACCGAGGCGGTTCGCCGATCCTTGGGGGCGCTCGGCCGCGAGCCTCGCTCGGCCCAGCGACATGGGTCTTGCCGGTCCCGCCGTTGCCGAGGGCGATGACGTTCTCGCGGCGAGCGACGTACTCGCAGCGGGCGAGTTCCAGCGTCAGCATTTTGTTGAGGCTGGGGATGGCGGCGAAGTCGAATGTCTCGAAGCTCTTGACCGCCGGGAACCTGGCCTCGCGGATGCGCCGCTCGACGACGCGGCGCTCGCGGTCGAGAAGCTCAAGCTCGACGAGGCGGAGCAGGTAACGGACATGGTCGACGCCATAGCGGGCGGCCTCGCGCGCGACCTTCTCATGTTCGCGCAGGACGGTCGGCAGCTTCAGCTGCTCGAGATGATGGGCCAGCAGCACAGTGGGCACGGCCGCCATCGTGCCGGAAGGGGCGGAATCGGCGTTCGTCATCACGCCGCCCTTTCAGATAGCAGTGCGGCGTAGTCGGCGGCCGCCGTGGTCTTTACGGTCGCTGTGGGCAGGTAGGGATAGGCCCGCGGATCGAGCCTGGCCGGTCTTCCCTCGATCCGGGCGACCAGGAGCTGCTTGACCGCGTCGAAGCCGATCACGCCGCGCCGGATCGCGTCGATGATGGCCGAGGCCACGATCGCCGGCGGCGCAATCTCGGTCAGGCGCAGAATCTGGATATACTCGCGCTTGCCGGCGCGACTGCAGCGGGCCTCCAAAAGCCGACGCATCTCGGCGAAGGCCGGCGGCAGGCTCCAGTTCTGCAACGGCGCGGCCTGATCCAGAGCGCCGGGCTTGGTCTCGATCAGCGCCAGGTAATGGCGCGGATCGCACACCATGTCGCCAGGCTCGTAGGATCGCGGGCGGCGGGCGATCTCGGCGTCGGCGAGATCAGCGCGCGATTTTTCGACGTAGACCGTATGTGCCCTCTTGGCCGAGGCGGCCAAATCGGCGCAACGCTGCTGAGAGGGCGCAACGATATGGCGGATCGTCTCCTCCTCTACGCTCTGGCGTGCAAGACGCGCGCGCTGCGCCGCCGCGCTCGCCCAGCAAGTCTGTGCGGCTTGTTCAGCGGCGCGGATTTCCGCCGGCATCGTCTCCAGCGCCTGCGCCGCCCTTTCGCGACTGCTCTCCGCCTTCGCATCATCCTTGACGAGCGCGTCGACGTCGGGTTGATCGGGTCGCGCCCGGGAAACAGCCAGACCTGCGGCCGCGCGATGCGCTGCCAATCGCGCAAAAGCGCCAGCAATTGCCGCGACAGCATCGCCTGACGGTCCTTGCCGGCCTTTCCTCGCTCGACGCGGAGCATCATGCGCTTGCTGTCGATATCCGAGACCTTCACCGAAACGACCTCGGCAATGCGCAGGCCCGCGCCATAGGCGACGCTGAGCGCGGCCTGCCGCCCTTACTTCAGGTGCGCGGTCAAAAACGCGTCGGCTCGCGCTTGCGCGTCCTTGGTCGCGTTTTCATCATATGCCACTGCGAAGTGGCGTCCGTTAACTTCTGTATGCGCCCGCTGAATGTTAAATATATGAGCGGCGACCGGAACGGCGCAGAAGGCGAGAGCGCGATTCAGCCCTTCAACCCCTTCCGAACCTCCGAGGCAGATTCAGATTTCCGAACGCCTTGACCTCCGCGTTCGCTTGTCATCTTCACTATTCCGGGGTCGCTTCCGCAGAACGTGAGCGCCATCGCCTTGAGAATGACGACGGCGCTGGTCGCGCCGGGGTCGACGTGGCCGAGCGACCGCTCGCCCAGTCGCGCCGCCCGTCCTTTGGACGCCACCATCGAACGCGTCGACGCCGCGCCCACTTCGGCTGCGGCGACGATTTCCCGCCACATGTCTTCGACGTTCGCGGACCGGCGAACAGCGCTTGCGGCGGCCTCCGCCGCCGGAATCAAGGCGTCAAGCATCGTTTTGTCGCCGCGCTGCCCCTTGCCGCGTTCGCGCACCCCGTCGGCGATTCCCTTCAGGATCGCCGCCTGCGCCGCCGGCGTCGTGTCGGTCGCTCCCGTCAGCGCTTGCGCCGCGCGCTGCAGTCCGGTTGCGTAGAGCGGGCCGGTCGACGCGCCGACCGAGTTGAGGAACGCCATCGCCGCGGTGTTCATTAGATCCGCCGGGGCCGTGGCGTTGACATTGCGCCTCGACAATTCGGCCTTCACTACCTGGAAGCCGATCGACATCGTCACCCCGTGGTCGCCGTCGCCGACCGCGCCATCGAGCGCCGAAAGCTGATCCTTCGCCTCTTCGATCGAGTCGGAGATGTTGTAGAACATGCGGCGCAGGCACTGGGAAAGGAGCTCGACCATTGGTTTCTCCGTCAAGCGATCGCCGAGATCAGCCCACCTGCAGAAACGCGGTTCGGCTAGGATGATGAAGCAGCTCCTGCAACTCGCGATCGAGATGCAGAAGCGAAATCGACGCGCCGACCATGTCGATCGACGTGCAGTAGTGGCCGACGAAGCTCATGTCGATCTCGACGCCCTTGGCGGCGAGCCGCTGCTCGACGCGGCGGTAGAGGATATACAATTCCATCAGAGGCGTGCCGCCGAGCGAATTGACCAGAACGGCGACCTTGTCGCCGGAGGCCGGGCGCATTTCCGAAAAGATCCGGTCGAGGATCATGTCGACGATCTCATCGGCCGGCGCCATCGCGCCGCGCAACACGCCCGGCTCGCCGTGAATGCCCATGCCGACCTCGATTTCGTCGGGCCCGATCTCAAAGTTGTAGCGGCGGGTCTGCGGCAAGGCGCACGGCTCCAACGCGACGCCCACGGTGAAAGTGCGCGCGTTGGCTTTGCGCGTCACGGCCTCGCAGGCGTCGAGGCTCCAGCCCTTGTCGCACGCCGCGCCGGCGATCTTGAAGACGAAGACGTTGCCAGCGACACCGCGTCGCGAATCGCGATTCTCGCGCGGCGAGGAAGCGACGTCGTCGGTCGTCACGATCGACCGCGTCTCGATGCCGTGGTCGCGGGCAATTTCGGCCGCCATGTCGAAATTCATGACGTCGCCGACGTAGTTGCCGTAGACGAAGAGAACCCCGGCGCCGCCCGAGACCGCCTGCGCGCATTGAAAGATCGGGTCTGGCGGCGGCGTCGAGAAGATGTTGCCGACGGCGACGGCGTCGGCGAGGCCCTTGCCGACGTAACCGAGGAAACACGGCTCGTGACCCGACCCTCCGCCGACGACAAGGCCGACCTTGCCCGGACGCGGCCCATCGAGGGCCACTAGCGCGCGCCTCGAGGAAGCGAGTGGCCGTAGGAAAGCGCGATGGGCGCGAATGGCCCCTTCGAGCATCTCTTCGACCACGACGTCAGGTTCGTTGATGAACTTCTTGACGTACTGCCGCGGCTCGCGGCCGCGCTGCTTGACGGACTGCTTGTCGCTCGGACGCCTTTCGAGCTCGTCGCCGCCGTCGGCGCGCAACACGCCGCGCGCCGTCGCGGCGTCGGTGACGAGCACGTTGGCGTAGCCGCGGCGAAGCGCGGCGAGGATCGCCGGCACCTTGTCGAATCCGCCCGCCACGCAGACGCGCACGTCCACCTGCAGCAGGTCCTCGAGCGACAGACCGATCACGCGGCCGTCGAGGGCCCCGGCGACCGGCCGTCCCCAGGCATCGATGAACCGCGCCGCAAGCACGCCGACGGCATCGCCGTCGATGTAGCTCTGCAGCTCCGCGGCGTCGAAGACGCTGTCGCTGTAGAGGGACGCGTTGGGCCGCAAGGAGGCGATGCCGAACAGAACCTTGTTGGCGCGCAGAAGGATGCCCAGCTGCTCGGCGACGAGCGGCTCGGCGACCATGACTTCCCTCGCGTCGACGCTCGAGGCGACCGCCGGCGCGGAGAGATTGACGCATGTCGCGCCCACCGCCGAGGCGATCGCCGACGCGCACTGGGACGGCGACGCCGGGTTCCTTGCGATTGCGCCGCCGATCGCCTGGACGACGGTCACGTCCTGCAGACCGACGACCCTGAGATTGTCGCCGAGCGCCATCACGGTGCGGCCGCCGGTCACGGCCAGCGTGTCGCCCGACTTGAGGAACTTGCGCAACGCCAGAGCGCCGGCGGCCCCCAATCGATCGCCGAGCGCCTGATCATCGACGCCATTGGGAATGACGAAGCAGTCGCGCAGGTTGAAATGACTCTTCAGCGACTGGGCGAGCGCCAGCGAGGCGAGCCGCCTCGGCTCGATCGAGATGTTGACGATGCCACGTTCGCGCGCCTCGTTGAGGTAGGCGATGACGGTGGCGCGTGATATGCCCATCGTCTGGGCGATATCGTTCTGCGTCATCCCTTCCTGGTAATAGAGCCAGCTCGCCCAGACGTAGGGGTCGTCGCCGAAGCGCAGCGGCGTCGTTCCGCTCGCTTCGACTGGGGCGAGGCACGGCCGCCCGCTGCTGCGAAGCTCGCTCCCGCTGTCAGTCACGAAAACTGTCCTCCCGCGTCGGCCTCCCGCCGGCCCGACGAAGATAGGAAGATAGAAGGTCTATGTCACGCGTGTCGAGCAAGTTCGCGCGGAGCCGAGGAAAATCCCGCCGCTCGCGCCGAAAGCCGGCCGCGCCGCCGTCGGGTGCACTCCCCCCTCCTGGGTCGCGGGATATCCCGCGCCAGGCTCATCCTCCATTCGGCGTCGATTGCTGCGACGCCTCAGCCCGCGGGTTTGCGGGAATCCAGACGATCAATCGCCGCGACGTTCGCCGCCGAGGGACCTGCCGGGTCGAAGACGGCGCCAAGCCAGACGTCGACAACGTATTTCGCCAGTTCGGCGTCGATGACCCTCGAGCCCATGGTGATGATTTGGGCATTGTTGGATTTCGCCGCCCGTTCGGCCGAATAGGTGTCATGCGTCAGAGCGGCGCGAATGCCCGGCACCTTGTTGGCGGAGATGCAAACCCCGATGCCGGTGCCGCAGAACAGGACGCCGCGGTCGCACTCGCCGGCGAGCAGCGCCTGGCCGACTTTTGCCGCGACGTCGGCGTAGAAGCCCGGCTCGCTCAAGTCGACGACCGTCAGATCGGGCCGCTGCGCCAGATGCGCGGCGATGACGTCGAGCAGAGGTTTTCCCACGCTCTCCGCGCCCAGGGCGATCTTCATCGCTGCGCCTCGCTTAGTTTCCGTGGCTCCGACATCCTGAGCTTCGCCTTCGCGCCCTCGGCGAGGGCGCACAGAATGATCGCGCAAGACGCCGCGCCCGGGTCGAGCACGCCGCGCGAACGCTCCCCCAGTCGGCTTGCTCGGCCGATCTTGGCGACGAGGTCGATCGTGCTGTCGCGTCCCTTCTCGGCGGCGATAATGAGCGCGTCGAGCGCGGCCGAGAAACTCTCGCCCTTCGCCGTCGCCGCGGAGAACGCCTGCAACGCCGGCGAATAAGCGTCGATCAGCGTTTTGTCGCCGATCTTCGCGTCGCCGATCGACTGGACCTCCTCCTGACCGTTGCGAAGCATCCGTTCAAATGCAGGGGCGTCGATCTCTTCGACGCCCTTGAGCGCCTCGGCGAAGCCAGAAAACATCACGCCGTAGAGCGGGCCCATCGAGCCGCCGATCTCCGTCATCAGCACCTCGCCCAGGGTCGCCAGCGAGGTCGCCAGCGGCGGCGTCCCTCCGCGCAGCCGCTCCGCCGCAAGCGAGAAGCCCTTCGCCATGTTGACGCCGTGATCGCCGTCGCCGATCAGGCCGTCGATATCGCTCAGATAGCCTCGGTTCTCGACGATGCGCCCGGTGATCGCCAGAACGATGTCGTCGCTGTTGGTGTTGGAGAAGCCTTGCATCGCAGCGTCTCTCACAACGGCGCCGGGCACGCCACGTCGACGGCGAGCAGCTCTTTGAGTTCGCCGTCCAGGGCCATGATCGTCAGCGTCGCGCCGACCATCTCCAGCGAGGTGAAGAAATTGCCGATGTAGGTGCGCGAGATCTTGAGCCCCCGCGCGCGGACTTCGTCGTCGACGGTGTCGTTGAGGATGTAGAGCTCGTCGGTCGGCGTGGCGCCGAGCCTCGAAATCAAGACCGCGACCTCGGTCCCGGCCGGCAAGTTGTGGTCGTCGAGAACGGCTTTAGCCATGTCGCGCGCCACGTCGGTCGCTTTCTTCAGCGGTTCGACGCGGGCGCCAGGCTCGCCGTGGTGGCCGATGCCCACTTCCATCTTGCCCGGCTCGATCAAGAAATTGGGATGGCCGACCGCCGGCAGCGTGCACGGCCCGAGGCCGACGCCAATCGAGCGGCAATTGTCGATCGCCTTCTGCGCCGCCGCCTGCACCTCTTTCGCGCTCCCGCCGAGCGCGGCCTTCGCGGCGCCGCACTTCCACATCAAGACTTCGCCGGCGACGCCGCGGCGCTTCTCCCGTTGGTCGGGCGGCGCGGAGCAAACGTCGTCATTGGCGACGACCGTCAGCACCTCGATGTCGTCCTTGGCGGCGAGCTTCACCGCCATTTTGACGTTCATGTTGTCGCCGGCGTAATTGCCGTAGAGGCACACCACGCCGCGACCGCCGTCGGCGATCTTCATCGCGTCGTAGAAGCTCTTGGCGGTCGGCGAGGAGAAGATCTCGCCCACCGCGACGGCGTCGAGCATGTTGCGGCCGACGTAGCCGAT
>JBEKAL010000213.1:0-7051 GCA_050015935.1 Roseiarcus sp.
GGAACCACTCGTCAACCTCTTGAAACGTCCTGGGGTAATCAACCCCAGGGACAAGATTTCTTACGACTTCCATCCCCCGAAGCTATCACGCGGGCTTACTGGAGTGAAGGGGATACCCTATATCTCGCATTCTCGACGCGGCTCGATCCGGACGTCATGGAATATCCGGACTCGAACAAGTTCAACGTCGCCTCGATGATCCCGCCCGGCGGGGGCATGTTGTCGGCGAAATTCAGCTACCTCGGCCGCAAGGACCATCCGATCGATTATTTCGACGGCGAAGAATGAGACATTGAAAGAGCGTTTCATGCTGGAAGTCAAAAACCTCAGCGTCTCCGTCCACGGCAAGCCGATCCTCGACGGCCTCGACCTGACCGTGAAGACAGGCGAGGTCGCCGCGATCATGGGGCCGAACGGTTCGGGCAAGTCGACGCTGTCCTATGTCGTCGCGGGAAAGCCGGATTACGAAGTGACGTCCGGCGAAATCCTCTTCGACGGCGAGAACATTCTGGCGCTCGAGCCCGACGCGCGCGCGACGCGCGGCTTGTTTCTCGCCTTTCAATATCCGATCGAAATTCCCGGCGTCGCCACGATGACGTTCCTGAAGGCCGCGCTCAACGCGCAGCGGCGCGCGCGTGGCGAGGCCGATCTGACGACGCCCGATTTCATGCGCGCGGTGCGCGGCGCGGCGCAGGACTTGAAAATCGATCCCAATATGCTCAAGCGTCCGCTCAACGTCGGCTTTTCCGGCGGCGAGAAGAAGCGCATGGAGATTTTGCAAATGACGCTGCTCGCGCCGCGTCTGGCGGTGCTCGACGAGACCGATTCGGGCCTCGACATCGACGCTTTGCGCATCGTCGCCGAGGGCGTCAACGCGCTGCGCGATCCCGAGCGGTCCTTCCTCGTCATCACGCACTACCAGCGGCTGCTCGAATACGTCAGGCCGGACGTGGTCCATGTCATGGCCAGAGGCCGCATCGTCAATTCCGGCGGGCCCGAACTGGCGCTGGAATTGGAACGCAACGGCTACGGCGATTACGCGAGCGAGGCGGCGTGACAACGGCATGACCCTGCATCGCGCCATCGTCAAGACCGCCGCCGAGACGACGCTCGCCGAGCAGTTTTCCGCCCTGTGCGGCGCGGCGTCCTCGCCGCGGCGGGAGGCGGCGTTCCGCCGCTTCGAGGAGGCCGGTCTGCCGACGCGCCGCCTCGAAGCCTGGCATTACACCGATCTTCGCGCCGCGCTCGCGAGCGCGGCGCCGCTCGCCGAGCCGCCCGACGCGGCGGCGATCGAGGTTGCAGGGCGATCGTTGGCTTCTCTGGCGCGCGCCGGCGGGACGCGGCTCGTCGTTGTCGACGGCCGGTTCGTCGCGGCGCTGTCCGACGCGCCGCCGGCGGGCGTCGCCGTTTTTCCCACGCCGCCGGAGGCGCCGACGCTTCCCGAGGCCGACGCGATGCTGGCGCTCAACGTCGCGCTGACGCTCGGGGGCTGCGCGCTCACCGTCGAGCCGGGCAGGCAAGCGCCGCGGATCGAGATCGTCCATTGTTTCGCCGGCGGCGGCGCCGAGGCGGTCTATTCGCGCCTCGCCATCGCGCTCGGCGCGGGAGCGCGCGCCAGCGTCGTCGAGCGGTTCGTCGGCGCGGGGCCGGGCGCGCAGCGCCACGTTTCGACCTGGATCGCCTTGGCGCCGGGCGCCAAGGCGGCCCATGTCGCTTCGATCGAGGACGGCGCGGGCCTGCATGTCGAAAGCCAGATCGCGCATCTGGCGCAGGGCGCCGAACTCGACGCTTTCGGCTTCGTCGCCGGCGGCGGACTGGTCCGGCGGCAGATTTTCGCGACCCTCGCCGGCGAGCAAGCGAGAATTGCGCTCGGCGGCCTGGCGTTGATCGACGGACGCCGCCATGCCGATACGACGCTCGAAGTCGTCCACGCCGCCTTGGGGGGCCAGAGCCGCGAATTCTTCAAACACATCGTGACCGACGACGGAATCGGCGTGTTTCAAGGCAAAGTGATCGTCAGGCCGGGCGCGCAGAAGACCGACGGCGCCATGAAGTCCCAGGCGATCCTGCTTTCGCCGCACGCGGCGATGAACAGCAAGCCGGAACTCGAGATTCTCGCCGACGACGTCGTCTGCGGCCACGGCGCGACGGTCGGCGCGCTCGATCCCGAGCAGGTGTTTTATCTGCAGACGCGCGGAGTGGCGAGAAGCGAAGCCGAGGCGATGCTGCTGGAGGCTTTCGGCGCCGAGGCGATCGCCTGCGTCGCCGAACCCGAGCTTGCGGAAATGTTGCTTTCGATGACGCGCGCCTGGCTCGCCCGGCGCACAGGAGCGGCGCCGGCATGACGATCCACCAGAATCGCGCCACTGCGCGCGTCGCCCCCTATGACGTCGAGGCGATCCGCGCCGATTTTCCGATCCTCGGCGAGCGGCCCTACGGCAGGCCGCTCGTCTATCTCGACAACGCCGCCTCGGCGCAGAAGCCGCGCGCCGTCATCGAGCGCGTGACGCGGGCCTACGAACACGAATACGCCAACGTTCATCGCGGCCTGCATTATCTCGCCAATATCGCCACCGAAGCCTACGAAGCGGCGCGCGAGACCGTCCGCCGCTTCCTCAACGCCGCCTCGAGCCAGGAAATCGTGTTCACGCGTTCGGCGACCGAGGCGATCAATCTGGTCGCCTCGAGCTTCGGCCTCGCCCATATCGGCGAGGGCGACGAGATCGTGCTTTCGGTGATGGAGCACCATTCCAACATCGTGCCCTGGCATTTTCATCGCGAGCGCAAGGGCGCCGTGCTGAAGTGGGTCGACGTCGCCGACGACGGATCGTTTTCGCTCGAAGCGTTCGAGCGCGCGCTGAGCCCGCGGACAAGAATCGTCGCCATCACCCAGATGTCGAACGTCCTGGGCACGGCGCCGCCGATCAAGGACATCGTGCGCATCGCCCACGCCCATGGCGTTCCCGTGCTGGTCGACGGTTCGCAGGGCGCGGCGCATCTCGATGTCGACGTGCGCGATCTCGACGTCGACTTCTACGCCTTCACCGGCCACAAAGTGTACGGCCCGACCGGCGTCGGCGTGCTCTACGGCAAGCGGGCGCTGCTGGAATCCCTGCCGCCGTTCAACGGCGGCGGCGAGATGATCCAGGACGTGACGCGAGACTTCGTCACCTATATCCCGCCGCCGCATCGCTTCGAGGCGGGCACGCCGCCGATCGTGCAGGCGATCGGGCTCGGCGCCGCTCTCGATTATGTCGAGGGCATTGGCCGATCGAGCATCCGCGCGCACGAAGAGGCCTTGAGCGCCTACGCGCACGAACGCCTCGGCGCGATCGATTCGCTGCGCATCTTCGGCGCGGCGCCGGGCAAGGGGCCGATCGTCTCCTTCGCCATGCAGGGCGCGCATGCGCACGACGTCGCGACCATCGTCGATCGCTCGGGCGTGGCGTTGCGCGCGGGCACGCACTGCGCGATGCCGCTGCTGCAGCGCTTCGGCGTGACCTCGACCTGTCGCGCTTCGTTCGCGCTCTACAACACCCGCGCCGAGGTCGACGCGCTCGCTGACGCGCTGTTGCGCGCGCAGAGACTGTTCGCTTGAGGAGGGCCTTGGCAATGGACGACAGCCCAATCGCCGCAACGTCGCCGAGCCTCCCCTTGGCGAAGCCGCCTTCGACGCTGTCGAAGGAGGAACTCGGCGCGCTCACGGAGAGAATCGTCCAGGCGCTGAAGAGCGTCTACGATCCGGAAATTCCGGCCGACATCTACGAGCTCGGCCTGATCTACAACGTCGACATCGACGACGACCGCTTCGTCACGATCGAGATGACGCTGACGGCGCCGGCCTGTCCGGTGGCGGGCGAAATGCCGGTATGGGTCGAAAACGCCGTCGCCGCCGTGCCCGGCGTATCCGGGGTCAGGGTCGAGATGGTGTTCGATCCGCCGTGGGATCAAAGCCGCATGTCCGACGAGGCGAGGGCGGCGCTGGATATGTGGTGAGGGGAGGGGGCGCGTCGGCGCGGCGTGGACGAGGCTGGCCGATTGACGCGGCTCGTCCGCCTGACGGCGCCGAAATTTCGCGCCCTGGCGACCATACGATCGCCAATGTTGCTCATTACGATCTCCCGCCAGCCAAGGCTTCGGGACTGTGGAGCGAATGCATCCTTGGCGTCGCGCTACGTCTTGCGCTCGCAAATGCGCGCGCAGAGACATAGGGGCGCTTTCGCGTCATGACCGAGAGTTTGGCGGCGGGGCGCGTCGTCGGCCGGTCGGCTTTGCTGGCCGAGGGCGACGTTCCGGCTTTCACGCTGCAAAGGAGATTGGAAGATGTGTGACTACAGCTTGCAACACGTCGCCTCCATTCCCGCCAAAGTCGGCGACCGGTTGGTGACGACGGCATTCGTCCATTCGGCCACGCGGGGATTTTCCGCGATCGGCCGTCCCGATGTCGCGGTCTGCGTTCGACCGGGCACGGAATTGGCGTTCGATCGGGACGTTGTCTGCAACGATCGCCGCGGCTCCGCGCCGTCCTACCGGAAAATCGCCGCCGGCGTGGCGAGCTTCCGTCAGGTGAACCTCGATCAGCCGTATATGCATCATGACGCGCTGGAGTTTCCCGACGGACGGCTGGTCCTGCTGACCGACTTGGCGCCCGGCCAGAACGCTCTCGTGCTGCAGTTGCCCGCGGTCGCGGCGCCCGAAGACAGTCGCGCCGACGTTCGCGCGGCGCCGGCGCCGGCGTTAGCGACCGGCTGATGGCGAAAAAGAGCGGCGAGGCCTGACAAGGCCTCGTCGCGGACCTCGGCCCGTTCGGCGGAGCGGCGGAGAACCGCGCGTCCGGCGCAGTGTCAGGACGGACGAGCAGGCTGCGCCTCGCGCCTGACGGGCGTGCGCCGGTTACGGGGACATGATACGCAATTCCCTATCTCATTCGCGTCAAAAATCGCGCAATGTCCTGTCCCCGTAATGGTAATACCGTAATGCGTAATGCCGTAACGCGGCACGTCACCAATTGCAAGCTTCTCGGAAGGGTCGGATTGCGGCATCGAGGCCAGTGATGGTGAGTTCAGCCGCTTCGATGGGACCGGCCGGCGGTTCGAAGCCCAGGTATAGGCGCTCGCCTCCGAGCAGCTCCTTCAACATCTCCTTTGCCGGGTTACCATCGATGGTGAAGGAATCTCCATTCCCGCCAACAGTAAAGTGCCGAAGTTGCCGAGCGTTCGCGTCTATGCGGTAGCTCACCACGAGTGTGGCTGTATTTGGAGGAAGTGGGAGCCGTTCGAGTGCTACAATGGTGACCCGAGTGGTCCCTTCGATACAAAGCGCGGTGAGGCCAGCCGTGCCCCGGTCTGGAAGCAGTTTCAACGAGACGGCACGCGAGTTGTCGTGTGTGGACCGGCCCTCCTGGACGATCCATTTGGATTGAGCAGCCGCCGACACAGTCAGGGACGCGGCAAATATGCCAGCAAGACAGGCCACCAAAATTCTCATCACAGAGCGCTCATCATACGATCGCAACATTAGACTCGGGTAACCGCAGAGGGTCGTCATGAACCGAGACCGCCGTCCTCGCCTACCTGGCCTTCCCCGCCGCGCACCGCGCCAACCCGCGGGAGCGGCTCGACGGCGCGATCAAGCGGTGCGCCGAGGTCCCTCGGCATATTCCCGCACGGGGCGGCCATCACTCGCCTCGTGGTCGCCATCCCTCTCGAACAGAATGACGAATGGTCGCCCAAGGCGCAAGATACATGACACTGGAAACCATCACCCCGATGAGCAATCATCTCATCGACGGGCTGCCCGCCGTGGCCGCCTGACCAACCCGGCCAAAGCCGGCGAACGCGGCGACCCCGCCGCTCCAGCTACACCACGCCTTGGGACACGATCCGAAACACCGAGCGCGCACAACACGAAATGGGGGAGGTAACAATGATGACGACCGTATACAAACCGGTATTCGTGCTACTTATGGCATGGATTTGTGTGACCAGCACTTCTGGCGACGCGTTGCCATCGAACCGGAGTACGGCGTCGAGGGAACACTGTATCGCAGCATGTAGAAAGGCCTACGGTGATTGCATAATAAAAATGAGAAATCTTGGTTGGTCTGCGGCCAACGGCACCGCCTTTTGTGTGCGGTATCACCCAGCATGTCGTGTGAGTTGTAGGTTTGAGTTTCCGCTAAACTGACAGCGAGATATGTAAATGCCTTTCTCTGTTGGCCTTTCAGCAACTGTTCTTCTGGCGCCGATTGCCTCAGCGCAAGAACCTGTAAAGGCCTCGCGCTCCCCCACTGGGGATAACCGGAACGCGGAGTTTCTCGGCGCGCGCTATCATCAAGGGCAATGAGCGACGAACAGTCGCGAACGGACGCGGCTAGAGCCGATCCCGTTTCGTTGGAATCGGGATCGGCTCTAAGTTCTTCGTGGAGCGCGTCTTTTTCGGAAAACCGGTTCCCACTTTTCCGAGACGCGCTCTAAACGCGAGGGGGCGGGGGTTTACGGGGACAGGATACACATTGCCGAATATCAACATGCCCAATCCACTCACCGCAGAGCCCCGGCAACCCCTCCACCCCCCCCGCAACCAAAAATGGAGCCAATCACCCGTACGTCTTCCGCCAACTCTCGATCGTCAGTTTTTCCAGCGCGGCAAAGTAGGAAGCGTTCGGGTCGGATGGCGGCGAGGCGGCGCGGACGAGATCGAACATGTGTTCGGACAGAGCCGCGGCGACGGCGTGAATGGCCTCGTGGCGGTCGACGCCTTCCTCCACGAGGCGCGCGAGCGTCCTGCGCACCGGGGTCTCGTCGCCGAGCGCCGCCTGACTTTCGACGATGGCGTGAAAGGTCGCGTGCGCCCGGAGATTGGGAAGGACGGCGCGCGCGCGACGGTGATAGCTCTCGACCAAGGCGATGCGCTCCGACTCGTCGAGATCGAGCCATTCCTCGGAGGCCGGCGCTTCGAGCGGATCGTAGCGGTCCATCGTCGAATCCCCCTGTCGGGCCGTGGCGGGCGATTATGCGGCATTGCCGCGCGAGCCGCAAAGGGGCGCGCC
>JBEKAL010000214.1:0-6904 GCA_050015935.1 Roseiarcus sp.
CCATCGCCCCGATCAGCGATAATCCCATCGTCATCCTGTCCGCCGTGGCGGGCTGACCGACCCGGCCATGCCGGAGAATGGCGACGCCCTATCAGCTACACCACGTCTAGGGACACGATCATTGATGATTCTTCGGGAGGCTTCACGCCGCTCGGTTGGCTATCGATGACATTTGGCTTTTGGTTCTCGCCAGTTGAATGGCTGCCTGCGGTCCGAGTGGTCAATTCGGCCGCCATTCGTCGCCGCAATCTGATCAAGACGATACGAGCACGATAGGGCCGATGGTAGGCTGCGCTAGTGGTCAAAATCAAACGCTTGGCGCCCGACTCATAGGGCCGCTGTGGGTAGTAAACGGCCGTAGCGATCGACGAGGGAGGAGACAATTAGCCCCTATAATTTGCACCGGCCAACCGCTTGGAAATTCGGCCTCGAAAATTCGGGAGCGGATCGCTTCGCTTTCGTACGCTTGGAGCGCGCCTTCGAGCCGTTGCAGATATTTCGGCCGCCTGCCGGTCCACCATGCTGTACGTGCGCCGCTCCCCCCCAAGACCATGACCTGGCCGGGTCGCGGGCAGGCCTTGCCCGGCGCTTCGAGATCGGCTTTGGCAGGACTTGCGGGATTCGCCGTTTCCCGTTCATAGTTTGTGCGACGCCGCGCTGCTGGAGGCCGCCGATGAGGGTGCTCGCCGTCATGGTCGCCGTGCTCTTGGCTTCTCTCAATGCGGAAGCCTCGTCTCTCGACGCGGTGGAGAGCAAGCTCTTCACCCTTCGCGACTTCAAGCTCGACAGCGGGGTGACGCTGCCCGAGGTCACGATCGCCTACGAGACCTACGGCGAGCTCGACGGTGCCGCACGCCGCCTGCCGATCGGCGGTCAAAGCCGCCGGTCTGAGCAAGCGGGTCACCTTGCACACGTTGCGCCATAGCTTCGCGAGGCGCCTGTTGGAGGGCGGAACCGACATCCGGATCATTCAGGTTCTGCTCGGTCATAACAATCTGTCGTCGACGGCGCGCTATATGCAGGTCGCCGCCCACACGATCCGGGCGACGCAGAGCCCGCTCGATCGCTTGTCCTTGGAGGTCATGCCGCCGGGATAGACGGGCGCGCGGCGCTGGCCATGGCCCGCGTCGAGACTTCCTTCGATCGGCCGACGATCGCAGGACGAACGCATGGCGTTCGCCTGGAGGTTGCGGATATCCTGCGTCGCCATGGCGAGGCCTATCTTCGCGATCACGCCGGACACGTGGGGCGGACCGAGCGGCGCGTGATGAGCGCGATCACGACGTGTCGAACGGCGGCGCTCGGCGGCACGGACGAATGCTGCGCATTCGCTTAGACATGTCGAGGCCTGCGACGACTGCGGCGCGACGCGCACCGCCTACAACTCGCGCCGCAATCGGCATTGTCCGAAGTGTCAGGGAACTGCGCGGGCGCAATGGTTGGCGGACCGCCAGGCCGAGCTGCTGCCGGTTCCCTATTTCCACGTCGTGTTCACGCTGCCCGCGCCGATCGCGGCCATCGCCTTCCACAACAAGGCCGCCCTCTACGCGATGCTGTTCAAGACCGCTCTCGAGGCCATGACTGCGCTGGCCGCCGATCCGCGCCGGCTCGGAGCGCGGATCGGCGGCCTCGCCATCCCGCACACTTGGGGCCAGGCGTCGAGGCGCCGCCCCCACGTTCACTGCGTCGTCCCCGGCGGCGGACTTTCGCCCGACGGCGCCCGATGGATCGAGGGGCGCGCGAACTTCTTTCTCGCCGTCAAGCCGCTCTCGCGGCTGTTCCGCCGCCTCTTCCTCGAACGCTTGCAAGCCGCTTTCGACGGAAACGATCTCGGCTTCTTCGGCGATCTTGCGCATTTAGCCAGTCCGGCGGCGTTCGCCGCCCATCTGGCCGCCGTGCGGCGCGTCGATTGCCGAGTAGATGGGGACGTTGCCGTCCCCATCCCTCACAGACCCGGACGTGCGGAATTCCCGCATCCGGTTCTTCACGAGAGAGATTCGCTCGCGGCGGCGTATCCGTGGGCGATCTTGGCTGGGGGTAGAGGATGGCGTTTCAGGATTTCGTTGAGGCGTGTCCATCTGACGACGCTCTGGCGATCTCGCCGAGACAACCACTTCTGCCATATCCGCACCACTTGATGGGCGAACCACCGCAATCGTCGAATGTTGCCGCCGACGCCATAATAGGCGAAGTGGCCCCGCATCATTGATGACAGGCGGCGATGCTGGTCGCGGATGGACCCGTGCCGGTGTTGCCGGCGCCAGTCGCTCACCGCGGCCACCGCGCGGGCAAAACGGCTCTTGGCCGTGACTTGCCTGACCATGTTCTTGCCGTTCCGCGACCGTCCCCAGACATGGGTCAGGCCGAGAAAGTCGAAGGTGGTCCCATCCGCCTCCGGATGGCGTGCGCCCTCTGTCATTTGTGGGCGGAAATCGACGAGGCGCGTCTTGTCGGGATGGAGCGTGAGCCCAAATCATGCAAGACGCTTGCCCAGGACCGCCAGCACGCGTTTGGCGTCGACGATATTGTCGAACGCCATGATCGCATCGTCGGCGAACCGGACAAAGATGCTTTCCCCTTTGAGGCGCGGCCTTGCCTCGGTCTCGAACCATTCGTCCAGCACATAGTGCAGGAAGACGTTCGAGAGGCAGGGCGAGATCACGCCCCCTTGCGGGGAACCCTCGGTCGTGCGGCGCAGGAGACCGTCTTCGACGGCTCCCGCCTTCAGCCATTTGTCGATCGTCCGTCGGACGACGCCGTCCGTGACTCGTTGGTCGAGGAACGTCCGGAGGTCAGAGTGCGGAATCGAATCGAAATACTTGCGTATGTCGATGTCGATCACCCAGTAAAGTCGCTTGGCCCAGAGTGCGTTCTGCAAAGTGCGGAGCGCCTGGTGAGCCGAGCGGCCCGGGCGGAAGCCATAGGAGCAGGGTAAGAAGTCCTGTTCGTAGACTGCCTCCAGCATCATCGTCACGGCGCGTTGCGCCACCTTGTCTTCGAAGGTTGGAACGCCGAGCATCCTTTGCGAGCCATCCGCTTTTGGGATGTACGCCCGGCGAACCGGCGGCGCGCGATAGCGGCCGGACTTGATGCGTTCGAGAAGGTCCAACAGGTCGGCCTTAAGGTTCGCCTCATAATCCTCCGCCGTGACGCCGTCGATGCCGGGAGCGCCGTCCTTGCGGGTCAGCCGGTAGGCCTCCCTCATCCAATCCAGATCGATGACGTGGTGGAGCGAGCACAGTGAACTGGACCCCGTTTCGTCCTCGCCAAATCGGCTATCCGTTGTCGGTTCGTGAACAGGTTTGTGGGGTTCAGAGCCCCCTCCCGTGTTTCAGGTCAACGGTCCTCTACTCATGGCGCCTCCCTTCCCTCCGCCGGGTCCCGGCGAGCCCGGTTCCCCGTCTTCACAGGTCATATGAAGGCGCTACGACTTCCCGCCCGCGCAACCCCGCTCCCTCATGGCTTCGGTTGCGGGTCCCACGCGCTCCTCCATTGTTCGTGCTCGCCGAGGCGCTCCTGACGGGCGTGGAGGACGCTCGCCAGGCCTGGAACAGTCGATCAGCCGGCGTTCCTCGTTCCGGCCTGTTGCGCCCGTGGACGCGAACGGGATCTCTCCGGTTTCCCGGCGATCCGTCCCATGCCTTTGCCCAGCTCCAAGACCCCAGCCGAGCCGGCAAGATCTCGCCTTTGGCGGCCTTGTCGACGCCGCCCCCGGTCAACCCAAACCGAAGGCCTCAGCGGGAACATAATATCGAGGCTGACACAGGGCTTCAGCATCCGCTGTCTACGCTTCACGAGCGACGTCGCCGCCGCCCATGCAAGACTCGCTTCCGGCCGGCGGGCTGCGCCTCTACCGGGAGGGGGTCGAACCCTCTGGATCGCGTTGAAAGGTTTCAGGTTACATAGCCTTCCTCCTTTCCAGGATTTCTCCTGACGCAAGGGTATGCGTATGCCCAAATGCAGAATGCTCTAGCCGCCACTTCGGTCTCGTCTTCGACGGCCGACGCGATCGCGGCCACGCAATCCGCGATCGAAGATGCGCCTGCCGAAATGACGACGCTTCCGCCGGTCGCGCCTGCGTCGACCTCATCGGCGACGAACGCGGCCTCGAACAATCCGCAGGTCCCCCTTACGGCCAGCGGGCTCGCTCACAACCTTCTCATGACCCGCAGTTCGAAGGAGCGCTGGACGCCGAAGAGGGCCAAGCAAATGAACTCGACGGCTGCGTTGCTGATCCGCGTCGTCGGCCATGACGACTTCACACGCCTGCGACAGCAAGACTTCGCGAGCTATCGCGACGCTCTTGAGCGATTGTTTCGGCCCCGAAAACATGACCGTCGTCAAACACATGGCCATGAATCTGCTGCGAAATCCGAAGGACCGACACAGCCTCAAGCGCCGACGAACACTCGCCGGCCTCGATTCCCATTACCTCGAAACCATCGTTAGGCGGGAAAGCTCCGTCAACCTGAAGCGATTGCCCTGCGCCGCGGCTAATTCGACGCGATCGCCCCCGGCCCCGGCGTCGCGCCGGGCGGGCACTTGCCCATGATGATCATGCCCAGCACCTCGTCCTTGGTGAGGTCCTCGACCCGCCCCGTGCCGACGATCTGGCCGTTCTTCATCACCGCGAGGCGATCGGCGAGATCGAAGACGTCGTGGATGTCGTGGCTGATGAGGAAGATGCCGATCCCCTCGGACTTGAGCTGCAGGATCAATTCGCCGACCTGAGCGGTCTCCTGCGGCCCCAGGGCCGCCGTCGGCTCGTCCATGATCAGGATTTGCGCATTGAAGTGGATGGCGCGCGCGATCGCCACCGATTGCCGCTGGCCGCCCGACAGCGAGGTCACCGGGTCCTTGAAGCGGCGGAAGTTCGGATTGAGCCGCCCCATCACCTTGCGCGCTTCGGATTCCATCGCCGAATCGTCGAGCGTTCCCCAAGGAGTGAGAAGCTCGCGGCCGAGATACAGATTGGAGGCGGCGTCGACGTTGTCGGCGAGCGCCAGCGTCTGGTAGATCGTCTCGATGCCGTAATGCTTGGCGTCGCGCGGGTTGTTGATCGTCGCTTCCTGGCCTTTTATGAAGATGTGTCCGTCGTCGCGCTTATAGGCGCCGGACAGGACCTTGATCAGGCACGATTTGCCGGCGCCGTTGTGGCCGAGCAGGCCGACGACTTCGCCGGGATAGAGGTCGATCGAGACGTGATCGACCGCCTTGAGGCCGCCGAAGGCGAGCGAGATGTCCTTCATGTCGACGAGCGGCGCGTTCCCATTGGCTTCCATGACTCACCCTTTGGCGGTTCTCTGGCGATAGAAGGTGTCGAGGCCGACCGCGCCGACCAGCACGACGCCGACGACCATCTCCTGGAACGCCGAGTCGAAGCCGAGCAGCACCATGCCGGACTGCAGCGACTGGATGACCAGCGCGCCGATCAACGCGCCGTAGATCGTGCCGACGCCGCCGAGCAGCGACGTGCCGCCGATGACCGTGGCGGCGATGACGTAAAGCTCTTCGAACTGCCCGAGAACGTTGGTCGCCGAATCCAGCCGCGCCGACTCGATGCATCCCGAGACCCCGGCCAGCAGTCCCATCAGCGTGAAGACGAGCACCGTGATCGTCTTGGTGTTGATGCCGGCCAGCACCGCCGCCTCGGGATTGCCGCCGGACGCGTAGACGTAGCGGCCGAAGCGAGTGCGCGTCGCCACGAAGGTCACCACCACGCCGACGCCCAGCGCCATCAACACGGGGATCGCGTAGCCGGTCGAGATGAACAGACCGCCTTCGGGCGCCACAATGTGATGCGCGGCGGCGTAATTCGCGGCGACGCGTTCGGGCCACGGATAGTCGTTGACGACCCACGTCGCGCCGAGCGCGACGAAACAGCCGATCGCTGCGATCGTCACTTCCGCCCACATCGGCCGCTGGGGAAAGTTGTAGCGCGCGCGACGCCGCCGCCCCGCATAGAGGCCGATGACGATGCCGACGCAGGCGAGACCGCCCAGAGTCCAGCTCGCAGCGGCGCCAATCGAGCCGAGCGGACCGCCGCCCATCAGGGCGAAGCGATCGTCGAGCGGCGCGATCGTCTGTCCGGTCGTCACCAACCACGCTGCACCGCGCCAGAACAATTGTCCTCCCAGCGTGACGATGAAGGCGGGGATGCCGAGATAGGCGACCAGCGACCCATGCAGCGCGCCGATCGCCGCGCCGACGGCCAGGCCGAGGAGGAGGGTGATGATCCAGATCGCCGGATTGTCGAGGCCGAGGTACTGCGGCAGGATGTGGACCTGCGTCACGCCGATGATCGTCGACACGAATCCGAGAATGGCGCCGACCGAGAGGTCGATATGGCGCATCACGATGACCAGCACCATGCCGCAAGCCATCACCCCGACGGAGGAGGTCTGCACCAGCAGATTCCAGAGATTGCGCGGCGTCAGGAACAGGCCTTCGCCGTTGACGATCACGGTGTAGGCGTGGAAGCCGACCCAGATCAGCGCCAAGGCGCCGATCATGCCGATCATGCGGGTGTCGATTTCGGTGGCCCGCAACAGCCTGCGAATGAGCGGCTCGGCCGGCGATCCGGCAACCGCGCCCGACGTCGCTGAGGACATGACTCCCCCTCTTGATTCATCGTCGCGAGCGCGGCGCCGTCGACGCGCCGCGTCGAAATTCGCAAAAACCGCGCCGCCTTGCGGGCGGCGCGGCGATTCTTGTGTCACTGTGCAAACGCGTGGTCAACTCACTTGCAGTAGGGCGTCTTGGCCGGGTCCACGCCGGCGCAGACTTCCGCCTTGGTGATCCAGCCCTTGTCGACGATCACGTTGAGGTTGTCCTTGGTGACGGCGAGCGGCGTCAGCAGGACGCTGTTGACCGTCACGTGCTTGGCGCCGCCCGAGAACGGCTT
>JBEKAL010000215.1:0-9248 GCA_050015935.1 Roseiarcus sp.
CGACGGGCCGCGCCGGACGACAGCGATCCCGCCGACCGCAAGGGCGGCGCCACGACAGGGTACGCCGCGAACGGTTCGCCGAGCAAGACGACCGCGCTTCGCGCGCCGAACGCCGGCGCCGGATCGACAACCCCCCGACCCGGCCCGATCCGGCCGACCGCCATGCGGCTGACGAGCTCATGGCCGGCCGAGATCAGCGTCGGCGGCGACACGGGAACGACGGGACCGCCCCGGGCGGCCCTCCAGCGTCCGGCCCGGGCGGACGCGGAATTCTCGGATATCGCGACTTCGCTTCGAGCGCCCTCTCGTCGGACGCGCCGCGGGAGAGGCGAGTAAGGTTTTGAAGGTCTGAATCGCGCGCTTGCGTCGGCGGGCGGACGAAGGCGATGCGCGCCGTCCCGATTCAAGAAAGAGAGAGGCGTCGACCGGGTCGACGCCGCTCGATCATTTTCGCTCGGAGCGAGATCGATCAGTATTTGCGCACGAGCGGGGCTTCGGGCGGAGGATAGGCCGGCTCTTCGCCGATCATCCAGCGCAGGCCAATGCGGAAGTCGTTGGAGGCGAGATCGTTCTTCGAGTAGACCACATAGCTGCTGCCGCCGCAGGCGCCCGCGCTGAAGCCGCCGCCCGTGCCCGTTCCGTTCAGGCAGTGCGAGGCGCCGGAGGTGAACTTGCCGTAGTCGAGATAACGGTAGCCCAATTCGAGCTTCAGGTTCTGCGTGACGTTGAAGCTCAGGCCCGTCATCAGCGCCCAGGCGAAGTTCGTCTTGGCGCCGTCGTCGGAATAGCCGCCGGTTGGATAATAATTGCCGTCCCCGGGATAGGCGTAGCCGGTGTCGGTCAAGCCGAACAACTTATTGTAGGCGAGGCCGACGCCGGCGCCGACATAGGGCGTGACGCCCCACCAGGTGCCCATATCGACATAGCCGTTCACCATGGCGATGTAGGACGAGAGGTTGGCGCGGTAGAAGTCGGCGTATTGCTGGGTGCTGGTGTTGGTCCCGACTATGGTCGGTTCGTTGAGCACCTCGAGGGTCTGAAAATGCGCGCCGCCGCGATACTCGCCGGTGAGGTCGGCGCGGAACCAGTTGTTGAACTGGTAGCCGAAACCCAGATCGAATATCCCCGATTCGGAGATCGTCGGGTTATAGAAGTTGTTGGTCGCGTCCGCCGCCAAAGTCCCGCCGGCGATTCCGACGGCGATCGGATCGGGCGAAACCGCCAAGCTCGGCGGCGTGGCGTTGACGCCCATGCCGACGTCGCCGCGCAGATACCAGCCGCCGAATTCGGCCGCGGCGGGCGGCGGCGGTTCGAGCGCGGGCGGGGGCGGCAACAGATCGGCCGCGGCGGCCGAGCGGGTCACGGCGAAGAGCGCGCCGCCCGCGAGAATGAGGGCCTTGAACTTGGCCATGGCGAAATTCCTTCGTTCGACGCGCGCCCAGAGGGCTCGCGCGCTTGCATCGAAGGGAAAATGCCATGAACACCTTAATGCCGACTTAACCCTAATCGTTGACCCTAACAAATCGTGACCCGTGGATTCGCCGGGCGAATCCGCCGTCGGCGAGATGAATCCGGCCGGTCGTTCAGGCGCTCTCGACGATGGGTTCGCGCGCCGCGCCTCTTACGCCGCGGGCCTCCGATTGAGGCTCGTCAACGCGATCTTCTGGCGTCCCGCGGCGTCGAAATTGTCCGGGGCGAGCCAGCGCTCGAACGCCGCGCGTCGCTCCGGCCATTCCGAATCGAGCATCGAGAACCACGCGGTGTCGCGATTGCGGCCTTTGACGATCACATGCTGGCGAAACACGCCTTCGAAGACGAAGCCGAGGCGCAACGCCGCGCGCTTCGAGGGCGCGTTGAGGTCATTGCACTTCCACTCGTAGCGGCGATAGCCGAGGTCGTCGAAGACGTATCGCGCGAAGAGATACTGCGCCTCGGTGGCGCCGATCGTGCGCTGAATCGCCGGGGTATAGAGAATGTTGCCGACTTCGATCACGCGATGCGTCGCGTCGACGCGCATCAAGGTCTGGTAGCCGACGGCCAGGCCCGAGGCATTGTCGAGGATCGCGAAAAACAGCGGGTCGGCCGATTGCGCCTTGGCCGCGATATTGGCCTTGAAGACGGCCGCGTCCGTGTAGGGGCCGTCGAACAGATAGGTCCAGAGGCGATTTTTGTCGCCGCCGTTCGCGCCCGCGAACAGAGCGTCGGCGTGCTTATCCGCATCGAGCGGCGCCAGCGTGACGGCGCGCCCGCGCAGGGTGACGCGTTCGGGGCGCTTGGCGGGGTGGGCGTCGACCAGCGGGCCGACGGGCTGCGGGGGCAGAGGCATTGTTTTCGAGTCGTCCTATTCTCGCGGGCGCGCGCCGAGGCGCCGCAGACGCATGGTCTCCAACGCGCCATTTTCCGGCGCGATTCAATGAATGCAATACGCTGCGCCGCGAATTTCCGCCATCCTGCAAACGCGCGACCCTCGACCGTCGCGACGAACTTCGCTGAGCCTTGGCCGCGACGAGCCGCGCCTGAGCGCCTGCGGTTCGCGGCGCCGCAGCGCCGTCTCGGGGGAAACCGATGAAATATCTCTTGCTGCTGATCCCGTGCGTGATCGCGCTGTGGGCGCCGCTGTACGACATCGTGAACCCCAAGCTGTTCGGCATTCCCTTCTTCTATTGGTTCCAACTGCTGCTCATCGCCGTCTCCGCGCTGGCGATCTACGCCGCCGATCGCGTCGGAACGGCCTGAGCATGTTCGATCACCTCAACGTCGTCGCGGCGATCGTCTTCGTTTTCTTCTTCGCTCTGGTCACCGTGCTCGGCTTTCTCGCTTCGCGCTGGAAGGCGGCCGATCTCGCTCACATCCATTCGCTGGTCTGGCGCTCCGCGGCGCCGGACCAAACCGCGCCGGCCGATTACGAGGACGGCGTGGCGGCGTGAGGGCGCGACGGCAGGGAGCGGCGCGGCTACGACCTGCTGCGCCGCTCGCGGATCATGAAATTGTCGAAGGAATATTCGGCCACTTGCCACCACAGATACTGGTCGGCGCGGAAGGCCATGAAGGAATCGGCGATTTTCTTGAATTTGGGATCGTCGGCGCTGAGCTGCGCATAGAGATCGTTGGCGGTCTTGTAGCAGGCCTCGAGCGCGTCCTGCGGGAAAAGGCTCAGCTGCGCGCCGCCGACGACGAGGCGCTTCAGTGCGCCGGGATTGGCGGCGTCGTATTTGGCCAAGACCGAGGCGTTGGCGATCGCGGCGGCCGCGCGCAACGCCGCCTGATAGGCCTTCGGCAATGCGTCGAACTTGTCCCTGGCGACGACGAGATGCAACTGCATCCCGCCCTTCCACCAGCCGGGGTAATAATAATTGGGCGCGACCTTCGAAATGACCTGCTTGGGCGCGTCCCTATGCTCGCCGAATTTCTCGTCGTCGTAGGGCCCGACCCATTCGAACGCGTCGAGCGCGCCCGACTCCAGCGCGCCGTAGATGGCGTCCTTGGCGATCGTCACCGGCTCGGCGCCCAGGATCTGGAACACCTTGCCGGCGAAGCCGCCGATGCGCATCTTGAGGCCGGAGAAATCGCCGGGACCGTGAATCACCTTGCGAAACCAGCCCGCCATTTGCCCGCCGGTGTCGCCGGCGGGAAGGGCGAAAACCTTGCGCTCGGCGAGAAGCTCGTCGATGAGGTCGCCGCCGCCGCCTTCCTGCAACCACGCGGCGTGCTGGCGCGCGTTCATGCCGAACGGCGTCGACGAGGCGAAGACGAAGCTCGGGTCCTTGCTCCAGTAATAGGCGAGCGAAGTATGCGCGCATTCGGCCCTGCCGTCGGCGACGGCGTCGAGCGCTTCCAGCGCCGGCGCGATTTCGCCGGCCGGCGAGATGCGAAGCGTGAAATGACCGTCGGTGAGATCGGCGAGCGCATGAGCGAGCGTTTCGCCGCCGCCGTAGATGAGGTCGAGCGCGGGCAGGAAACTCGACGTCATCCGCCATTGCACGTCGGGCGTCGGATCGGCGAGCGCGGGCGTCGCCAGCCCCATGCCGGCCGCGGCGATTCCGAGCCCCTTGATGAACTGCCGACGTCCTGCCGCCATCTTCCATCCTCCCGATCGCGTAAGCCCGGAGTCGGCGCGTTGCGCCGCTTCGCCAGCCGAAAGGCCTTCGGCTATAACACAGTTGCGCGCAAAATTGCGGCGCGAACGCGGTTTCGGCGCGGCCATCACGCGAGTTTGAGGAGACGGTCCGATCCATTGCGAGCCAATAGCCGGCGTCGTGCTCGCGGGCGGACGCTCCACGCGCATGGGCGCGGAAAAGGCGCTGCTGCCACTCGCCGGGCGTCCGCTCGTCGCCCATGTCGTCGAGCGCCTGCGCCCGCAGGTCGCCGAGTTGTTCATCAGCACCAACGGCGACGCCGCGCGGTTCGCGAGCTTCGATTGCGCGCTCGTCGCCGACGCGCCGGGGGCGGACATCCACGGGCCGCTCAGCGGCGTCAGCGCCGCCATCGCTTTCGCGCGACGGCGAGGATTTTCGTTTCTCGCCACCGCGCCGTGCGACGCGCCGTTTCTGCCCCGCGACATCGCGGCCCGGCTCGCGGCGGCGATTGTCGCGACCGGCGCGCCCGTCGCGGTCGCCGCAGGCGCTCGCGGCCTCGAGCCGATGTTCGCGCTGTGGCGCGAAAGCGCGGCCGGCGAGATCGCGGCGGAATTCGCGCGCGGCGCGGCGAGCCCGCGCGCCGTCATGGCGCGGCTCGGCGCGGCTCCTGTCTTCTTCGCGCCGGTCGGCGGCGAGGACCCCTTCGCCAACCTCAACACTCCCGAGGATTTCGCCGCCGCCGAGGCGCGGCTCGGATGAACGGGATCGGCGGGCGAGCCGGGCTAAAGCGAATTGGCGGCGGCGACGCCTCTCGGTTTCGCCGCTGCGTCGGGCGCCGCTTGCGTTATGATCGAGGCCAGGCGTTCCGTCGCCGGGCCTGGATCGGCTTCGGCGCGGTGAAGCATGACGCCGAGCCGGCGTCCCGTTCTCGAGACGCCGCACGTACACGAGCCCGCGCTCCGGATCGACTTGATCCCAGCGGACCGCGCACATCTCCGACGCCCGCAGCCCGTGCCGATACGCGATGAGGATCATCGTCGCGCCGCGGCGCCCGTATCGGGCGCGCGAACGCGCGCCTTCGACGAGCTTCCCACTTCCCTGACAGTGAGATATTCGCGCGGCCGGCGCTTCGCATTCAAAAGCCCCGCGGCGGCTGTTGAACGCCAAGCGCCGTTTTGCGACGAGCGATCTTGTCGGTTAAGTTCGACAGTTGAGTTGTTTAAGGGATTCTCTGCCCGATGGCCCGCGTTGTGCGAGCCCAGCTCCGTGTTGGAGGCGTCCGATGTCTTTCGACCCGAAAGCTGCTGCGTATTCGCTCGACAACGCGCTTGCCTGCGCCAAGGCGAGCCAGTTGGCTTATGATCCTGCGCTGACGACGCAAAAAGCTTGCGACGCATTCGGTCGGCACGGCAACGCACGCCGCCAGCGCGACTTGCTCCTCCCCAAGCTGATCTCCGGCGAGATCAACATTCCGGAAGCCACGACGATCCGCGAGGCCGCTGAATGACAGACGCCCTTGGACGCCTCGAACCTGTCGCGTTGCGCGAAGTCTGGCCGCACGAGGCCAACGACTTCACGCCTTGGCTGTCGCAACCTGACAACCTCGCGCTGCTCGCGAAGACACTACAACTCGGCGAACTCAGCGAATCGCCATCCGAACCTTTGGCGAAGGATGCGGAGCGCGCGCCGAAGCCTCGGCGCTGACTCGCATCAATCAGGCTCGTATTGAGAGAACGACGCAAGTCCGAGTGACGTTTCCGGACAGACTTTGAGGGTAGGCCACGTGCTCCAACCCTGATCAGAGCGCATTGACGGGATAGTGGACCGGCTCCCCTCTCGCAAAGCTGACCGCCTCCTCGGCGACTTTGCGCTTGAGCTCCAACCCTGCTTCCTCGGAGTACCAAGCCATGTGCGGCGTCAGTAGGCAGTTGTCGGTACCCCGGAGCGGGCTGTCTGCGGCCAGCGGCTCGCGCTCCACCACGTCGAGCGCCGCGCCGGCGAGCGCTCCGCGACGGAGAGCGCCGGCAAGCGCGACCTCGTCGATGATGCCCCCTCGAGCGGTGTTGATGATGAATGCAGTGCGCTTCATGCGCCCCAAGACCGCTGCGTCGAACATGTCGCGGGTTTCCGGGGTCAGCGGACAATGGAGGGTGATGAAGTCGGATTCGCTGACGAGCCGGTCGAAAGGAACCCATTCGGCGCCTTGCATCTCCGGCGATCCGGGACCGTAAGCGGGATCGTAGCCGACGACGCGACAGCCGAGCGGCTGCAGCTTGCGCGCCAGGGCGCCCCCGATGCGGCCGACGCCGACGATGCCGACTGTCAGCTCGGAAATCCGGCGAATCGGGATCGCCGGCGAATAGTCCCAGGCCCCGCCGCGTGTCCGCTCGTTCATGAACACGATTTTTCGCTCAAGGGCGAGGATCAGCGCGAGGGCGTGGTTGGAGACCTCTTGCACGCCATAGTCCGGCACGTTGCAAACCTGGACGCCGGACGCGGTGGCCGCGTCGAGATCGATGTTGTTGACCCCCACGCCGTAACGCACGATCTGGCGAAGTTCGGGCTTGAGCGTCGCGAAGACCTTCGGGGTGAACGGCGCGTACTGGTTGAGAACGATATTCACCCCCTTGCATTGGGCGATCAGGTCCTCCTCCGTGCGGCATCGAAGCACCCGGAAAGTCATCCCGTTTTCGGCAAAGACCTTCTCTTCCGGCTTCATGGATTCGTGATCACAGTCAGAAACGACTATCTGCACAATAGCTATCCTTCCATGTTCCTATAGCTGCCATTCCATGCTCCATTCCATGCTCCGCTAGCCGCCGCGTGGGCGGCCTTCTTGGTCCCTACCGCGCGAGATAGCCACCATCGACGGGCAGTACGGGTTACGGGGTTACGGGGACAGGATACGAATTGCCGAATTTCGCTACCCGCAGTCGGCACCAGACTTTCTCGACCGGGCCGCCCCGCCCCTCTCCGTCACACACCAGGCCGTCGACTTCATGGAAGCATGAACTTCCGAAGTGTTGAGGCTGTCAATGGTCTTCGACCGCTGGAGGCGGCGCGCGCCGCAGGGCGTCGAAAGACGCCCGTCGTTCGACGGGCTACGGGGGGCGTCGAGAGACGCCCGTCTTTCGACGGGCTATGAGCGCGCCATTGACAGCCTCAAAACTTCGGAAAAAAGAGGCTTCCATGAAGTCGACGGCGCTCTCTGCCGAAGCCGCATGGCGCCGGCGTCGCGGCGGTCGGCTTTCGCGTCGGCGCATGCGACGCCGCGCTCGCCCCCAGGCCCCTCCGGGAAATCGCCGCCGACAATTTCTGGCGATTATCCCGGACTTGACTTTTTCGTTTCGATCTGTCATATTGCCCCCATCGAAGGGGAATTGACGCTATGGCCCGCGAAAAACAACCCAAAGCCGTTCACCAACTGACCGCCGCGCAGTTCGATGAAATGTTCCCGAACGAAGACGCTTGCGCGGCTTACTTGGTCGCTCGCCGTTGGCCCGATGGCGTCCGCTGCCCGCGTTGTGGTGCTGAAAATCCGAGCGAATGCAAAGGCAACCCTTGGCATTGGCAGTGCTACGCTTGCGCGCCGCAGACAAGCTATCGCTTCTCGCATATCGCCGGTACGGTCTTCGAAAATACGAACAAGCCGTTGAAGGATTGGTTTCGCGTTATTCACTTGATGCTGACGAGCAAGAAGCGAATGAGCGCTCTGCAAATCTATCGCTTCGTTGGCTTCGGTTCCTATAAGACCGCGTGGCATATGTGCCATCGCATCCGCTCCGCGCTCGCTGATCGCGATTTTGAAAAGCTCGCCGGGATCCTTGAAGTTGACGAAACCTTCGTCGGCGGAAAGGCCAAGAACCGGCATAAGGGCGATCGTGACGACGGCGTCGGCCCCGGCGGTCCGACTGTCGGCAAAGGCATTGTCGCTGGCGCAGTCCGGCGCAAGGGAAGCGTTATCGCTCGCGTCATCGCGAACACGAAGGCGTCCACTCTTACCAGCTTCGTCAACGAAGCCGTTTCGACCAAGGTCAGCTTGCTCTGCACGGATCAGTGGGTTGGTTATCAGCGGTTGGATGGCGTGTTCCCTCACGCCGCGGTCGACCACTCCAAAGGGCAATACGTCATCAGCGCCGTTCACACGAACACGAGTGAAGGCTTCTGGTCTCTGATCAAGCGGGGCATGGTCGGGACTTTCCACAAGGTCAGCAAAAAGTACCTCCCGCTCTATGTGGCCGAGTTCCAATTCTGCTATAATAACCGCCTGAACGCGGACATCTTCGGGGCGGCGATCAAGGAATGCTGACATTAGCGCCCCCGCCAAATATTTCTCACGGTTAGAAACACGACCCCCAACAAGATAGCGCAAGACATGGCCATGACCGAAAATACGGTTGTCTCAAGGGGAGTGAGGCCAATGCTTGGATTATCGCTTGACGCGTGGACAACAATTATGTTGCTGTCGTACGGGGCTGCGGCCATCGTGGCCACAGTCGTTGGTGTCTCAACGTATGCCGTTGTCCAATTACAAAAGCAAGCGGCCGACGATGCAGAGGATGCACTAGAAAAATACAAGATTACTGCCAAGGCGGACGCCGACGTGAAAATAAGTGCGGCGCGCGAGGAAGCACGAACACAAAACAAAATTCTTGAGAAAGCTACCGCTGACGCAAATAAGGCCGCAGGAGACGCAAATGAGCGAGCCGCAGAAATAATGAAAGCTACCGCATGGAGACAGCTACAACCGCCGCAAGTGGCCCAATTCGCGTGGTCCGTTCGCAATAAGCCGGGAAAAGTCTTATTGGCATGGATTGCTAATGATTCCGAATCTTTATCACTAGCCATCCAAATCTCTGATATACTAGGTAAAGCGCACTGGGAAATAACGTCGTCTAGCAGAACATATCCCGATCGCCTGATATGGGGCATCCATATAGCGGATTCGGATAAAACGGACTCCGCACAATTGTTACGGGACGCGCTAAACGCTGCCAGTGTGCGTTTCTTTACGGATGATATACCCGGACCAGGTATGGCCTTCGGCGCAGTTAGTGTCCGTCCAGAGACTTTTCGAGTCATTTGAGTCGGTTGTCGGCGGTGGAGAAAATCGCTTGAAGAGCCCGACTCTTTTGTGATTCCTTGCGTGGCGTCGATTCGTGAGGCGCCATA
>JBEKAL010000216.1:0-6842 GCA_050015935.1 Roseiarcus sp.
CGAGCGTGAACACATCTTTCGATTCCATCGCCCTGCCTCGCATGCCCAAACCTTCGCAGCATGCAGGGCTCGAACGCCGCATTCAACCGCCGGCCAATTCCACTTGGAACGTCGAGGAACCTTCTTTGTTCGCCTCCGCGGGCGCGCGCTCTCGCGGCACCGCGCATCGTTCGTCGGCGTTGTCAAGCCCGTGCTCGCCGGCCTGTAGGCCAGCGCCGCGTGACAGATGCATTATCGGGCGTCGGATATGGGCAGTGGGCAGTGGGGCGGCGCACGGGAAGCGGCGCATCGGGGCAGACTTTCATCGCCGCCAGATGAAAATCATGTGGCGGGTCGCCCCTTCGTCGCAATCAGCGTGTTGGAGAAGCGCTTCTCCAGCGAACCGACCGCCGCCGGTCGGCTTCCCAGCCTGAAGGAGAGAGCTACCCCTCGTGGAGCCGGCCCTTTTCCAAACGGCAGCGGCGGGACGTCGTGAGGGCGAGAAGATCCTCGTCGTGCGAAATCACGATGATCGCCTGCGGCAAATGCTGGAGAATGCCGATCAGACGTTCGAAGGTCTCGGCGTCGAGGCCGCCGCTCGGCTCGTCCAGCAACAACGCCTCGGGCTCCATCGCC
This sequence comes from Roseiarcus sp., assembly GCA_050015935.1. Classification (GTDB taxonomy): domain Bacteria; phylum Pseudomonadota; class Alphaproteobacteria; order Rhizobiales; family Beijerinckiaceae; genus Roseiarcus. The sequence goes on from JBEKAL010000216.1 coordinate 616, forward strand.
AGGACGGTGGCCAGCGCGACGAGGCGGCGTTCGCCTCCCGAGAGCTTATGCGTGACCCGATCGGCGAAGCCGTCGAGACCGAGCAGCGAAAGCGTGCGGTCGGCGATCGCGCGCGCCTCGCGCGGCGTGCGGCCGAAGTTGAGCGGGCCGAAGGCGACATCCTCCAGCACCGTCGGGCTGAACAATTGATCGTCGGAATCCTGAAACAAGAGACCGACGCGCGCCCGCACTTCAACGAAATCCCGCTCGTGGACACGCGGCGCGCCGAAGGCTTCGATCGTTCCCGCCTGTGGACGAACGAGCCCCATCATCAGATGAAAGAGCGTCGTCTTTCCCGAGCCGTTCGGCCCGACGAGCGCCAAGCGCTCGCCGCGGCGCAAGATCAAGTCGGCGCCCTTCAGCACCGGCCGATTCGGCGCGTAGGCGAAGCTCACCGCACGCAGGCGGAAGATCGGCGGCTCGCTTATGGAATCAGGCGAGTTCAAGCGAGCCTACGGCGAGAGCCGCCAACACGGCGATGACGGCGAAGACGGCGTCGCGCCGCGCCAACGCCATATCGGACAAGGTGGGAAACCGACCCGTGAAGCCTCGGCAGCGCATCGCGGCGCTGATGCGCTCGGCCCGTTCGAGACTGCGGACGAACAACATTCCGAAGAGATAGCCCATCGCGCGCCACGTGTGGACATTGCAGCGCATCTGAAAGCCCCGCACCGTCATCGCCACGCGCAGCCGGCGATATTCGCGGCCGAGCACGTCGATATAACGCACCGTCATCAACAGCAACTGCACGAGCTTCGCCGGGACGCGCAATTTCTCCAGCGCGTGGCCGATATCGACCAGTTCCGTCGAACCCAGAAGCGCGAGCGTCATCAGCACCACGGCATTCGACTTGAGCGTGATCTGCGCCGCGCGCCAGAGTCCTTCCGAGGACGCCGGATAGCCGAAAACCGAGACGAGCGGCTCTCCCGGCATCGTGAAGGGCAGCAGCGCGATGACGAGAATCATCGAGCCGTCGAGCGCCGCCATCGCTCGCCATGCGGGCCGAAGTTCGACTCGCGCCGCAGCGATCGCCGCGACGGCGACTGCGAGGGCGGCGATCAGCGCCATCGGCCGGCTCATCGAAACGACCAGCAGAGCGAAACCGAAACACGTGATGACGCGCAGTCGCGGATCGACGCGGTGAAGAGCGACGTTTTGATCGTCGCCGATCCCGTGCGCGCGCAGGATGTCGCCGCCCTCGTCGGCGTGGACGTGCGCGACGCCGCTCGGAATCTTGTCCTGCGTCAGGGCGCCCACGCTGTCGACTGTCCCGTCTTTCGAGCTAATGCCTTGGCTCGCCCAGCCCCGCGTCTGCCGTTGGCGAAGCCATAGGCGACGCCGCAGAGGCCGAAGATGTAGCCGATGCCTCCGAGGACGTCGTGCCACGTCACCTGCTCTTGGAAGGCGTCGAGTTGCTCGCGCAGAGGGTTGACCTCATGGGCGACGCTTTGCTGGATCATCGCGCGCAGCTCCGCCGGATCGACGGCGGGCGAGGCGGCGGAGGGCGCCGCATCGGCCGGGGTCTCCGCGGCCGCCGGCGGCGCGTCGGCCGCGGTCGGGACCGGCGCGTCGAGCGGGAGAAGCTTGCCTCCCTCCGGCGCCGGCAGGGTTTCGGGCAGGTCCGCGGCATGGATGACGTAATTGGCGATGTGAGCGTCGCCGCCGTCGACGGTGATCGTGTAGTCCACCCGCTGCTTGGCGACGAAATGGAAATTGCCCTGCGTGTCGACGCCGGTCTTCAACACTTCGACGCCGCCGGGCCCCGTGATTGTCACGTCGGCTTGCTGCGCCCGCCCGCCCGGGGTGAAATAGGCGTAGCCGCTGATCGTCGTCCCTTCGACGGTGGCGAACGCCTTCAGCTTATGCGCTTCGGCCGGCGCCGATGACGCCAGCCAAGCAATGGCGGCAACGATGAGCCATGGCCACACGCGCTCAATCATGGACAATCTCCTCTCCCATGGCCTCGGAAGAACCCCGGAACGTCTCGGGAAAGCCGAGGCTCTCGGGCCTCGACCGCAAGAAGACGGCGACCGCGGCGGCGCTGAAAACCGCCTCGATCGCCGCCACGGGCAGATGCGCGAACACCAGAAGCTTGGCGGCCGGCAAGAATTCCTTGCCGCTCAGCATCAGATCGAAAGCGACGAACAGCGCCGTCAAAATCACGCCGAGGCCGCCGAGGACGCCCGCAGCGGTAATCGCGAGCTTGGCGTTGCCCCGCGCGGCGACCCAGCGAAAAGCCGCGCCGCAGAACACGGCGGGCGCGGCCATGTTCATGACGTTGACGCCCAGCGAGACGAGGCCGCCGAAGCCGAACAGAATCGCTTGCAGGAACAGCGCCACGAGAACCGCGGGGAAGGCCGCCCAGCCGAGAAAAATTCCAATCAGGCCGCTGAGCAAGAGATGGACGCTCGACGGCCCCACGGTGAAATGAACCAGCGAGGCGACGAAGAACGCCGCAGAAAGAACCGCGACTTGCGGAATGCGATCGACATCGAGCTTGCGCAACCCTTGCGCGCAGCCGGCGATCGCCACCGCCGCCCCAAGAGCGAGCACCGGCGCGGAAAGCACGCCATCGGGAATGTGCGCCATGCAACTCTCCCGCCTGATGTCGCCGCCTGCGGTTATTTGGGCGCCGGCGCCGGCGCGGGATTCATATCGACGGTCCTGACCCAGATCGTGCCGCCGATCTCCGTGCCCACCGTCTTGCCGTCGGGCGATTTGCGCTCCGGGCCTTCGGACAGCGCGTTGAACGCCCACCAGGCGGCCTTCGGCATGGCGTAAGAGAACACGCCGTTCGCATCGGCCTTGATCACCTGGGTGTTGAAGGCGTCCGCCGGCGGTTTGACGGAACCGTCATTGGTCCACTCCACCTCGATATCGGCGAACGGAAGCGGTTTGCCGTTCTTCAGCACGCGGCCGCTGAACAGGTTGCCCGTCCACAAGCCGTAGGGCCGCGTCAGGGGCTCGATCTCCATCGGCAGCCCCACCAGCTTGTCCCAGCCGTCGCCGGAACCGAAATCGACGACGACCTTGGCGAAATGCTGGATGTAATGATTTTCCGCCGGTTCCCAGTAGGGCGCAGGCTCAAGAAAGAACACGTAGTCCGCCGGCTTGTCGACTTTATAGTCCGCCGTATAGGCGTTCTTGCCGTCGAATGGTTTCACCTTCAGGGACGATTTCAGATCGGTCTTTTTTCCGTCCGCGAGCACGCCAAACTGGATGGGCTCGCCCATGTTCATGGTCGGCCCGCCCTCGACAGGATGCGTGAAGACGATCGCGAGCGAAATCGTGTGACCGCCCTCATCGGGCACGATGTCCGTGGTAGGCAAAATCTCCTGGAAATGCGCGGTCGCCAACGACGGGACCACAACCAACATCGCCGCCGCGGCGGCAAAGGACATTCGCTTCATCGTCACCCCCTGAGTATGAAGTTTTCAAAAAATTTCATACTTGTCCGACAAAGTCAACAGCGCGCCTTCGATGAAACGCGCCGCGACGGCGCGGCGCTTCCGGAATCGAACATAAAGTCGTCAAACGGCGCGAGGGAGCGGAAGATGGAAAGTTTCGCCGTGTCGATCGACGAGCAATCGATCGCGGCTTTCGCCCTCTTCATCGTCCGCCATAGCCCTTGCGGACGATGAAGAGGTTGAAAGCCGAGCGCGTCGATATTCAATAGCGCGCGCCTCGATTGCGGGCGGTGTTCCCAGTCAGCGACCATATCAAGGCGATGATCCAGCCGATGAACGTCCAGCCGAAAACGAGATTGAGAACGAAGATCGCAGCGGCGGATAGGTGGCCGCGCATCAAGGCAATGATCGACGGCGCAAAATAGAGGACAAGCAATAGGAGGCCGCCGCCCATTCCAATGTGGTCGACGTAGCGGTGCATTTCGGAGCGCCACCACATATGCTTACTTCCTATTTGGCCGCCGGCCTTGCGCTCGGCTCGCTATGGCGCGCCCTTCAATCCCTTCGCGGTCGTCGTTAATTTCCGCTTGCGCCTAGTCTTCTCAGGCGGAACGGCGCGCCCTACGCCTGCATTCCCGATCGTGTCCCGCGCTGTGGCGTCGGAGCGGCGTGATCGCCGCGATGGCTGGCGGGGGCAAGGCTGATCACGCTGCCGCCCGGGCAGCGCAACGATTGAATTATGGCTCAGGACAGCGATGGTTTCCAGGGTCACATGGCGGGCGCGCCGCTCTGCCCATTCGTCGTTTTGTTCGAATCGGATGGCGTCGACGAGGCGGGTGATGGCGGCTTCGTTGGGAAAGACGCCGACGACCTCGGCGCCGCGCCTTATCTCGCCGTCGAGCCGTTCGAACGGGTTCGTCGTGCGCGCCAAACGCTCGAGCGCAAGTCGCGGATCGGGATGCGTCGGGATGCGTCGACCGCCGCGTTTTTTCGCAATGGCGTCGCGAACATTGATCGCGCCGGAAACGCGACCCTGCGCGTCGAGGACCGTCGACCAGTCGAGGCCGGCGATTTCGCACGCCCGCAAACCTGCCTTGATCGAGAGCAGGATCATGGCGCGGTCGCGGTCGGCGTCACCGGGCGCGAGGGTGACATCTTTCGCGCTTGCATGGTATGGAGCGTGGTCCTCATGCTTGTGCTCTGCCTGCTCGTTCACCTTCAGTCCACGCCGGCGCTTTCATCGATGCTGCCGTAGAGGAGACCTGTAGAAGCGGCGGATAAAGCGCTGCATCGTCGATTGAACGCGGCCCCAGTTCCACAAAGGAGTTCGCCATGGTCTATGCTGCAAATAAGAAGTCGAAATACTGCTATACGATCGAGGATATCCCTCCGGTGCCGCTGACGCCGCAGTCGAGCACCCGCTTGATCGCCACTGGGCCCGCTCTTATCAGCGTTATTTCAAACCAGGCAGGTTGCGTGTTCCCGATGCATAAGCATCAGGCCTTCCAGATCTTCGTCATGCTGGAAGGCACCGAGGAACATACCTGCGGCGATGAAACGTTCCTGATGCAAGCGGGCGATGTCTGCGTGCATCCCTCGAATGTAACCCATGGCGGGCGCACAACCACCGGGTACAGAGGGATCGACATCTTCGTGCCGCCGCGCGATGACTACGTACAGCTCATGGTGAAACACGGGCTGCCGATCGTGGGACCGGAATAGGATCGCGGCCGGGCTCATTGACAAGCGACGGCCGGCGTTCGAATTTTCGGAATGCCTTGAGCCTGGACATATCCCCTTCGATCAACCCTTGAGCGACAAAAACCGGTCAGCCAGGCAGCGACCAGGATCCGTCCTGCAATCGCACATTGTTGACGGGGTTGTGCGGGCGTTGGCCGGTAAGAAAGCGCGCCACCTCGCTGGCCGCTACCTGGCGGCACATATTGATCGATTCCTCGGTGTAATACGCGACGTGCGGCGTGATAATCACATTGTCGAGCGTAAAAAGGGGATCGGAGGCGGGAGACCAAGTGCGTCGATGCGCCGGCTCTTCCTCAGTGTCGTCGAGTGCGGCGCCAGCGATCAGCCCTTCACTCAACGCCCGGTACAATGCCCGGGCATCGATCGTCGGACCGCGCCCGGTATTGACGATGATGGCCCTTTTCTTCATGCGGCGGAATTCCGCATCCCCAAGGAAGTGACGGGTCTCCGCGGTGAGGGGCGTCTGCATCATGACATAATCGGAGCGCTCCACCAGTTCGTCCTTTGTGACGCGCCGGGCGCCCGCTTCGCGGATGGCGGCGTCGTCCACATACGGATCGAACACGACGATGTCTAGACCGAACGGCCGGGCGCGCGCGGTGATCGCACGCCCGATCCGGCCGAAGGATACGATCCCCATGACGCTGCCCCGCAGGCGATAAATGGGACGCGCCGCCTGCCAGCGCCACCTGCCGGCATGGCTGGCCTGGTTGTATTGCGGGAGGCGGCGCGCCAGCGTCAGCATCATCGCGATCGCGTGATCGGCGACCTCGTCCGTGCAGTAGTCGCGCACATTTGTGACGAGAACGCCGCGCGCGGTCGCCGCATCGACATCGACGATGTCAACTCCGATTCCATAGCGGGCGACGATGCGGACACTCGGCAAAGCGTCGAGCGTCTTGGCGCCGACATAGGCGTATTGATTGATAACGCCGGCGCAGTCTTTGGCTCCGGCGATCAGTTCATCCTCGGATCGCGCCTGCAAAGCCACGACCTCGAGCCCTGCCGCTTCGAGGATCG
>JBEKAL010000217.1:0-6835 GCA_050015935.1 Roseiarcus sp.
GGAACCACTCGTCAACCTCTTGAAACGTCCTGGGGTAATCAACCCCAGGGACAAGATTTCTTACGACTTCCATCCCCCGAAGCTATCACGCGGGCTTACTGGAGTGAAGGGGATACCCTATAAGCCGAAATCATCCTCGCTCGAAGAGCGGCGGCGCGACGGCGCTTTCGAGACTGCGATCCCCGCGAGATTGCAGCGTTCGCCTCAGGGCCGGCTTCACGCGCCGGTCATCGCGGCGTTGGGAATCGCTCGGCTCCTCGATGGGCTCGAGGCAATGCCGTATGCAGTATTTGTCCGCCGGTTCGCATGGTCGCGGCATGCGTCGCCAACCGCTCCTCTCGTAAGGGGAAAGTCCGCGCCTGCTCGGCAGGAACGATCGCCGACCGCAAGCACGGGCGGCGGAAGGGGGCGGGCGCGTTTGGATGGCGGCAATGGGGGGAAGCGGCTGTTCTCGCGCGCCGACGCGGGCCGCTTATCGGAATCCGAGCCCATGGAGCAAGTCCCCGCTTCGCTCGAGATCGGCGCACGCCGAGGCGCCGGGCAAGGAGATCGTCGATCCGACCGGCGCCAGCGCCAAGCGGTCGAGACCAATAGACCCCCCTGCCCGCCCGCGGGTCCGCCGAGCGCGGCCCCCCAGCCTCCCCTCCTCGCCCAGGCTCAGCCCCTTGCGCGCGAGACGCCGCGTCGGCATTGTCCCTCCATGGCTCCCGCAAGCGACAAGTCCGGCGCCGAATCCAGCGCCCTGGCCAATTTGGACACCCGCGCGCGCGAAATTTTCCGCCGCATCGTCGAATCCTATCTCGCCAGCGGCGAACCGATGGGATCGCGGCGCTTGTCGCGCCTCCTGCCGATTTCGCTGTCGCCGGCCTCGGTGCGCAATGTCATGCAGGACCTCGAGGAACTCGGCCTCGTCTATGCGCCGCACGTCAGCGCGGGGCGATTGCCGACCCAGCAGGGCCTGCGCTTCTATGTCGACGCGCTGCTCGAGTTCGGCGGTCTGGCGCGCGAGGATCGCGCGCGCATCGACTCTCAGGTGCGCGCCGCCGCCGAAGAGGGCGGCTTCGAGGGCGCGCTGACCCAGGCGACCTCGCTCCTTTCCAGTCTGACGCGCGGCGCGGGCGTCGTCCTCACCACCAAGGAGAACGCCCGGCTCAAGCACATCGAATTCGTGCGCCTGGAGCCGGAAAAGGCCTTGGCGGTGCTGGTTGGCGAGGACGGCTCGGTGGAAAATCGCGTCGTCGCCACGCCCGCGGGGATGCCCGCCTCGACGCTGGTCGAAGTGAGCAATTATCTCAACGCGCACGTGCGCGGACGCACTCTGGCCGAAGCGCGCGAAGAAATCGAGCAGGCGCGCGAAGCGGCGCGCGGCGAACTCGACGCTCTGGCGGCGCGACTCGTTGACGCAGGGCTCGCGTCCTGGGCCGGGGTCGAGGAGGCCGGCCGTCAGCTCATCGTGCGCGGCCAGGCCAATCTCATCGGCGACTTGCGCGCCGAGGAGGATCTGGAGCGCATCCGCCTGCTGTTCGCCGATCTGGAGACCAAGACCGACGTCATCGACCTGTTGCACCGGGCCGAGAACGGCGAGGGCGTCAAGATTTTCATCGGCTCGGAGAACAAGCTGTTCTCGCTGTCCGGCTCCTCGATGATCGCCGCGCCTCTGCGCGCCGGCGATCAGCGCATCGCCGGCGTTCTCGGGGTGATCGGCCCGACGCGGCTCAATTACGGGAGAATCGTGCCGATGGTCGAATACGCGGCGCAAGTGCTCGGCGACCTCAAGCGTGCGCGCTGAGCGAGCGCATTGGAGCGCCGCGCCGATTTGCTGTAGAAGCGCGCAGCCGAATCGAGGGTGCCGTCATGTCGAACGCGTCGAACCCGGACCTGAAGCCGCAGAGTTCGGGCGCGGGAATCGAAGCCTTGCGCGACAAATGGTGCGCGATCGTCGCGTTCGGCGCCCTGTTGGTCCTGCTCGGCGCGGCGGCGCTGATCTTCACCTTGGCCGCCGCCGTCCCCACCGTGACGCTGAACGGAATCTTCTTCCTCGTCGCCGGCGCGGCCGAAATCGGCATCGGCGCGCATGCCGGGGGCTGGGGGCGGTCCTTTCTGTGGATGGTCGGCGGCGCTCTCTACCTCGCCGTCGGCGTCATCTGCGTCATCAATCCGGTTTTCGCCTCGTTCGCGCTCACCCTGGCCCTCGGCGCCGCGCTGATCGCCGCGGCGCTCGTGCGCGCCTATCTGGCGCTTCAGCTCCCCGTCGAGGATCCGCGCGCCGTGGTTCTCATCGCCTCGGCGGTCACGCTCATCGTTGGATTGATCATTGTCATGCGATGGCCCTCGGACAGCGTTTATGTTTTGGCAACTTTGCTCGCCGTTGACCTTTTGTTCCATGGCGCGGGCTGGGTGACATTTGGTATAGGGCTGCGCGCGCGGCGTTGAAGCGCGCGGAGCGGGATTCACTTTTTAGGAGCGGATGATGACGAAATGGGTTTATTCCTTCGGCGCCGAGAAAACCGAAGGACGGGGGGCGATGAAGAACCTCCTCGGCGGCAAAGGAGCGAATCTCGCGGAAATGGCCGCGCTGGGCCTGCCGGTTCCGCCAGGCTTCACCATCACCACCGAAGTTTGCACCTACTTCTACGCCAACGACAAGACCTATCCGGCCGACCTCGCCCAGCAAGTCGACGCCGCGCTGGCGAGCGTGGAACGGCAGACCGGGCGCAAGTTCGGCGACAATTCCAACCCCCTGCTCGTCTCGGTCCGCTCGGGCGCACGGGCCTCGATGCCGGGCATGATGGACACGGTCCTCAATCTCGGCCTCAACGACCAGTCGGTCGTCACCCTGGCCAGGACGTCGGGCGACGAGCGCTTCTCCTACGACAGCTACCGCCGCTTCATTCAGATGTATTCGAGCGTGGTGCTCGAGGTCGAGAGCCACAATTTCGAGGAGATCATCGAGGACCACAAGAACCGCAAGGGCCATATGCTCGACACCGACCTCTCCGCCGCGGACTGGCGCGCGGTCATCGTCGATTACAAGGCCAAGGTGCTGGAAAAGACCGGCAAGCCGTTCCCGGAAGTCCCGAAGGACCAGCTCTGGGGCGCGATCGGCGCGGTGTTCTCCTCGTGGATGAACCAGCGCGCGATCACCTATCGCCGCCTCAACGACATTCCCGCCGACTGGGGCACCGCGGTCAATGTCCAGGCGATGGTGTTCGGCAATATGGGCGAAACCTCGGCGACCGGCGTCGCCTTCACCCGCAATCCAGCGACCGGCGCGAACGAGCTCTACGGCGAATTTCTCGTCAACGCGCAGGGCGAGGACGTCGTGGCCGGCATTCGCACGCCGCAGAACATCACCGAGGCCGCGCGCAAGGCCGCCGGCTCCGACAAGCCTTCGCTCGAAGCGCTGATGCCTGCGGTGTTCCACCAGTTCGTCTCGACGACGCAGTTGCTCGAGAAGCACTATCGCGACGTGCAGGACCTCGAATTCACCGTCGAGCGCGGCAAGCTGTGGATGCTGCAGACGCGCAACGGCAAGCGCACCGCGCGCGCCGCTTTGCGCGTCGCGGTCGAAATGGCGAACGAGGGCCTCCTGTCGCGCGAGGACGCGATCACGCGCGTCGAGCCGGCCACCCTCGACCAGCTCTTGCACCCGACGATCGACCCGAGCTTCAAGCGCAAGATCTTCGCCACCGGCCTGCCGGCTTCGCCCGGCGCGGCGAGCGGCGAGATCGTCTTCTCCGCCGACGAGGCGGAAAAGCTCGCCCAGGCCGGCCACAAGGTGATGCTGGTGCGCATCGAGACGTCGCCGGAGGACATCCACGGCATGAACGCCGCGGAAGGCATCGTCACCACCCGCGGCGGCATGACCTCGCACGCGGCGGTGGTCGCGCGCGGCATGGGCAAGGCTTGCGTCGCCGGCGCCGGCGCCATCCGCGTCGACTACGCCGCGCAGACGATGACCGCCAACGGCGTCACGCTGAAGAAGGGCGACATCGTCACCATCGACGGCGGCGCCGGCCAGGTGCTCGCCGGCGCGGCGCCGATGGTCAAGCCCGAGCTCAGCGGCGACTTCGCCACCCTCATCGGCTGGGCCGACTCGGTCCGGCGCATGAAGGTGCGCGCCAACGCCGAGACGCCGCTCGACGCGCGCACCGCGCGCGGCTTCGGCGCCGAAGGCATCGGCCTCTGCCGCACCGAGCACATGTTCTTCGAGGGCGAGCGCATCGTGGCGATGCGCGAGATGATCCTCTCCGAGACCGAAGAGGGCCGGCGCGCCGCGCTCGCCAAGCTCCTGCCCATGCAGCGCAAGGACTTCGCCGAGCTGTTCGAGATCATGTCGGGCCTGCCCGTCACGATCCGCCTGCTCGACCCGCCGCTGCACGAGTTCCTGCCGCACACCGACAAGGAGGTCGCGGAAGTCTCGAAGGGAATGGGCGTTCCCGCCGAGAGGCTGCGCGCCCGCGCCAACGAGCTCCACGAGTTCAACCCGATGCTCGGCTTCCGCGGCGTGCGGCTCGCGGTTCGCTACCCCGAGATCGCCGAGATGCAGGCCCGCGCCATCTTCGAGGGCGCGGTCGAAGCCGGCCGCAAGACCGGCACGCCGGTCACGGCGGAAATCATGGTGCCCGTCAACATGGGCCGCGGAGAGGTCGATCTCGTCAAGAAGATCGTCGTCGAGATCGCCGAGCTGGTGGAAAAGGAGACCGGCGTCAAAGTGCCTTACACGGTCGGCACGATGATCGAGCTGCCGCGCGCGGCGTTGCTCGCCGGCGAGATCGCCGAAACCGCCGAATTCTTCTCGTTCGGCACCAACGACCTCACCCAGACGACGCTCGGCGTGTCGCGCGACGACGCGGGCTCCTTCCTCGGCCTCTACGTGCAGAAGGGCCTGCTGCCGGCCGACCCGTTCGTCAGCATCGACACGGCGGGCGTCGGCGAGCTGATCAAGATCGCCGTCGCGCGCGGCCGCGCCACGCGGCCGGGCCTCAAGATCGGCATCTGCGGCGAGCATGGCGGCGACCCCGCCTCGATCGCCTTCTGCGAGACGGCGCATCTCGACTACGTCTCGTGCTCGCCCTTCCGCATCCCGATCGCGCGCCTCGCCGCTGCGCAGGCCGCGCTCGGGCGCAAGGCGGCCTCGACCGCTTGAGGACGATTGATACGGGTTCCGCTCGATCGCTTCGCGATCCCGCGGGCGAAGGGGCCGGCTTCGGCGCGTTCGCCCGCGGCGCGCGCCGAAGCGGCCGTTCGCCTGACCGCGCAAGCCCGGCGAAAAAATCGCCGCGCCCTGCCTCTCGTTGCGGGAGAAGGGGCGCGGCGCGTTCGAGACGGGTGAATCCCGCAGCGCCCGAGTGCATCGGGCGGCGCTTAAGTCCCGACCTGCGCCTGGGTCGCCAGCGTCGCGAGGTCGAGCTTGACGCCCGGACCCATGGTCGAGGACAGCGCGACGCGCTGAAGGTAGGTTCCTTTCGCGCCCGTCGGCTTGGCCTTGTTCACCGCCTCGACGAAGGCGAGGACGTTCTGCGCCAGCTGGTCCTCGCCGAACGAGGCCTTGCCGACCGAGCCCTGCACGATGCCGGCCTTCTCGGCGCGGAACTCGACCGCGCCGCCCTTGGAGGCCTTGACCGCCGCCGCGACGTCCATCGTCACCGTGCCGACCTTCGGGTTGGGCATCAGGCCGCGCGGGCCGAGCACCTTGCCGAGGCGCCCGACCAGCGGCATCATGTCGGGCGTGGCGATGCAGCGATCGAATTCGATCGCGCCGCCCTGCACCGTCGTCACCAGGTCTTCCGCGCCGACGACGTCGGCGCCCGCCGCGCGGGCTTCGTCGGCCTTGGGCCCACGCGCGAACACCGCCACTCTCTGCGTGCGCCCCGTTCCGTTGGGCAGGTTGACGACGCCGCGCACCATCTGGTCGGCGTGCTTGGGATCGACGCCGAGGTTGATGGCGATCTCGACCGTTTCGTCGAACTTGGCGTTGGCGTTGCTCTTCACCAGCTTCACCGCTTCGTCGAGCTTGTAGAGCTTGGCGCGGGCGACCGCTTCGCGCCCCTTGCGAATTCTCTTGCCGTGCTGACTCATGACTTACCCCACCACCTCGAGGCCCATCGAACGGGCGGAGCCTTCGATCATCTTCATCGCCGCTTCGATCGTTTCGCAATTGAGGTCGGGCATCTTCTTTTCGGCGATTTCGCGCACCTGCGCCTTCGTCACCTTGCCGACGACGCCGCGGCCCGGCGTCTTGGCGCCGGAGGCCGGCTTCTTGCCGAGCTTTAGCCCCGCCGCCTTCTTCAAGAAGAAGGTGACCGGCGGCTGGCGCATCTCGAAGGTGAACGAGCGGTCCTGATAGGCGGTGACGACCACCGGGATCGGCGCGCCCTTCTCCATCTGCGCGGTGCGCGCGTTGAAGGCCTTGCAGAATTCCATGATGTTGAGGCCGCGCTGGCCGAGCGCGGGACCGATCGGGGGCGACGGATTGGCCGCGCCCGCCGGCACTTGCAGCTTGATGTAGCCGGCGATTTTCTTTGCCATGAGGCTGCTCCAAAAGCGACGCCGCCGCTTGAGCTTGCGCTCGAGACGGCTGCGCCAGGTTGCAGTTTCGTGGTGCGAACGATAAGCCCCGGCTGGCGACCGGGCGTTCTCCCACGGGTGAAGGCGGGGGGGGGTAGCAGGTTTGGGGGGAAGGCGCAACTTTGGCCGGGGGCCGTAGTGTCCTAGAGCGTATCCCTTTTAGCTGGAACCGTATCCGGCATTTTTGAAGTAGTTGGAGCATTCGGTTGGCGGGAAATCGTCGATGGCGATGCCGATCGCGTCCCATAGGGCGTCGACGGTTCGG
>JBEKAL010000218.1:0-6797 GCA_050015935.1 Roseiarcus sp.
CTCAAGGGCAAAATCCTCGCATCGGGTCTTTCCATCTCCGAACTGGTCTCCACCGCATGGGCGTCGGCGGCGACCTTCCGCGGCTCCGACAAGCGCGGCGGGGCCAACGGGGCGCGCATCCGCCTCGCGCCGCAGAAGGATTGGGAGGTCAACCAGCCTGCCCAACTGGCGACCGTGCTGGAAGCCCTCGCCGGCGTCCAGAAGGCGTTCAACGCCGAGCAGTCCGGGGGCAAGCGGGTTTCGCTCGCCGACCTGATCGTTCTCGGCGGTTGCGCCGCCGTCGAGCAGGCCGCGAAGAACGCCGGGCACGATGTGGAAGTTCCCTTCACGCCGGGGCGAACCGACGCGACGCAAGAGCAGACCGATGTGGAAAGCTTCGCCGTGCTCGAACCGGCCGCGGACGGGTTCCGCAACTACCTGAAGGCCGAATGCACCGTTTCGGCAGAGGAGATGCTGGTGGATCGGGCGCAACTCATGACGTTGACCGCCCCTGAGATGACGGTTCTCGTCGGCGGAATGCGCGCGCTGAACGCCAACTTCGGACAGTCGCAGCACGGCGTCTTCACGAAGCGGCCGGGCACGCTCACCAACGACTTCTTCGTCAACCTGCTCGACATGGGCACGACGTGGAAGGCGGTCTCGAAAGCCGAAGACGTGTTCGAAGGACGCGATCGCGCGACGGGCGAACTGAAGTGGACCGGCGCCCGTGTCGACCTCGTCTTCGGTTCGAACTCGCAGCTTCGGGCCCTTGCGGAGGTCTATGCATGCGACGACTCGCAAGAGAAGTTCGTGCGTGACTTCGTGGCCGCGTGGAACAAGGTGATGAACCTCGACCGCTTCGACCTGGCCTGACCCCGGCGGAAACGCGTTCGGGCGCGGCTGAACCTCAGCCGCGTCCGAACGTCAGGTCCCGGGCTGACCGCGGCCATGCGCGCCTGCGGGCGTCCAGGACGCGGGTAGGCGCCAAAGACAAGAAACCGGGGCGGCGTTTCAAAACAAATTGGAACGCCGCCCCGGGCAGCGCCCCGATAAGACGGCGGCGCCACGTTCGGGGTTTGGTGGGCTCAAGCTCCGCAAAGTCTGACGAGCCGACCAACAAACAATAAGAATGCCGCCCTGCGCGCCAAAGACTGCTTTTGGATTGCCATACGGCTAAAGCCATAGCTCCCCTTGCCGTGACCCCTGAACGACCGCCATAGGGGGATTCCGGATGAACGGCTACGGCTCGCACACCTATTCCTTCTGGAACGCCAAGGGCGAGCGCCGCCGGGTCAAGTTCCACTTCAAGACCCAGCGGGGCCATCGCCATTACGCCAGCGCGGAGGCGGCCGAACTGGTCGGCAAGTCGCGCGAGACCTATCAGGAGGAACTGTTCGGCGGCATCGAGGCCGGGCGCTTTCCGCGCCGGAAGATGCAGGTCCAGTTGATGAAGGAAGCCGACGCGGAGAAGACCCCCTTCAACCCGTTCGATCTGACCAAGGTCTGGCCGCACAAGGACTTCCCGGTCATCGACGTCGGCATGATGGAACTCAACCGCAATCCCGACAATTACTTCACGCAGATCGAGATGGCGGCCTTCTCGCCGTCGAACGCGGTTCCCGGCGTCGGCTTCTCGCCGGACAAGATGCTTCAGGCGCGCGTCTTCTCCTATGCCGACGCGCATCGCTACCGGCTCGGCACGCGTTACGAGGCGCTGCCGGTCAACGCGCCACGCCGCCCCGTGCATAATTACAACAAGGACCGCGCGATGCGGTTCTTCGACAACTTTGTCGCCAAGCCCGACGCCTTCTACGAGCCGAACTCGTTCGACGGCCCGCAGCAGGATCCTTCCGTCGCCGAGCCGCCGCTGCGCATTTCCGGCGATGCGGCGCGCTACAACCATCGCGAGGGCAACGACGATTTCGGGCAGGCGCGCGCGCCTTTCGAATTGTTCGACGCCGGCCAGCGCAACCGGCTGTTCCAGAACGTCGCCGACGCGATGCACGGCGTGCCCGGCCGAGATCGTCGAGCGCCAGGCCGCGCTGTTCGATCGCGTGCATCCCGAATACGGCAAGGGAGTGCGCGAGGCAGTGGCGCGGACCCACGGCGGCGGCAAGCAGACCGCGGCCGAGTAGTCCGGCGCTGCGGCCGCCGACCCGACAGGCTGCTTCGGCCGCCTGTTTTTACCCTGTCGCCGGTTGCGGGCTTGATATCGCCACGAATTCGCGTCACCTTGCCGGCCTTAAGGAAGGTGGGGGCGCGCGCGTGCATGATCGGCCGAAAGTTCCGCGGGCGCTGGTGTTCGTATTTGCGCTCGCGCTCCTGTTCGAAACCTGGATCTGGGACCGCGTCGTCGCCGTCGGCCGGCGACTGCTGGCGTTGGTCTCTTGGGCCGCGCTGAGGGCGTATCTGGCGCGTTTCGTCGACTGTCTGCCGGTGTGGGTGGTGATGCTGATGTTCGGCATCCCCTTCGTCGTCGCCGAAACCGGCGCCGCCGTTTGCGTGGTGATCGTCGCGACCGGCCACATCGTCGCCGGCGCCGTCGGTTATGTCGTGGTGAAGGTCGTGGGCTTCGGCCTCGTCGTGCCGATTTTCGATGTGACGCGCGATAAGCTGCTGACGATGCCTTGGTTCGCCTTTGTCTACGAAAAGTTCCTCGCCTTTCATGATTTCGCCGAGCGGCTCGTCGCGCCCTACCGAGCGGCGGCGGCCGCTTGGGCGAGGGACCTTCGTGCGCGCGCTCGCGCCTATTGGCTGCGGCGCACCTCGGGCGCGGAGGAAGAGATCGGCTGAGCTGGGCGGGCGGCGCGGCCGAGCGGGGGCGGGCGGGCGTCGGCCGGCGGCCCCGGCCGCATCCGAGGGCTTGACCGCCTCGCCCGGGCGGTGGTTTGTTCCTGACGCGGACCGGCGTCGGCCGGCTTTCCGCAGCAAGCAGAGGGAGGGCCGAAATGAAAGCCATCGCCGCAGCCGTCGCCTTCGCCGTTTGGGTCGTTCCTGGAGCCGCCCTGGCCGGATGGGGCGCGATCGCCTACAACTCGGCGACCGGCGCCTGGGGCGAGGCCCACGGCTACGGGACTCAGGCGGACGCCGAGTCCGCTGCGCTCGGATATTGCGGCGGCGGCTGCCAGATCATAAACTATGAAGAGAATTCGTGCATCGCCTTGGCCACCGGCCCTGGCGGCGCCTGGGGCGAGGGTCACGGCTACTCCACCAGCGACGAAGCGATAGCCACCGCCCTCTCGTATTGCGGCGGCGGCTGTAGCTGGCGGGCATGGGCCTGCAACTGACCGCGCTCCGCTCGCCGGGCGAACGTACGAAGATCTTTTCCAGGGCCGAGCGAAGGCGTCGGCGAGGCGTCGATCGCGGCGGGGCGATCGTCGACGGCCGCCGTAATCCCGATCGGGGCGCGCGCCCTCGGACAAGCGCACGATCATCGGCCGGCGCGACGTGCGCGCCGCCACGGCGGCGTTTCCCCACCGCGTGTTGAAGCTGCCGCCGGGGTGAGCGGCGGGGCGGGAGCGGCGATCGACGCGCTCGCGCCTCGCTTTGCGCATCGTCGAACGCAGGCGACTGCGCGCACGCATGCCGATCCTGGCGCCGGCGCCCTTTCCGCCCTATAGCTTGCTCGCGAAACGAGGGTCGGCGCGACGGGCGCTGACCCGTGAGTTCGCCACCAATCTTGAAAGCCGGGTTCGCCTTTGACGCTCCTCCTGCCGCACGGCAAATCGCTGACGCTCGGCTCGCCGATCCCCGTCATGGGCATCGTCAACGCGACGCCGGACTCCTTTTCCGACGGCGGCGCGTTCGCCAGCGCCGATGAGGCCGCCGCTCACGGCGAGCGCCTCGCCGCCGAGGGCGCGGCGATTCTCGACGTCGGCGGCGAGTCGACCCGGCCCGGCGCCAGCGCGGTGGCGGCGGAGGAGGAGACGGCCCGCGTCGTTCCCGTCATCGCCGCGCTGCACAGCCGCCTCGCCCTGCCGATTTCCGTCGACACCAGCAAAGCGCGCGTCGCCGCCGCCGCCATCGCCGCCGGCGCATCGATCGTCAACGACGTTTGGGGGTTTCAGCGGGATCGCGAAATGGCCCGTGTCGTCGCCGACTGCGGCGCGGCGGCGGCGCTGATGCACAATCGCGCTTCTGTCGATCCCGGACTGGACATCGTCGCCGACATTCTCGATTTCCTGTCGCGCTCGATCGACATCGCTCTCGCCGCGGGCGTCGCCCAGCAGCGGCTCTGGGTCGATCCGGGCTTCGGCTTCGGCAAGACGCCGGCGCAAAATCTTCAATTGATCCGGCGCCTGCGGGAGCTGGCGGCGCTCGGCCGCCCGGTGTTGCTCGGCGTTTCGCGCAAGTCGACCATCGGCATGATCACCGGCCAGAAGGCGCCCGCCGAGCGCGTCGCGGGCTCGATCGCGGCGGGCCTTGCGGGCGTCGCCAACGGCGCGGCGATCCTGCGCGTTCACGATGTGGCGGCGCATGTGCAGGCGCTGCAAGTCTGGCGCGCGATAGGGGAAAGCTGACGATGAACGGCTCAGGCTCCCGCGGCGCGATCGCCCGCGGCAAGATCTTCGTGCAGGGCCTGCGGCTGCACGCCTTTCACGGCCACTTCGCCCACGAGCGCAAGTACGGCCAGATGTTCGAGATCGATCTCGACCTCGTCGTCGAGCTCGCCGCGGCGGCGGCGGGCGACGATCTCAAGGCGACCGTCGACTACGGCAAGGTCGTTGCGACAGCGCGGCAGGTCTTTTGCGGCGAGCCGCGCGTGCTGGTCGAGGCCGCCGCCTTCGACATCGCGCGCGCCTTGCTGGAAAAATTTCCCCGGATCGAGTCAGTCGTCGTGCGGGTCGGCAAGGTCGCGCCGCCGATCGCCGAAAATCTCCGCGCGATCGGCGTCGAGATCGAGGTCAAGCGTGGCGGATGATCCGTCCGTGGAGGCGTTCCTCGGCCTCGGCGGCAATATCGGCGACGTGGCCGCGGCCTTCGTTGATGCGCTCGGCCGCCTCGCCGACGCGCCGGGGGTGAAGCTCGCGCGCGCCTCGTCGGTCTATCGGACGCCGCCCTGGGGCAAAGTCGATCAACCGTCTTTTCTCAACATGGCGGCGCTCGTCGAAACGACGTTGCCGGCGCGGGCGCTGCTCGCGCTTTGTCTCGATATCGAACGCGCCATGGGCCGCCGCCGCCTCGAGCGTTGGGGGCCGCGCACGCTCGACATCGACGTCTTGACCTATGGCGGGACGGCGATCGACGAGGCGGATGTGAAGATTCCGCATCCGCACATCGCCGAACGCGCCTTCGTGCTGGCGCCGCTGGCGGAAATCGCGCCGCATCTGCGCATCGGCGGCCGGGAGGTCAGGGAGTGGCTGGCGCTGGCGGATCGCGCCGGGATCGAGGTCGACGCTGAAGCGAGCGCCAGGGCGCGCGCGGCGCTCGGATCAGGCGATCGCAAGGCTTAGCGTCGGCGGAACGCGGGCGAACCGCCGCGACTTGACGGCGACGGGCGACGGAACCGGTGGGAATGGGCGACGACGCGCGCCGCACGGCAATCCGCAATCAAGACAAAATGACCGCATAATTGATAGGTCTCAATGAAGCGCGGGACAAATCGAGGCATGAACGCTTACGCGATGTCGTCGCGCGACTCCGTGTTGCAAATATTGCGGCAAAGTCGAGTTTGTTCGAGGCGACGACGATCCCGGCCGCGACGCTCGATCGGGCGCGGGGGAGCGACCATGAGGAGCGGGACTTGGGCGAGGCCCAAAACGTCGACGCTCCGCTGACAGGAGAGGGGAAGTGAAATGACCTTAACGGATTCGAGTCTCACTGACATGCAGAGCGCGGTCCGCAAAGCGATAGGAGTGCACTGGCGCATCTTTCTATTCCATGGCGTCGCGTTGATCGTGCTCGGCGCGCTCGCCATCTTGGCGCCCGTGCTGGCCACTGTCATCATCGATATTTTCATCGGTTGGTTGTTCGTGGTCGGCGGGATCGTCGGGCTCGTGGCGATGTTCTCCGCCCATGACGTTCCGGCTTTCCTGTGGAGTTTGCTTACCGCGGCGTTATCGGTCGTGGTCGGCGCGCTGCTGATCTGGAAGCCGGTCACCGGCGCGTTGTCCCTGACGATCGCGTTGACGGCGTTTTTCATCGTCGAGGGCGTATTCCAATCCGTGACGTCGATCGCCTACCATCGCGCGATGCCCGGCTCGTGGGGTTGGATGCTCGCCAGCGGCGTCGCGGATCTCGTCCTTGGTGGACTGATCATCTGGGGATTGCCGTTCAGCGCCGCCTGGGCCATCGGTCTGCTCGCCGGCGTCAATCTGATCACCTCCGGCGTCGCGATCGCCATGGTGGCGTTCGAGGGGCGCAATCTGGCGAAGGAAATCGGCGCGATTTGAGATCGCGGCGAACGCGTCCGGCGCGCTGCGCCTCGTCTTGGGGTGGAATCGGAGCGCCGCTCTCCCGCTCGCGGGAGAGGGCGGGGCGAGGGTTGTTTCGGCTGGACGAAGCGCCAGGCGCCGCCGGATGGCGCGGCGCCCGTATCGGTGGCATATTTGAATTTGATTGTTGCCGGTCGCCGGCCGGCGCTGGCGAGGGTAAGGGGCTGGCGCGATGGCGGACAGCGGCGAACGGGTCGGCGAGCCGTTCCAGTATGACGCCTTCATCAGCTACCGGCATGTCGATCGCGACCGCAAATGGGCGGAATAGGGTATCCCCATCACTCCAGTTAGGCGAGCGGGCTGGTGTCTTCAACATTTCCGACGATGGTGGCGTACGTGGCCGGTCCGACGGCGACGGCCTGCTGAGCGAGCCTGTGGAAGAGC
>JBEKAL010000219.1:0-6681 GCA_050015935.1 Roseiarcus sp.
GCGTCGCCGAGGAGCCGCGTGTAGGCCGTTTCTTCGCCGGGCCGCTCGTCGACCAAGAAGAGCTCCCGCTGGTCGCCGACGAACTCCTTGCCGGCGCGCTTGATGCGGGCGGCGAGCGCGATGGCGGAACTGGGAGAGAGCCGAAATCGCAAGTAGTTTGGCCGGCCGGAGGTCGGCGCGGAGTCGGCGAACAGCCTTTGCGGCGGCGCCTTCAGCTCCACCAGAATCTCGGTCGCCGTCCGCGCCAGGCATTTGCCGGAACGGAGGTACCACGGCACGCCCGCCCAGCGCCACGAGTCGATGTGGAGCCGAAGGGCGCAGAAGGTTTCGACGTCGGAGTCCTTGGCCACGTTCGGCTCGTCGCGGTAGCCGGCGTACTGGCCGCGCACCAGATCGTCAGGCTCGAGAGGCCGCATGGCCGTAAAGACCTTGGCTTTCTCGTCATGCACGAGGCCATAGCTCCTGCCGGCGGGCGGCTCCATGGCGAGCAGCGCGACGACCTGGAAAAGGTGGTTCTCGATCACATCGCGCAGACACCCGGCGGTTTCATAGAAGGCGCCGCGGCCCCTGACGCCGAAATCCTCCGCCAGGGTCACTTGGACGCTCGCCACATAGTTGCGGTTCCAGATCGGCTCCAGGAACGCATTGGCGAAACGAAAATAGAGGATGTTCATGATCGCTTCCTTGCCGAGGTAGTGATCGATGCGGAAGATCGAGTCTTCCGGGAACGCGGCCCGCGCGACGCCATTGAGCGCCCGCGCCGAAGCCAAGTCGCGTCCGAACGGCTTCTCGACGATCACGCGCGCATTCTCGGTCAGGTTCGCCGCTTTGAGCCCCTTGATCACCGTCTCGAACAGCGAGGGCGGGATGGCGAGATAATGCGCGGGGCGCGCTGCGCCGCCCAGCGCCTTCTTTATGGCGGCGAAGGCGCCCAGGTCGTTATAGTCCCCGCTCACGTGACGGAGCAGCGACATAAGGCGGCGCAGCGCGCGTTGATCGTCGATCCCGCCCGATTGCGAGACGCTGTCCTCCACGCGGCTGCGCAGTTGCTCCGCACTCCACTTGGGAGAGGCGAAGCCGACGACCGGGACATTCAGCGCGCCATTTTTCGCCAGCGCATAGAGCGCCGGGAAGATCATCTTATGGGCGAGATCGCCCATCGCGCCGAATAGCACCAGGGCGTCCGATCGGGATGCGGTCATCGGGCGTCTCCGTTCTCAGCCGCGATCTCGTCCCGGCGGCCGCCGCACGCGATCGGCGTCGGAAGATCGCGCGCGGAGCCGTGGCGGCGTTGGCGCTCCGCGCGCGTGCAGCGTCGCAGCGGCGGGGCCACGATTTCAGCGGGCGCCGAGAAACTTGCCGACGTAAGGCGAGTCTCGATCCGCGCCGGCCCGCGTGTCAAGGACGTTGCGGCGCCGAGCGCAACCCCCACGGGCGAAGCGCATTCGCGGCGAGCGCGCGTTTGCGCGGGGAGTCGGCGACGGGTAAAAGCCGTCGCGCGTTTCTGTTCCTAGAACGCTTGCGATGGCGGGGGCTCCATGGGCCACATCGATTACCAATGCCTGCGGGGCAAAGTCCACGCCTTCGCCCCGGCGCAGCCGCCGACCAACCCGCATCTGTGGGTCGTCCTCGAGGCCGGCGGCGCGCAATGGTTCGCCACCGTCAACGTGCGCTCCGACAAGGACGCGCCCGGCGAGCCGATCGGCAAGTCCTATCTCTATTATCTCGTCGACGCCGATTTTTCCCACCCGATCGTCCCCTCGGTGCTGGCGCGCCCGCAAGGCCTCACGCCGGTCGAGCGCTCCTACGCGGGCGGCGCGATCGATTTCCAGCGCGCCAATCTCTTCAATCCCAACGCCATGCGCATCCTGCCGCCCGAGGGCGCGGGCGACGACGGGCTGGTGCATCGCTTAAGCGCGATGCTGCAACTCGCCAAGGCGCAGGATTGCGACGTGTTCTTCTACGGCAACGCCTTCGCCAAAGACGATCCGCATCAGACCGACGCGGCCTTCGGCTACACGCCGCCGACGCCGTTCGGCCTCGACAACATCCATATGGCGCAGGGCGATCCGCGCGCGCTCGACGTCCGCCTGCACGAAAACGGCGTCTGGCACGACGGCGCCTGCTTCATCTGGGACGCGCGCGAGCAGCGCATGAGCGCGATCTTCCTCGCGTTCCAGAGCCAGGCCTGGCACACCAACGACAGCGGCGATCTCATCTACGGCGCCACCGGCTGCGAAGCGCCGCTCTACGACTTCGGCTCGGGCGCCTTCGCGCCGCTGCCGGCGCTCAAGCGCGCCGCCGAAATCACTTCGGCCCATCGCGCGCCCGACGGAAGCTGCGCGGTCGTCGTCGCCAACATGACCGCCGAGGCGCTCGATCTGACGAATTGGCGCGTGCTCGTCGACGCGGAAAGGATTTATTCCCTCCCCGCGACGCCTCTGCCGCCCGGCCATCCGCTCGGCGCGGCGCTGCCTGCGGGCGCCTTGAGCGACGGCGGCGGCGTCGTCACGCTCCTCAACCCCGGCAATCTTCGCGTCGACGGCGTCGCCTATCTCGGCGGCGACCCGAAAGCCGGCTGGAGCACGAGCTTCGCTTAAAAAGCGCGCTTCGCATCGATTGGGCGGACGCGCTGGGAGCGCCCTCGTTCGCCACTGGTTCGAGGCGTTCAATTCGAGACTTTCCGCGGTTGCGCCGCGAAAAGTCCTATGTTAGGCAACCCGCGCCTTGGGGTTCGGGTGGATTCGACCCCGCGCCGCGGCGACTGCCGGATCAATTGTGAATTCACGCGAGGATCGACGTCGCTGTTGAACGCGGCGTCGGCGGCGACGCCGAGCCGGTGAAAGAGCAGTCAATTGGCTGGTCAGGACGAAATCGTTTCGGGAGCGGCGGGGCGCTACGCGTCGGCGCTGTTCTCCCTGGCCCGGGACGCCCGTGAGACGGCGGCGGTCGCCGCCGCGCTCGCTTCGTTCGACCGCATGATCGAAGAAAGCCCGGATCTGCAGCGCCTGGTGCGCAGCCCGGTGTTCTCGGCTCAGGACCAGCTCAGGGCCTTGAGCGCGATTCTCGACCGGGCCGGCGTCACGGGCCTCGCCGCCAACTTCATCAAGTTCGTCGCCGCCAAGCGGCGATTGTTCGCCATTCGCGACATGATCGCCGATTACGCCAAGCTCAACGACGCCTTTCGCGGCGTGACGCGCGCCAAAGTCACCAGCGCCGCGCCCCTCACCGACGCCAACGTCGCGGCGCTGAAGGAGGCGCTGCGCGCCGCCTCCGGCGGCAGGCAAGTCGACCTGACCGCCAGGGTCAATCCCTCGATCATCGGCGGACTCGTCGTCAGGATCGGTTCGCGCATGGTCGACGGCTCGCTGAAAACCAAACTCAACGCCATCCGCATACGCATGAGAGGGGTCGGCTGATGGATATCCGCGCCGCTGAGATTTCCTCGATTCTCAAGAGCCAAATCGCCAATTTCGGCAATGAAGCCGAAGTCACCGAAGTGGGTCAAGTCCTGTCGGTCGGCGACGGCATCGCGCGCGCCTACGGCCTCGACAAGGTTCAGGCCGGCGAAATGGTCGAGTTCGAGAACGGCACGCGCGGCATGGCGCTCAATCTGGAAAGCGACAACGTCGGCATCGTCATTTTCGGCTCCGACCGCGAGATCAAGGAAGGCCAGAGCGTCAAACGCACCGGCGCCATCGTCGACGTTCCCGTCGGCAAGGAGATGCTCGGGCGCGTCGTCGACGCGCTCGGCGCGCCGATCGACGGCAAGGGCCCGATCAACGCCTCCAGGCGCGCGCGCGTCGACGTCAAGGCCCCCGGCATCGTTCCGCGCCGCTCGGTGAACGAACCGATGGCCACCGGCCTCAAGGCGATCGACGCGCTGATCCCGATCGGCCGCGGCCAGCGCGAGCTGATCATCGGCGACCGCCAGACCGGCAAGACCGCGATCGCGCTCGACACCATCCTCAACCAGAAGGCCCTCAACCAGAGCGGCGACGAGAGCCGGAAGCTTTATTGCGTCTATGTCGCGATCGGCCAGAAGCGTTCGACGGTGGCCCAGTTCGTCAAGGTGCTCGAAGAGCACGGCGCGCTCGAATATTCGATCATTGTCGCCGCCACGGCCTCGGACGCCGCGCCGATGCAGTTCCTGGCGCCGTTCTCCGGTTGCGCGATGGGCGAATTCTTCCGCGACAACGGCATGCACGCGGTCATCATTTACGACGATCTGTCCAAGCAGGCGGTCGCCTATCGCCAGATGTCGCTGCTGCTGCGCCGCCCGCCGGGCCGCGAAGCCTATCCGGGGGACGTGTTCTATCTGCACTCCCGCCTGCTGGAGCGCGCCGCCAAGCTCAACAAGGACCACGGCTCGGGCTCGCTGACGGCGCTGCCGATCATCGAAAC
Organism: Roseiarcus sp.; assembly: GCA_050015935.1. Classification (GTDB taxonomy): domain Bacteria; phylum Pseudomonadota; class Alphaproteobacteria; order Rhizobiales; family Beijerinckiaceae; genus Roseiarcus. Next base: position 4,405 of record JBEKAL010000219.1, read on the forward strand.
GCAGGCCAACGACGTCTCCGCCTATATTCCCACCAACGTGATTTCGATCACGGACGGCCAGATCTTCCTGGAAACCGACCTCTTCTATCAGGGCATCCGCCCGGCGGTGAACGTCGGCCTCTCGGTCTCGCGCGTCGGTTCGTCGGCGCAGACCAAGGCGACCAAGAAAGTCGCGGGCCGAATCAAGGGCGAACTCGCGCAATATCGCGAAATGGCCGCCTTCGCGCAGTTCGGCTCCGATCTCGACGCCGTCACCCAGCGCCTGCTCAATCGCGGCGCGCGCCTCACCGAACTGTTGAAGCAGCAGCAATTTTCCCCACTGAAAATGGAAGAGCAGGTGTGCTCGATCTATTGCGGCGTCAACGGCTATCTCGACAAGCTGTCGCTCGACAAGGTGAAGCCGTTCGAGGACGGTCTGCTGGCGACGCTGCGCTCCAACAACCCCGACATTCTCCAGTCGATCCGCTCGACCGGCGATCTGACCGACGAGACGGCGGCCAAGCTCAAGGGCGCCGTCGACGCCTACTCCGCCAGTTTCGCCTGAAATTCCGTTTCTTTAGCCGAGCTTCGCGATGCCGTCCCTAAAGGACCTGAGAAACCGGATCGCCTCCGTCAAGTCGACGCAGAAGATCACCAAGGCGATGCAGATGGTCGCCGTCTCGAAACTGCGCCGCGCCCAAAGCGCGGTGGTGGCGGCGCGTCCCTACGCCGACAAAGTCGAGCTGGTGCTCGCCAATCTCGCCGCCGCGGTCGCGCAAGGCGCGCAGGCGCCGCCGTTGCTGTCGGGCAACGGCTCGGACCAGACGCATCTGCTCGTCGTTTGCACCGCCGAGCGCGGCCTGTGCGGCGCCTTCAACACTTCGATCGTGCGCCTGGCGCGCGAGCGCGCCAACGCGCTCGCCCAGGAGGGCAAGACGGTTAAGATCCTCTGCGTCGGCAAGAAGGGGTACGACCAGCTCCGGCGCACCCATGAAAAGGCGATCATCGATCAGATCGATCTGCGCGGCGCGCGCACGATCGCCTTCGCGACGGCGCAGCCGATCGCCGACAAGGTGATCGAACTCTTCGAGACCGGGGAGTTCGACGTCTGCACGCTGTTCTTCGCGCGATTCAGGTCGGTGATTTCGCAGATTCCGACCGCGCAGCAATTGATTCCGCCCGAACTCGGCGACAAGGACGAGCGCACGCCCGCCTATCATTACGAGCCCGACGAAAGCGAAATCCTCGCGCAATTGCTGCCGCGCGCCGTCACCGTGCGCATCTACCGCGCTCTGCTCGAGAACACGGCCTCGTTCTTCGGCGCGCAGATGAGCGCGATGGACAACGCCACCCGCAACGCCGGCGAGATGGTGAAGAAATACACGCTTCGCTACAACAGAACCCGCCAGGCGATGATCACCAAGGAACTGATCGAAATCATTTCGGGCGCCGAGGCGCTCTAAAGCCGCCCGATCGCGCGAGCGATCTCTAGGGATTGAAAAAACGAGGACGTCGAGACATGGCGCAAGATACGGCGAACGCCGCGAACTCCACCGGCCGCGTGACCCAGGTCATCGGCGCCGTCGTCGACGTGGACTTCGACGGCGAGCTGCCGCCCATTCTCAACGCCCTGGAAACCGACAACCGAGGCTCGCGCCTGATTCTGGAAGTCGCCCAGCACTTGGGCGAAAACTCCGTGCGCTGCGTCGCGATGGATGTTTCCGAGGGTCTGGTGCGCGGCCAGGAAGTGAAGGACACGGGCGGGCCGATCACCGTGCCGGTCGGCGCGGGCACGCTCGGGCGCATCATCAACGTCATCGGCGAGCCGGTCGACGAAGCCGGCCCGGTGCCGATGGAGGGCCGCCGCGCGATCCATCAACCCACGCCTTCCTTTGTCGAGCAATCGACGGAAGCGCAGATTCTGATCACCGGCATCAAGGTGGTCGACCTGCTCGCGCCCTACGCCAAGGGCGGCAAGGTCGGCCTGTTCGGCGGCGCCGGCGTCGGCAAGACCGTGCTCATCCAGGAGCTGATCAACAACGTCGCCAAGACGCACGGCGGCAATTCGGTGTTCGCGGGCGTGGGCGAGCGCACGCGCGAAGGCAACGATCTCTATCACGAGTTCATCGAGTCGAAAGTCAACGCCGATCCCAAGAACCCCGATCCGAGCGTCATTTCGAAATGCGCGCTGGTGTTCGGCCAGATGAACGAGCCGCCGGGCGCGCGCATGCGCGTCGCGCTTTCCGGCGTCACCGTCGCCGAGTATTTCCGCGATCAGGGTCAGGACGTGCTGTTCTT
>JBEKAL010000220.1:0-6644 GCA_050015935.1 Roseiarcus sp.
CAGATGGTCGACGACCCGAGCCATGTCCGCCTCCCGCGAATCATGGCTCTTCCATCTATCATCCTGATCCCCCCTCCGGAATCCCCCCTCGTCGAGTCAATCGCCCGGAAACCGTATGACTCCCTTAGGCCAGGGACCGCGCCCGCAAAAGGCGAGCAGAAATGGACCTCAGATTCCAGAACGACGCGCGTCAGAAGCGATAGACCACGCCGGTCGACAGCGTCCACGTATTGAACTGGGTCTTCAAGGTTCCGGCGACGGGAAACGGGTCCCCGGCAAGGCCCGTGGTGTGCGTCACGCCATCGGCGAACAGGCGCTTCACGTCGACCGACAGGCCCCAATGATTGTCGATCATGTAGTCGGCGCCGGCCTGCAACACCAGCCCGACCGTCGGGTCCACCGTCACGCCGGTGGCGGAGCCGTTCTTCTGGGCGATGGAGAAAACCGGGGCGAAGCCGCCGCCGGCGTAGGGTTGGAACGCGCCGAGCTGATTGAAATGATAGAGCGCCGTGATCGGCACGAACGACGGGATGATCGTCGCGAGCGTGGTTCCGTTCACAGGATTGCCCCAGAGAGGCGGAACACCAAGCGTCGGCGTCCCCTTGCTGGAGACTTTCGCCCACATCGGAACGCCGGCGGAAATGTCGAGCGAAATGTTCGGCATGACGTAATAGCCCGCCTCGAAGCCGACGGTGGCGACATTGGCGATGTTCGCGCCGGCGCCGGGGACCTGAATCTGCGGGCTAATCGCCGACCCGAAGCCGGGACCGGGGATGGGGTCGACCGTTTGCGAATACAGCGTCGAGGTGCTGTTGTTTATTATGTAGGTGAAGCCCAACTTCACAAAGAACGGCGACGGCGCGGCGACGACGGGCGGCGGCGCGGCGGCCGTCAAATCCGCCGCGCCGGCGAACCCGCTCATGGCGAGCAGCGACAACAAAGACAAGGAAGCTTTTTTCGCCGGAAGGCCTCGCCCTCCGCGATTAATTCTGCGCTGCGCCATAGATGTGCCCCCCAAAAAAATCTCGTTTTGCGCCGAGGCGACAGACCCCCATCGAGATTCAGGTCGAGCGTTCGACCGCGGAAAGCTTCTCACCTCCGTCCGCGGGAATCTACATGGTTTGCGTGGGACCAACGGCAAATCCGGCCAGGTGTGACAAAAATGTTACCCGAAAGGCCCGCCGCGCGCCGCCGATGGAATCATTCGCGCTCGGTCGGGCGGGACGTCTTCCCCTAGGGAAGCGTCAAGCCGCCGGCTTCTTCGGCCGATGGCGCCTGCGCGTCTTGACTTCGACGCGCGGCCCCTCGACGAGACGAACGACCGCGCCCCAGAGCGTCCGCACGTCCTGCTCGGTCATCGCCATGCGGTGAAACATGTTGCGCAGGTTGCGGCGCATCCCCGGCCTCTTCGCCGCCGGCCGGAAGAAGCCGGCGTCGTCGAGCTTCGCCTCCAGAAAGTCGAAAAACGCCAGGACCATTTCGCGTTGCGCGGGCGGCGAGACGGCGCGCGGGACCGCCGGCGGCGGCGGCGCGTCGCCGTGCGCCGCCTTGAACCATTCGTAGCCGACCAGCAGCACCGCCTGCGCCAGATTGAGCGAGGAGCAGGCGGGGTTGGCGGGAAAGGTGATGATGGCGTCGGCGAGCGCCACTTCGTCGTTGTCGAGGCCGGTGCGCTCCGGCCCGAACAGAACGCCGCGCTTCTCGGCGGCCAGCGCCGTTTCCGACATCGCCTGAGCGGGCGCGATGACGCGCTTCATCTGGCCGCGTTCGCGCGCCGTGGCGGCATAGAGAAAGTGAAGATCGGCGATCGCCGCTTCGACGCTGTCGAAGACGCGCGCCGCATCGAGCAGATGCGCCGCCCCCGCGGCCGCCGCATAGGCGAGGCCGCGATATTCGCCGACGCGCGGCCAGCCCTCGCGCGGATTGACGAGGCGCAGGTCGTCGAGGCCGAAATTGGCCATCGCGCGCGCGCACATGCCGATGTTCACCGCCAGTTGCGGGCGCACGAGGACGACCGCGGGGCCGCCGGCCAACGCCGCCTTGCTTCGGTCCGTTCCCGCTCCAACCATGGCCGGTCCTTAAGCGGCCGTTGCGCGCGAGGCCGCGAACCGCCGCGCGATCTCGCGGGCGATCTCGCCGCTGGAGTCGATCGGCTGGTAGGAGAAGCGCTCGATCGCGCCGGCGAACCGGCGAACCGCCCCGAGCCGCTCGAGGGCGGCGATCGCGGCGGCGAGCTTGTTCGAACCGCCGCCCGACGGCTCGAAAACATAGACCGGCGCGCCCGTCGCCGTCGCCTCGCCGACCATATTGGCGCTGTCGCCGGTCACCAGCGCGGCGTCGGCCAGCGCGAGGATCGAGGCGTAGGGGTTGTCGCCCGTCCCATCCCAAATGAAACCCGGCGCGTCGCCGAGGCCCTCGCGCACGGCGGCCAGAAGCTCCGAGGGCGTGCGGCGCGAGGGAGTCGCCATGACGCTGAAGCCTTGCGCGGCGATCGCGCGCACGGCGGCGCGCAGCCGCGCGACATCGTCCGGGGTGAAGTGCTGGGCGGCGCTTGGGCCGCCGAGCGCCACCGCGCAACGCGGCGCCGGCAGCGCCGCCAGCCTCGCGTCGGGCGCGGCGCGCGCGGCGGCGAGGCACCGCGGGGAAAAGGGATGCGGCGAGGTCAGCGTCGCGATCACGTTGGGCCCGCGAAGCCGGTCGTGCTCGGGCGCCCAGATCATGTCCATCATCGCCCGGGAAAAGCGCGGATCCTGCAGGAACACCGCGAAAATGCGCGCGCCCGCCGCGCGCTTGAACGCGCGCACGTACGGCACCGTGACCCGTCCGCACGCGATGACGATATCCGGAAAGGGCCGGGTCGAAAGCCAGCCCGCCCGGCCGGCCCTGTCCCGGGGATCGACGGGGCCGAAAGGCGCGAGCCAAACGTAGAGCTTGCGCGGATCGACCCGCCGCAATTCATAAGGCGCGCCCAACGCTTCGGCGACCCCGAGCGCGTTGGCCTCGTGCCCCGCCTTGCCCGACCCCAATACGAGGACGCGCACGCCTTCGCCGAGCAGCGCGTCCCCCATCGGTCGTCAGAGTCCCATTTGTCCGGGCAACCAATAGGCGAAGCTCTGCGCCAGCTGGGAAACGCGCAGACGCAGCTCGACGCCGGTCACGATTTTCGAGCTGGCGTGCAGCGAGGCCATCAGCGGATAGGAAGCGATCTCTCGCCCGCCCGCGCCGACGACGACGCCCGCGCCTTCGATATAGTCGGTCGTGTCGACCCCCATGATCACGCCGCTGAAAGTGCCGGGCGAGCCGAGCGTGACCAGGTCGACGCGCGCGCGCAGGATCGGCGCGTTGCGATCGCCCGGCGCCAAATGCGCGGCGAAGGCCTTGGCCAACAGCGCGGGCAGCTCCGCGGCGATCCAGTCCGCGACATCCCCGTCGCCGTTCGCGCGCAACGGCGCGACATCGATCAGAATCTGCCGGAAGCGAGTTTCCGCGGGCGGCAAGGCGGCCGCTGCGATTCCCGGCGCGGCGGCCAAGGCGGCCAAAGCCGACACGACGGCGCGGCGCGTCAAGACAACATTGTCCATGATCGTCGTACTCCACGCGGCGCGCTCGAACCTTTCAAGTCGCCGCCTGCCGCTCAGATATAGGCCACTTTCAAGATTTTGTAGCTCTTGCCGCCGCCGGGCGTGTTAACTTCCACGCTATCGTCGACTTTCTTGCCGATCAGCGCGCGCGCGGTCGGCGAGGAGATGGAGACCTTGCCGGATTTCACGTCCGCCTCGCTCTCGCCGACGATCTGAAACGCCTTCTCCGCGTCGGTGTCCTCGTCGATCAAGGTGACCGTCGCGCCGAACTTGACCGTCGACCCCGACAGTTTCGATACGTCGATCACTTCGGCCCGCTGGAGCATGTCTTCCAGTTCGGCGATGCGGCCTTCGTTCAGCGACTGGGCGTCCTTGGCGGAGTGATATTCGGCGTTTTCCGAAAGATCCCCGTGCGAACGGGCGTCGGAGATCGCCTGGATGATGCGCGGACGCTCGACCTGTTGAAGCCTCATGAATTCAGCCTCCAGCGCGGCGTGGCCGGCGGCTGTGATCGGAAATCTGTCCATCGCTTGCCCTGCCTCGAAAATCAAAACCCACGGCCCGCGATCGACGCCTGACGCGGCGTCGGATCACGCGAAATAGTCCTGTAACGCTCGGACTTCAAGATCGCCGGTCAAATAGGCTTTGATGCCCTCGGCCGCCGCGATCGCGCCCGAAAGTGTGGTATAATAAGGCGTTCTTTGCAAGAGGGCGGCGCGACGCAGCGGCTTGGAATCGGCAAGCGAAGTCGCCCCTTCGGTGGTGTTGAACATCAGCTGAACTTCGCCGTTGCGCACGGCGTCGGCCGCGTGCGGACGCCCTTCCGACACCTTGTTGATCTTGACCGCGGGAACGCCGTGCTGCTCGAGATAGCGTTGCGTCCCCCTCGTGGCGATGATTTTGAAACCCAGCTCGCGCAACAGGCGCAACGGCGCGACGACGCCCGCCTTGTCGGCGTCGCGAACCGAGACGAAAATCGTGCCCGAGCGCGGCAGGCCCGCCCCCGCGCCGAGCTGGCTCTTGGCGAAGGCGATCGCGAAAGTGCGGTCGACGCCCATGACCTCGCCGGTCGAGCGCATTTCCGGCCCGAGCACGGTGTCGACGCCGGGGAAGCGCGCGAAGGGAAACACCGCTTCCTTGACCCCGACGTGACCAAGCGCGCCGAGCCTCAAGTCGAACGAGGCCAGAGACTCGCCCGCCATCACGCGGCTCGCGATCTTGGCGATCGGCCGGCCGATGACCTTGGCGACGAACGGCACGGTGCGCGAGGCCCGCGGATTGACCTCGAGCACGTAGATCTCGCCGTCCTTCAACGCGTATTGCACGTTCATCAGGCCGCCGACGTCGAGCGCCAGCGCGAGCTTGCGCGTCTCGTCCTCCAGGCGGGCGATGGTGTCGGGTTTGAGCGAGCGCGGCGGCAACGAACAAGCGCTGTCGCCGGAATGGATGCCCGCCTCCTCGATATGTTCCATGATTCCAGCGACGACGACGCTTCTGCCGTCGCTGAGCGCGTCGACGTCGATCTCGATCGCATCCGAAAGATAGCGGTCGAACAGCAGCGGATTCTTGCCCAGAACCGTATTGATCTGGCCGGTCTTGTCGTTGGGATAGCGCGCCTTGACGTCGGCGGGCACCAGGCTCGGCAACACGCCGAGCAGATAGTCGTCGAGCCCGCTCTCGTCGTGGATGATCGCCATCGCGCGCCCGCCCAGCACGTAGGAGGGACGCACGACCAGCGGCAGGCCGAGATCGGCGGCCACGAGCCGCGATTGCTCGACCGAATAGGCGATACCGTTCTTGGGCTGCTTGAGGCCGAGCTTGTCGAGCAGGCGCTTGAAGCGGTCGCGGTCCTCGGCCAGGTCGATCGAATCGACCGACGTGCCGAGAATCGGCGCGCCCGACTGCTCGATGACATGGGCGAGCTTGAGCGGCGTCTGGCCGCCGAACTGCACGATGACGCCCTTCAGCGTCCCCGCCTCGCGCTCCTTCAAGAGAATGGCGAGCACGTCCTCCGCGGTCAGCGGCTCGAAATAGAGGCGATCCGAAGTGTCGTAATCGGTCGACACCGTCTCCGGATTGCAATTGATCATGATCGTCTCGTAGCCGGCCTCGCTCAGGGCGAACGCGGCGTGGCAGCAGCAATAGTCGAATTCGATCCCCTGCCCGATGCGGTTCGGCCCGCCGCCGAGAATGACGATCTTCTCGCGCGCGCTCGGGCGCGCTTCGCAGCGAAGGGCGCCGGCGAAGGGGGACTCGTAGGTCGAATACATATAGGCGGTGGGCGAGGCGAATTCGGCCGCGCAGGTGTCGATGCGCTTGAAGACCGGCGCGACGCCGAGCGCGCCGCGCGCCTTGGCGACGTCGCCTTCCGCGACTCCCGCCAGCGCGGCGAGCCGCGCGTCGGAGAACCCAGCCGCCTTGAGCAGGCGCAGGTTCTCGGCGTCGGCGGGCAAGCCGAAGCGCCGGACCTTGTCCTCGATCGCGACGATGTCGGCGACCCGCTCGAGGAACCACGGATCGATCCGGGTGACGTCGTTGATTTCGGCGACGCTCATCCCTAAGCGCAGCGCCTGGGCGATCTTGAGCAGGCGGTCGGGCGTCGGCTGGCCGATCGCCGCGCGCAAGGCGTTGCGATCATCGCCCTTGCCCAGGCCCTCGATCTCGATTTCGTCGAGGCCGGTGAGGCCGGTCTCCAGCGAACGCATCGCCTTCTGCAAGGATTCGGCGAACGTGCGGCCGATCGCCATCGCCTCGCCCACCGATTTCATCGCGGTGGTGAGCACGGGTTCGGCGCCGGGAAATTTCTCGAAAGCGAAGCGCGGAACCTTGGTGACGATGTAGTCGATCGTCGGCTCGAAAGAGGCCGGCGTCGCCCCGCCGGTGATGTCGTTGGCGATTTCGTCGAGCGTGTAGCCGACCGCGAGCTTGGTCGCGACCTTGGCGATGGGAAAGCCGGTCGCCTTGGAGGCGAGCGCGGAGGAGCGCGACACGCGCGGGTTCATTTCGATGACCATCATGCGGCCGTCTTGCGGATTGACGGCGAATTGCACGTTCGAGCCGCCG
>JBEKAL010000221.1:0-9259 GCA_050015935.1 Roseiarcus sp.
TCGAAGGCCCGGTCGACGAGCACTTGGAACTCGAGCCCCGAGCCCGAGCGGAAGCGGAGAATCCGTATGCCGCGCTCCAAGCCGTCCCGCAGTTCGGCCAGATCAACCCCAAACACCTGCGACAAATCGCCGACGCGGCGTTCAAGCTCGACGCGCGAGAAGTCATAGCCCAAAATGCGCGGCATTCAGTTCCTCCCTGAAAAGTGCAGCGATTGGCGGCGCCCCACAGCAATTTTCATCCGTTTAGCGCCTCAATCAGCCATGGTCGCCTTCGGGTTGTCGGCCGATGATCTTGCGGCTTTCGGTAAATCCGGCCGCGATGCACGGGTCGACATAGGTGTAGTCGATGAGTTTTTCTTCGATCAAGGAGCGAAAATTCCATTTTGTCCCCAACTGCTCACCGGCGGCGAGCGGCGCGGCCACGGCTTTGGACCAATCGAGGAAAGCTTGGCGCGGTCCGGCGCCCGGCTTGATCGTGGCGCGGGAAACACGGCTTCCAAAAGAGAACGGTTGGCCCGCTTCATGATCGTGTCGACGGCCCCTATGTTGAAAACTTCCGCGCTGCGCTTGTTCGATTCCCTGGCACCGCATACGACGCGCGCCGCGTCGCGTCAATGAATATAGCACAGGAGATCACGGCACGGAAGTCAGGTTAACGCTTTGCCCCAAAACGCGCGCTCGTGCCCCTTTTGCTGTCGCGATAGGGCCTCCAGGGCCCATCGCCAAGTCGAAAAATTCCCGGCGACCGAGTCTTCGAATACCCGAATGCAACCGAGAGGACACATTGTGCGATCAACTTGCGTATTTCGTTAACCTGGAATCCGCGCCGTGCCATCAGCCCCAGGACGACAGCCAGTACGACGCGCATGGGAGCCCCCCGCCCAATTATGCGGGATCGTAGCGGTAAGCGCGCCGAGAGTCGACGAGCCGTGACGATGCGATCCGTCACGCCTAATTCATTTTGTCACGCCCGCTTGCCGCGAGCGACACGTCGTCGCCGTCGAAGCTGACGCCGACGGCTTCAAGCGCCCTGCGTAGGTCGACCGCGTAGCCTGCCGCGAAGGCCGGGCTGTCGTCGTCCTCGAATGCGATGACGAACCATGAGGGAACGTCCGCCGCGGCGGCGTGGTCGTGCTGACTCCATCAGAGAAACTCGCGCGCTTCGCGGCATTGACTGGGGCTCACGACTCCCGATGCCCCCGCCCCAAGGTCGAGTGGCCGGGGATCGGCGGCCTCTTCATGACGAAGAAGCCCGATCGCTCCAGGTGCTCCACAAGGCGCTTGGCGACGATCGCGGCCATCATCTCCCCCGCGTCGTGCTTCCGCTTGCGGCCATCGATGTGAATCGGCGATGGATCTCGACGCCGATCGGCGTCCTAACGCGCTGAGAACATTCCAGGCGATAGGGTCACACGGCGGAGCCGAGTCACATTCGAAGCCGGACCCTCGAGCTCATGGTCGATCAGCCGGAACTCGATCGGCGGCGCAAAGAGTGGCAGGCGTCCTGCGACAGTCCGCCGCCGCGCGGCTATTCACGATTGTACCAGGAGCAAATCCTCCAAGCGGACCAAGGCTGCGATTTCGGGTTCCTTCGAGCGCGGTGAGCGATCGTCGTCGGCGAGCTTTCGGCGAAATCTTCGCGCATCCTCTCGACGACGACGATTCAAAGCGACCGTCGCGCCGCGCCCATCCGCGAGAAGCGCGATGGATGCGACGCCCGCCGGCGTACTTCCGTAGGATCGCCGGGCCGGAATGGAAGCCGCCGTCAGCCCCCGACGGACGCCAGGTCGACCGTCGCTCCGCTTTTCTGCGAGCGCGTGGCCGCCTCGGCGACGGCCAGCGCGTTCACGCCGTCGTCGAGCGTCACCGGAACCGCGCGCCCCTTGGTCACCGCTTCGACGAAGGCCGCCCATTCGGCGGAGTAAGAGCGCATGTAGCGTTCGAGGAAGAAGTACTCGGGCTTGGCGCTGACGATCCCGGCCGTCGTCGCCTTCGAGACGGTGTTCTCAAGCACATTGCCGGCTGAGAGAAGGCCTTCGGAGCCGAGAAACTCGAGGCGCTGATCGTACCCGTAGACCGCTCGGCGGCTGTTCTTGATCACGGCGATTCGGCCGTCGGCGTAAAGCAGCGTGACGACGGCGGTGTCGACGTCGCCGGCCTTGCCGATCTCGGGATCGACGATCGAGGCGCCGATCGCGGTCACCTTCTGGGGCGTCGAACCCATGATCCAGCACGCCATGTCGAAATCGTGGATCATCATGTCGCGGAACAGCCCGCCGGACACTTTGACATAGGCGAGCGGCGGCGGCGCGGGGTCGAAAGAGGTGATCGACAGAAGTTCGCTCTTGCCGATCTCGCCGCGGTCCGCCGCGGCCTTGAGCGCGGCGAAATTGGGATCGAAGCGGCGGTTGAAGCCGATCATCACCGGCCGTCCGGTCGCGCGGGCGACCTTCCGGCACGCTTGCGCCCGCGCAAGGCTGAGGTCGACCGGTTTTTCGCACAGGACCGCTTTCCCCGCCTTGGTCGCCGCCTCGATCAGGTCGGAGTGGGTGTTGGTGGAGGTCGCGATGAGGACGGCGTCGATCGACGCGTCGCCGATGATCGCTTCGTTGCTGCGCGCTTCGACGCCGTATTGGGCGGCGAGCTTCGCGGCCGCTTCCTTGACGACGTCGGAAACGGCGACCAGCCGGCTGTCCGGGTGGGACGAGATCGCCTTGGCGTGGACATTGCCGATGCGCCCGGCGCCGAGCAGACCAATTTTGAGCATGCGCGTTCCTCCTAAAGCGGCCTGACGCCGCGTGATGAATGCGCCCGCCGGGGCGGGCGGCCATCGATCGCCGGCCTTTGACTCGCGCCGGCCGGCGCAAGGCGTGGGTTCGCCGCGGCGACTCCGGTCAGACGGCGAACGCGGCGCGGAAGGCGGCGAGCGCCGCTTCCGCGTCGCCGGAGGCGAAGGCCTCCATGCAGACCGGACCGTGATAGCCCATGTCGTTCAGCGCGCGCGCGATTCCAGGGTAGTTGATCTCGCCGGTCCCCGGCTCCATTCGTCCGGGCACGTCCGCGACCTGGATTTCCCCGATCCAGGGCTGGCACTTGCGACACCATGAGATCAGGTTCCCCTCGCCGATCTGCACGTGGTAGAGGTCGAGGTTTAAGCGCAGCTCGGGCCGGTCGATCGAGGAGACCAACGCCAGCGTGTCCTCCACGCGGGCGAAGGGGACGCCCGGGTGGTCGACCGGCAGGTTCAGGTTCTCGAGCATGAACGTGACGCCGTGTTCGGCGCCGAGGTCGGCGATCCGACTCAGCGTGTCGCGCGCCTTGAGCCACATCGCTCCCGTCACGACCTCGCAAGGCGTGACCGGCAACCCGCCCTCGCCGAGGCCGGCGCCGTGAAGATTGAGGCGGGCGACGTTCAGCCGCTTGCCGACCTCGATCGACCGCCGCGCCGTTGCCAACAGTTCTCGCGCGCCCTCGTCGTCGGCCAACCGGCCGCGGATATAGCCGGTCATCGAGGAAAAGACCGCGCCGGACTTTTCCAGCATGGCGAGGTCATGAGCCTGCCCGTCCCATATGCCGGCTTGGAAGCCGAGTTCGGTCAGGCGCCGCAGACGCCACTGCATGGGTTTGTCCCGCCAAAGCATCTCGGCGCAGGCGGACAGCTCAAAAGTCTGGATCATGTTCGGCTCTCGATGAAGTTGCAGTCGTTGCGCGAGGACTCGCCGCCTCCGAACGACGGAGCGCCCGAACGATCTTGCACCCGGGTGCAGCGGGCCTTATTGACATGAACGCGCGCGAGCTTCAAGTGGGCAATTGCAAAACGGCGGAAAAAACAGAATGAACGTTCCACGTCGAAACGGTCGCGCGGGCCGCAAAGCGACGGCGACGGATGTGGCCCGCGAGGCCGGCGTCTCCAAGTGGACGGTGAACCGCGCCTTCAAGTTGGACGCCTCGATCGCGGAAGAAAGCCGAAAGCGGGTTCTGGAAGCCGCCGAGCGTCTGGGCTATCGGCCGAATTTGCTCGCCCGTAGCTTGAGCACGAAAACGACGCAGCAGGTCGCGCTGCTGGTCGACGACTTCGGCAATCCGCATAAACTGCCGGTCTTGAAAACGCTCACCGCGGCGCTCCAACGCGAGGGTCTGGTCGCGACCCTCATCAACATCGACCAGCCCACCGACCATGCCGACGCGATCCTCAATGCCGATCAAAGGCAGGTCGACGCCGTCATCTTGCTCGGAACGTCGTTCCAGGACGAGATCCTGCTCGAACACACCCTCCGCCCGAACGGCCCGCCGATGTATGTGCTGGCGAGAGAGAGCCCGCTCGACGTCGTCACGGCGATCTCCTGCGACGCCGTCCGGTCGATGCGCGAGATTTGCGAGCATTTGTGGGCCCGCGGGTATCGGCGCCCCGCCTTCATGTCCGGACCGCGCACGCTCTCGACGGCGCTCGGGCGCATGCGCGAGTTTGAAGCGTTCTGGCGCGATCGCGGCGTCGCGCCGATTCCGGAACTGCCGGCCGGCGCCTATGACCGCCTTGCCGCGAGCGAAGGCATGGCGCGCTATCTTACGAAGACGCCCTCGGACCGCCGCGCCGACGTCGTGATGTGCGAGAACGACGTGCTGGCCCTCGGCGCCATGGACGTCGCGCGCTTCGCGTTCGGACTTAAATGCCCGGCCGACATGGCGTTCGTCGGCTACGACGGCGTCGACGCCGCCGCGGCGCCCTCGTACGATCTCACCACATACGAGCAGCCGTTGGGAAACATGGTCGCCCTTCTCGTCGACATGATCGTCGGCCGCGCGGAGCGCGCCTCGGTCGATTTGGAGGGTCGGCTGATCGTGCGGGGTTCGAGCTGAGACCTGCCGTGGGGCCGTTGGAACGAAAATCCTGCGATTGACAAATATTGGAATATCAATTACGGAATGGCCTAACGACCTCGCGCAGCCAAGCAGTGGGGCGGCGGGTGGGCGGAAATCCTCGCCTACGGTTGGACAGAGCGCCGAGGCGCGCCGCCTTTCAGGTTGCACCCGGGTGCAGGGCGATCGAAAGCGAGCTTCGACGACCGGGCCGGCTGAAAGGCCGTCGCGGCGCACAAGGGAGGAGGAAACGAATGAAACGCTTAACGACGTCTAAAACGCTCGACGTCGCGCCCTCCCACGCCATTCCTCAACTATAGTAATGGAAGCCCCTGATGGCGGTTTTCAACGTCGCGCTGTTCGGCGCGGGCCGGATCGGAGCCGTCCACGCTTGGAACATCCATGAGCATGGCGAGACCCGATTGAAATACGTGGTCGATCCCGCGGCGACGGCCGCACGGACGCTCGCCGACAAGTTCGGCGCCCGGGTCGTGACCGAAGACGCCGTCTGCGCCGATCCCGACGTCCGCGCCATCGTCATCGGCAGCGACACGGCGACGCATGCGGACCTGATCAAGAGGGGATTGAAAGCCGGCAAGGCGGTGTTCTGCGAGAAGCCGATCGACCTCTCCATGGCGAGGGTCGAGGAGGTTATGGGGGTCGTCAGCGCCTGCGGGCAGCCTCTCTTCCTGGCGTTCAACCGCCGGTTTGATCCGGGAATCCTGGAGATGAAGCGGCGGATCGTCGCCGGCGAGATCGGCGCGCTCGAACTCGTCACGATCGTCTCGAAGGACCCGGGCGGCGGCCTGCCGATAGACTATCTGAAAATCTCCGGCGGCATGTTCCGCGACATGACGATCCACGACTTCGACATGGCCCGATACGTCATGGGCGAAGAGTTTGTGACGGTCCAGGCCGCCGCAGCCGCCCTCTGCGACCCAGCGATCCGGGAGATCGGCGACATCGACACCGCCAGCGTCTCGATGCAGACGGCGAGCGGCAAGATCGCCGTCATCGTCAATTCACGGCGCGCGACCTACGGTTACGACCAGCGGGTGGAGGCGCACGGCGCGCTCGGCGACCTGCGAACGGAAAACGTCGCCCAACACATGTTGGTTCAGGAACGCGCGGACGGCGTGCTTCGAGCCAAGCCGCAGTTTTTCTTCGTCGAGCGCTACGCCCAGAGCTACGCCAACGAATGGGGACATTTCGTTCGCGTGCTGAAAGACGAGGAGCGACCGTCGGCCTCCGGCGAGGATGGGCGCAAGGCGCTCCAGTTGGCCGAGGCCGCCTATCGATCGCTGGAGACGGGCCAGCGCGTTCCCGTCCAACTCTGAGGTGACGTTAATGAAACTCGGTTTCGTCTCTGATAGCCTAGCGCACTTGCCGCTCGAAGCGATGCTCGACGCCGCAGCCAGCCAGGGCCTCCAAGGGGTGGAGATCAACACCGGCGGCTGGTCTTCCGCTCCCCATTTCGACGTGAAGGCGATGAAGTCTTCCGCCGACGCGCGGGCCGCCTTCCGTCGCGCCTTCGCCAGTCGCGGCCTGGAAATCATCGCGCTGAACGCCAACGGCAACCAACTTCATCCCGTATCCGGCGCAGCGCAGGCGGCCTGCTTGGAGGACACGATCAGAATCGCCGGCGAGATCGGCGTGAAGACCGTCTGCTGCATGTCGGGCCTGCCGGGCGGCGCGCCGGGCGAGAAGACGCCGAATTGGATCGTTTGTTCGTGGCCGCCGGAGACTCAGACGATCCTTAAGTGGCAGTGGGAGGAGGTTCTCTGGCGGCGATCGCCAGGGAAAGCGGCGTCGAACGCTTCGCCGTCGAGTTGCACGGCAACCAGCTTGTCTACAACGTCCCTTCGCTGCTAAAACTCCGGCAGGCCGTCGGTCCGATGGTCGGCGCCAATCTCGATCCCAGCCACCTGTTTTGGATGGGGGCCGATCCCTTAGCCGCAGTCAGCGCGTTGGCCGGCGCAGTCCATCACGTGCACGCCAAGGACACGATGCTGAACGCGCCGGTGCAGGCCACCACGAGCCTTTTAGAGAACGGCGGACTGACGAACGTCGCCGCCCGATCCTGGAGCTACATCACGCTCGGCTACGGCCACGGCGAGGCGTGGTGGCGCGCCTTCTGTTATCGTCTGCGCTTGGCGGGATACGACGGCTGGCTGTCGATCGAGCATGAAGACGTCATGTTGAGCCGGATGGAGGGATTGGCGAAGTCGGTAGCTTTGCTCAAGAACGTCGCGCCCGCGGAAGCGAGCGACTACGCGCCGCCGGAAATCTGAGATGGCGTCTGCGGATTATCGCCAATCCCGGCGGCGCGGCTTCTGTCCGCGCGGTTTTCGCGCCTCGCCCATACGGACCTGGAGTCCAAGCCATGGGAGCGCTCTCGCTCGACGCGTCTTGAAGGAATAGGCCGCGCGACGTGCGACGGCCTGAGTTGCGCCGAACTGGCGCAAAGTGTGAAGGAGGAAACTAATGCGACACCTGAAGAAAATGACGGTCCTCGCCCTGAGCACGTGCGCCCTCGCCTTGCTCACGGGTCCGGCGAACGCTCAGAACAAGCAGCTGACGATCGCGATGATCACTCACGCTCAGCCGGGCGACACCTTCTGGGACATCATCCGTAAGGGCGCCAACGCGGCGGCCAAAAAGGATGACGTGAAGCTGATCTACCTCGCCGATCCGTCGGCGGACAAGGAAGCGCAGCTGATCCAGAACGTGATCGACCAGCATGTCGATGGCATCGCCCTGACGCTGGCCTTCCCCGACGCAGAAGCACCGGCGGTCAAGGCGGCGCAGGCGGCGGGCATTCCGATCGTCGGCTTCAATGCCGGCGTCGGCGTGTGGAAGGGCCAGGGCCTCCTGGGTTATGCTGGCCAGGATGAGACGGTCGCGGGCCGGGCGGTCGGCGAGGAGTTGAACAAAGAAGGCGCCAAGAACGCGATCTGCGTCGATCAGCAGCAGGGCGCGGTTCAGCTCGAAGCGCGCTGCAATGGCATCAAGGACACCTTCAAAGGCAAGTCGGAGGTGCTTTACGCCACCGGTTACGACATGCCTACAGTGAAGGCGCGCATGCAGGCCAAGCTGCAGCAGGACACGTCAATCGACTACGTGGTGACGCTTGGCGCACCCTTCGCTCCCGTCGTGCTCGACGCGATCGGCGCCGCAGGCAGCAGCGCCAAGGTCGGCACCTTCGACATGAGCCCGATCGCCGTCGACTTGATCGCCCAGGGCAAACTGCAATGGGCGATTGATCAGCAGCCCTACGTCGAGGGCTATGAAGCGGTCGACATGATTTGGCTCAACGTCACGAATGGCGACACCGTCGGCGGCGGCGAACCGGTGCTGACCGGCCCGTTCTTCGTGACCAAGGACAACGCTGCCGCGGTCGCGAAGTTCGCCAAGATGGGCACCCGTTGAGCCGCGGGCTGACCTTGAAATGAAAACTGACCGCCGGACGAAGCGTGTGCACTCCGTCCGGCGGGGTCACTGGGGAGGAAACCGTGACGACGACGAGCGAGAATGCGGCGCTGGCGCAGCCGCGAAGCCAATACCAGGCTCAAGCGCTCTGGAAGCGCGCCCTGAAGCGGCCTGAAATCGGCGCGCTGAGCGGCGCGATCCTCGTCTTCATCTTCTTTTGGGCGATAGCCCCGCCTTTTCGCCAATTTCCGGCCTTCACTACCGTCCTCTACCAATCCGCCACCATCGGCATTCCAGCGGTCGGCGTCGCGATGCTGATGATCGGCGGCGAGTTCGACCTCTCGGCGGGCGTTGCGGTGACGACCTCCTCTCTCGCCGCCTCGATGTTCGCCACTCAGGTCGCGGGCAGCCTGTGGGTCGGCGTCGTCTTCGCGCTGTTCTTCTCGCTTGCCATCGGCGCATTGAACGGATGGCTGTTGATCCGGACCAAGCTGCACAGCTTCCTTGTCACCCTGGGCACATTCCTGATGCTGCAGGGGCTCAACATCGCCATCACCAAGCTCATCACCGGCAACGTGGCGACCCAGGACATCAGCGGGATGGCTGGCTTCAACACGCTTCAGATCATCTTCGCCTCGAACTTCATGATCGGGCGCACGCAGATCAGCATCGTGATCGTCTACTGGCTATTGCTCGCCGCGATCGCCACTTGGGTGCTTCTGCGCACGAAGATCGGCAACTGGATATTCGCGGTCGGCGGCGAGGCTGACAGCTCGCGGGCGGTGGGCGTGCCGGTGAAGCGGGTGAAGGTCGGGCTTTTCACGGTGGTCGGCTTCGGCTGCTGGTTCTTGGCCATGCACCTGCTGTTCGCCTACAACACGGTTCAGTCCGGCGCCGGCATCGGCAACGAGCTTCTCTACATCGCCGCCTCGGTGGTGGGGGGGTGCCTTCTCACCGGCGGCTACGGCTCGGC
>JBEKAL010000222.1:0-6596 GCA_050015935.1 Roseiarcus sp.
AATGAGATCGACTTCGACTGCGGGGTCCATTCCGTCGCCGGCCCGTGCGGCGCCCAGCCATTGCCGTCGCCGTCGTCGTAAATCGCCTGATGCGGGTTGTTCCACCACCAGCGCAACTGCTTGTTGGCGAGCAATTGCTGGTTCGGGTAATAGGGATTGCGCGCCTGCGCGAGCCGGTCGCCCTCAGGCAGCGACACCATGAGATCGGAGCCGTTGGGATCGAGCCCGCGCCCGTCGTTGTTTCCGTCGTCATAGAACCAGTTGAATTTCTCGCCGCCCTCGATATTGGCCTTGAGATAGGGCGACGAATAGATCGACGGCGCGCCGGAAAGCCCGAGGCCGTTCATCGCGCTCGCCGAAGGCGGCCATGATCCGGACGGCGGCGGGTTCAGCCAATTGATCGCGTCGAGGCCGCCGTCGCCGGTCGTCCAATCGCTGAGCGGCAGGTAATTGTCGAAGCCGACGAAATCGATGTTCGGCGACGCCCACAGCGAGTCGAGGTGCGGCCATTGGCCGTTGGCGCCGGGATGCTGAAACCCCATCCAGTCCGACCAGTCGGCGGAATAGGCGATGAGGTTCGTCAGCGTCGAAAGGTTCTTCGTCAGGCCCTGGCCGTCGAAGATCGAGCGGACATCGTTGGCGAGCTGAACGAGGCCGGCGACGAAGGGATAGTCCCACACGGCATGGCCGGAGCCGTCGGTCGTCCCCGCCGGCGTCCAGGCGGGGCCGCGGATCGTCTCCAGGCCGCGCAGCTCCGAGCCGATGAGGAACAAATTGACCCCGCCCGCCACCGTGCACAGCCAGGCGTAATGCAGGATCATGCGGCGAAAAGTGTAGTCGGTCGGCGAGCCGCTGTATGCGACCGTCAGATTGACCGTGTTGGGCGTGAACTGCGAAGTCGCCGCCGAGCCCAAGAAGGCGTCGACCGCGCTCGCCGCCGCCGAACTGATGTCGGGCGAAGCACTGATGGAGCCGCGCCAGGGATAGCCTGCCGCGGTCATCAGAACGAACGGATAGAAAATGACCTTGAAGCCGCGCGATTTGAGATCGCGGATGCAGCGAACGACGCTCTGATCCGACGGCGTGCCGCCGTAGACGAAGCCGCCACTATTGGTCGGCAGGGCGATCAGGCCGGGAGATCCTTGGTTCAGCCCGGAAACGCGCCACTCGTCCGAGCCGCCCGCGATCGGCTGAAACGCGCCCCCGATGTACGTCGTAGAGGGATAGAGATGGTTTGCTCCCGGCGTCAGACCGTCGCAGAACCACGAGCACACGACAGAGACGGTCGCGCATTCGGGATGGGCCGCCTGCAACTGGTCGATCGCGTAGGAATAATCGGTCTTCGATCCGCCCGGCGCGTAGTACGTGTTGATCGCTTGCATCGCGCCGCCGACGCGCTGCCCCTCGTAGGCGACGGTGTCATAGGTGAACTCCCCCGTCGACGGGAGGAGGTGAACGCCCAGCACATCGCCCATGGCGCCGCCTCACTTCGTCGCGAGCCGCCGTAGCCCCAGCGCGGCGCCGTGGCGCACCGCCTCGTCCATCGCCTTCATCATCGTCGAGCTGTTGGCCTTCATCCATTGCGCGACGGAGCCGGAATCGACCGCCGAGACGTGAAAATTCGTCGTGGGATGAATATGGACGGCGCCGCCCTGCGCGCCGGCGCTCGCGGGCGCCTCGCCGGAAAGCATGTCGCGTAGCGCGCCGGCCTCAACGGCGGGCATGACGAGTTCGTTGTGATGCACCAGCGTCAGCATGTCCTGCGGGACTCGCCACATGCCGATGTCGGCCGAGGCGACCGCGCCGGCCATCCCGGCGACCGTCGCCTGCGCGGCCGTCGCCGGGCCGGCGGCGAAGGGCCCCATGATCGGCGCGAGAAAGCCGAACACGCCCGCGAAGGCCTCCGCCGCGGAGGAAAGGATCGAGCGAACGATGGTCGCCGATTGCGACGCCAGCGAAGCCGCCGCGCCCGCCTGCTCGGCGCCGGTGCGCGCGGTCACGCCGGCGGTCGTCGCCGCTGTCTTCGCCGCCTCAGTCGCGATCTGCCGGACGACGGTTTCCTCGCCCCATTCGATGAATTTGATCAGCAGGTCTTCGAGAACGTTCTTGAACGCGGTATGCCAGCTCTCCGTCCCCGACAGCAGGCCGTGCAATTGCGAATTGAAGGCTTGCGTCACGGTGTTGGCGAGCGACTGGTACTGCTCGGCCTGCTCGTCGACCGCCTTGCGCGTCAGCGCGATCAATTGGTCCTGGTCGCGCCGTTCGGCGGAAAGAATCTGCTCGTCGAGGCGCGTCTTCTGCGCCAGCGACTGCTCGCCGAGCGCCGCTTCCTGGCCGAGGGCGGCGCGCTGGTCGGCGAGCTCTTCGGCGAGCGCCTCGCGCGACGACGCGAGCCTCTGCACGATGGTGATCTCGTGTTGGCGCGCCTCCTCGGCGTAGAGCGCGAGCTTCTGGCGCGTCCCGTCGGCGATCGCCTGGATCTCGCCGGAGACGGCGAGGCGCGCGGCGCGCAGCGCGTCGGCCGAGGCGTCGGCGTTCGCCGCCTTGATCGCCGCGGCCGTCTCGGTGTGCGCGGCGGCGAGCGAACGCTCGATCGCCGCCGAGGTCGTCAGCGCGTCGTCGTAGGGCTGAAGGCGCGCCGGGCTGAAGGTCTCGGCCATCGCCGCGCCGAGCGCGGCGGACTGGCCGTTCATCGCGGCGAACGACGGCGCCAGGCTGGCGAGCGCGTCGCGCGCCTCGCCGACTCCGGCGACGAGGTCGCCGACCGACGCGGTGAAGCTGACGGCGATGTTGGCGTCGGTCATGGACTGGCCTCTCGGCGAAGCGGGATCAAAGCTTGCCGCCGGGAAACGCGGCTTTCAGCTCCGCGACCGTCGGCTGACGTGGCGACGACTTAGCGTCTCGATCAGCGGGGCGGTATTTCAGCGCGGCGGCGAGAAGCCAGTGCGCGGGCGGGTTGGCGCGCCACTCCGCCCGGAGGGCGAGGAAACGCGGCACGGTCAGACAATCGAGCGCTTGGTCCCAGGTCCAGCCGGTATTGGCCACGACCTGGGCGATCAGGCAATCGCAGTCGATTTTCCCTGAGTTTGCGACGCCTCCGGCGTCGCGTCGGATCGCTCGGCGTCTGCCGCGCGCAGACCCGCCGCCTTGGCCAGCGCCGGAAACGCCTGGATCAATTCGCCGACCGAAAACGGCAGGTCGAGAAACTCGTCGTAACCGAGCGCGGGATCGACAAAGGCGATGGCGCGCCACGTCGCCTCGGCGAGACGATCGAATTGCGCCTCGCCGAGGCGGGTGACGCTCGCGGTCGAGATTTCCGCGCCGCCGGCTTCGGCGTAGACCTCAAACAGCGCCGGCTGAATCGCCTTGATGGCGCGGAACGGCAGATGCGGCAGCGCCCATCGGCGCCCGGCGAGCGCGATCGTGAAGGTTTCCTCGCTCACGCGGCGTCTCCGAAATTGAGCTGGCACACCTGGCCGGCGGCGTTGGCGAAGCAGGCGAAGTCGAGTTCGGGCACCATGAAGTCCTCGAGCTTGGTGCCGAACGCCAGCTTGTCGGCGACGCAATTGTAGAGCAGCGCCGAGAACTGCTTGCCGGTCGTCGGGTCCGAGGCGAAGAGATTGGCCGAGAAGGTGATCGACGGGCCGATGAGCGCCGAGGCGACGGCAATGCTCTCGCCGCTCGATGCGACGGTGTACGTGTACGAGATCAGCACCCCGGCGCCCGCGTCGCCGGCGGCGAAGGTGTAGACGCCGGCGGAGACGGAATATTGCCCGGTCGTCGGGCTAGAGGCGACCTGCTTCAGCGGCAGCGCGCTCGCGGCGTAGACGACGCCCTGGTCGGCGACGAAGGTCGTGTGCAGGCTCGTCGTATACGTGTAGGGCGAGCTCGAGGGGACGCTCGTCGCTTCGCCGAACTGCGTCTGCGTGGCGCCGACGGATGGCGTGACGCCGAAGAACAGCGAGCCGAGCGCCTGGCCGGAAATGCGCGCGAGCTTGGCCTTGCCGGTCATCTTGCGCGTGCCCGAGCCGATGGCGACGGGAAAGTTGTACTGGCCGTAAAGCGCCTTGGTCGACGTCGCGACGTTGAGCGAGATTTCCTGCGCGAGGCCGAAATTGATCGGCGTCCCGCCTTGCGGCGTGCCGATCAGCACGCCGGAGCCGAATACGAACATGGGGGAGGTCTCCGTTGGGAAGGGAAGGGGGGTTTTCCGATTGGGTCAAACCGACGCCGTTGTCGCTTCGCTGCGCTCGCGATGACGCGTCTAGACGCGATCGAAAAACTTGGGCCGCGCGCCGGGTCGATGAAGTGGAGATCTTGCGCCGAGTGGAGCGCCTACGGCGCCACCAGCCGCACGCTGACCACCGCCAGCCCGTCGCCGTCGAGATCGCCCGGGTCGCGCACCGGCACGCCGACGATCTTGCAGTCGTGGACCGCGCCGCCGAGCGTCTGGCGGCCGAAGGCGAGATCGGTCAGCGCCGGGGCGAGCGCCGCGTCGATCGCGTCGAGCGCGGCGTTGATCGCGCTCGAGCCCGGGATCGTCGGATCGCGCGCGTCGAAATAGAGGAAGAGCTTGGCCTCCAACGTGCGCTTCGGCGTCGCCGGCGAAGCCCATTGATAGGTCTCCGGCCCGGATTCCAGTTGGAACAGCGCGGGGCGCAGCGCGGCGGGGACTTCGCTCCACAGCTTCATCCGCCGCGAAGCGAGGCCCCAGGGGTAGGCGGCCGAGACCGCGGCGAAGAGGGCGGAGAAGGCGGCTTCGCGGCTCATGCGTCCTCCCAGGCCTCAGTCGGCGTCGCGGCGAGCGCGGCGAAGATTTCGGCGCTCATTTCCTCGAGGCTCGATCGCAAGTAGGAGCGCTCCGGAATGACCGAGTCGGGGTGCTCGACCCGGCGCGCGAAACGCATCGCGCCGCCGACGAGGAAGGCGAGAGCCTTCGCCTTGCTCGGCAAAATTTCGTGCGCGCCCGTTTTGCCGCCGTATTCCTGAATCGCCGCATATTTCACGTCGCCGACCGATCCGACCGTCGCCGCGATCTCGTCGCCGTCGTTCGCGACTTCGGCGCCGATCGAGGCGGCGAGGGCGCCGGAGCGCGCGTTGAGCACTTCGCCCGCAAGCTTTTCGAACTTCACCTTGTCGGCGAGCGCGCTGGCGAGATCTTGCGCCTTAGCGGCGAGTTCGCCGGCGAGAGCGGCGGGGAAGGCGTCGAGCCGCGCTTGCAGCGCGTCGTCGCCGTCGATCGAGAGATTCAGCATCACACGGCCACCCGGCGATAGGGCTGCAGCAGCGCCAGCACCGGCGCCGAGATCGCGGAAGTGTCGTAGGCGATCGTCTCCTGCCCGCCGAGCGATTTCGAGCGCAGGCCGATGCGCTCGGCGGCGCGGAAACGCTCGGCGGCGAGTTCGAGCGCGGCTTGTGCGATGTCCTGCGGGACGTAGCCGTAGGAAATCGCCACCGCCGCGCCCGCGTCGCCGGCGGCGAACGCATAGGCGCCGCCGGCGACGCAATACTGGCCGAGCGTCGGCGCAGAGGGAACCGCGTTCAGCGCAACGCCCGTGGCGGCGTAGACGACGCCGAGGTCCGACGCCCAGGGGCCGAACGGCGCCAGCGCGTCGACGCTCCAGGGCGCCGCGGAGGGAACGATCTGCGCCTCGCCTTGCACGGCGTAGCCGGCGGTGTAGACGACGACGAGATTCTGTCGTCGACGCCGCACGCGCCGACCGAAGATGTCGAGCGCCTGCTGTCGCCCCGGCGGCGCGTCGTCGTCGTCGGCTCGCAGGAGATAGCCGAGCGTCGGCAGGGCGCCCGCGGGCGCCGCGGGCGGGATCGCCTGGCCGTCCAGCGTCACCGACGTCACTTGCAGCACGGGCCAATGACGCAGGAACAGCCGCTCGCTCTCGCCGTCGATGACCTCGCTGTAGCTTTGCGGCAGCAGGCTCGGTCGGCTCAGCGC
Organism: Roseiarcus sp.; assembly: GCA_050015935.1. Taxonomy (GTDB): domain Bacteria; phylum Pseudomonadota; class Alphaproteobacteria; order Rhizobiales; family Beijerinckiaceae; genus Roseiarcus. The sequence goes on from JBEKAL010000222.1 coordinate 5,954, forward strand.
GGCGTAGATGGCGCGGCTCGCCGCCGTGATCAGCGCGGAGAGCGTCGCGTCGTTGGGCGAGGCGCCAGCGGGCAGGCCGAGCCAGGCCTTGAGCGCGGCAAGATTGGTGAGATCGTAAGGCGACATGGCTGCTCGGAGGCGGGAGGGCGGAGGTCGGAGATCAGAAGACGAAGGTCCGAAGACGGAGGGCGGACACGCGTCCGTCCTCCGCCTTTAGAGCCCGTCATCCGTTGCCGATATTGGTGAGGATGCCGACGCCGAACGGCGCGTAGACGGCGAGCACCTCTTCGGCGTAGACGCCGAATTCGCGCCGGCGGGTGCGCAGCGGCCAGTCGACGCGATAATAGTCGCGGCGGGTGAGAACCTCCGCGACATTGGGCGTCTGATTGGACTGATACCAGACCGGCAGGCGCTCGCAGAGCGCGAGGATGGTGCCCGGCGGCAGGTCGGGATGGACCTTGACGGGAATGTCGAAGCCGCCGTCGACGCTGAACGGATTGTAGTACCAGCGCACCACTCCGGAAGCCGAGACGCCGTAGGGTCCGCCGTTGTCGGTGTCGGCGGCGACGTTGTAGCGGATCAGCGGGCCCGAGGCGTTGGTCAGGCACTTGTTGGTGATGTTCTTCTGCTCCTGCGCGTTGAC
>JBEKAL010000223.1:0-12205 GCA_050015935.1 Roseiarcus sp.
ATGTCGGCGACATGGGCGAGCAGGCGCAATTCGATCTGGCTGTAGTCGGCCGAGATCAGCTTGCAGCCGGGCGCGGCGACGAAGGCGCGGCGGATCTTGCGCCCCTCCTCGTTGCGCACCGGAATGTTCTGCAGGTTCGGGTCGGAGGAGGAGAGCCGCCCGGTCGTCGTCGAAGCGAGCGCGTAGGAGGTGTGGACGCGGTTCGTTCGGGGATCGACGAAGCCGGGCAGCGCGTCCGTATAGGTCGACTTGAGCTTGGCGAGCTGGCGCCAGTCGAGGATGCGCGCGGGGAGCTCGTGGCCCTCCTCGGCCAGATCCTCCAGCACGCTCGCCGAGGTCGACCAGGCGCCGGTCGCCGTCTTCTTGCCGCCCGGCAGGCCCATCTGGCCGAACAGGATGTCGCCGAGCTGCTTGGGCGAGGAGAGGTTGAACGGCGCGCCGACGAGTTTTTGAATTTCCGCCTCGATCCGCGCCATTCCTTGCGCGAATTCGCCCGAAAGGCGCGAAAGCATCTCGCGGTCGATCGCGACGCCGCGCCGCTCCATCAGCGCGAGCGGGACGATCAGCGGGCGCTCCAGCGTCTCGTAGACCGTCGTCATCGCCTCGGCGACGAGGCGCGGCTTCAACACGCGCCACAGTCTCAGCGTCACGTCGGCGTCCTCGGCGGCGTATTGCGTCGCCTTGTCGATCGCCACCCGCGCGAAGCCGATGAAATTGCGCCCCGAGCCCGCGACTTCGCCGAAGTGAATGGTCTTGTGGCCGAGCCAGCGCTCGGCCAGCGCGTCCATGCCGTGGCCGTCGCCGCTCGCCCCCGAATCGAGCGCGTAGGAAATCAGCATGGTGTCGTCGAACGGCGCGACCTCGACGTCGCGCCGGGCGAAGACGTGCCAATCGAATTTGACGTTCTGGCCGATTTTCAGCACACTCGCGTCCTCGAGCAGCGGCTTGAGAAGCGCGATCGCCTCGGCCTCGGCGATCTGCCCGGGCAGCAGCCCGCCGCCGCCGAAGAGATCGGCGGCGCCGGCGCGATGGCCGATCGGAATGTAGCAGGCTTCGCCCGGCGCGACGGCGAGCGAGACGCCGACGAGATCGGCCCGTAGCGGATCGAGCGAACTGGTCTCGGTGTCGAAGGCGACGAGCCCTTCGGCGAACGCGCGCGCGATCCAGCCTTGAAGCGCCTCCGCCGTGGCGACGGTCGCGTAGGCCGAGACGTCTATTCTTTCCTTCCGCGCCCGAGCCGCCCGCTCGGCGGCGAGGCTTTTCGGCGTCCGTTCGCCAGTGGCCTTGACGGGCGCGGCGGGCTTGTCGGGCGGAGCGGGAGAGGCGGCGGGCGCCGCGAGGCTCGGCGCGATCGTCTCGCCGTTGCGCGCGCGCCAGCCGCCGGGGCCGAGAAAGCGCGCGTCGGGCTCGATCGCGTTCGCGTCGAGCCCGCAAATCTCGCCGACGCGGCGGGTGATCGTAGTGAACTCCATCGCCTTGAGGAAGGCGATCAGCGGCGCGCCGTCGAGCTTGGGCACGCCGAGCGTGTCGAGCGGGACCGCGACGTCGACGTCGCGCACCAGCGTGACCAGCGTCTTCGACAGCCGGATCAGCGCCACCGATTGTGGATCGGTCAGCGCTTCGCGGCGCTTGGGCTGCTTGATTTCGCCCGCGTGCGCCAGCAGCGTGTCGAGATCGCCGTATTCGCCGATCAGCTGCGCCGCGGTCTTGACGCCGACGCCGCGCGCGCCGGGCACGTTGTCGGTGGAATCGCCGGCGAGCGCCTGAATGTCGACGACCTTGTCGGCGCCGGCGCCGAAATAGGCGACGACTTCGTCCGGGCCGATGCGCCGCTCCTCGCGATCGCCCGAGGCCGGGTCGAACATCGCGACCCCGGGCTCGATCAACTGCATCAGATCCTTGTCGGCGGAGACGATGAGCACGTCGGCGCCGCGTTCGCGCGCCTGGCGCGCGTAGGTGGCGATGAGGTCGTCGGCCTCGTAGCGGTCCTGCTCGATCGGCGTCAGGCCGAACGCGCTGACCGTCTCGCGCATCAGCGGGAACTGCGGCGCCAGGTCTTGCGGCGGATCGGGCCGATTGGCCTTGTAGGGCGGATAGATTTCGCGCCGGAAGGAATTCTCCGACTTGTCGAATATGATCGCCAGATGCGTCGGCTTGATCCCCGCCGCGCCGTCGCGCAGGAATTGCAGAATCTTGGTCGCGAACAGCCGCACCGCGCCGACAGGCAGGCGATCGGAACGGTAATTGTATTTCTGATCCTGCCGGATCGACTGGAAATAGGCGCGAAAGACGAACGACGAGCCGTCGACGAGAAAGACGTGGTCGCCGGGTCCGACGGGACGGGTGCTCTGGGTCATGGGCCGATTGTAGACAATGCGCGCGGCGGCGGCTATCGCCACGCTGCGACGCCGGCGCGTTCAGCCGCCTGACCGGCGCCGAGCCGGTAGAACCGCCGCGCGGCCTCGATAACCACGGCGCGGTCGGACGGGAAAAAAGCTGCTGATGGAATTCTTCTTTGCGGGCGCGCCTCCTCGCGCCTCGTCGAAATGCGGTCCATCGACTATCTCGGCGAGCCCCACGGCGGGGCGGACCGCTCCCTTTCGGGCGACCTCGGCGGTCTCATCGAAACCTGGCTGGCGCGTCCTCGCGTTTCATGTCAGCATCGCGCGGGGGCGCCTGCGGGAGCCAGGCTACACTTGTCACAGTCCACGGCCGCCGACTCCGTCGAAGCGCGGATTCTCGAAATCGCGCGCGCTCATTTGCGCAAGTTCGGCTCGGCGCGCGCGACGGTCGTCGGCGTCGCGCAAGAGGCGGGCATGACGCACGCCAACGTCTATCGCTATTTTCCTTCCAAGACGGCGCTGTTCGAGGAGATCACGGCGTCCTGGCTTCGCCCGATCGAGACGCGCCTGCGGGAGGCGGCCGAAGGCGCCGCTCCCGCCTACGACAAGCTCGAAAACATGCTGATGACGATTCACAGCGCCTACCGCCACAAGCTGGAGAGCGACCCCGCCTTGTTCGACTTGCTGATCGAGGCGCTCGAGAAGGATCGCGGCAGCGCGCGCCGGCACCGCGCGCGCGTTCAGTCGGAAATCCAGCGGGTCGTCGAGGAAGGCGTCGCCTCCGGCGCCTTCGCCATGACCGACCGGCGCCGGGCCATGTCGCTGATCTTCGACGCCGCGCATCGCTTCATCCACCCGATCGCGCTGCGCCTCGACAGGGATGTCGCGGGCGCAGCGCTGGCGACCCGATTCGAGACGATCGTAAGGGTCACTCTGAGAACGCTGCGAACGGGACGAGCCTGAGCGCGCCGGGCGCTCGCGCGGTCTAGACCCTGAGCGGCATCAGCACGTAGAGCGCCGCCGAGCCGTCGCGATCCTGGATGATCGTCGGCGAGCCGGGATCGGAGAGCTTGATCAGCGCCGTGTCGCCCGCGAGTTGCCCGGCGATGTCGAGCAGGTAGCGCGCGTTGAAGCCGATCTCGATCGGCGCGGAATCGTAGTCGACTTCGATTTCTTCGCTCGCCGAACCCGAATCCGGATTGTTGACGGAGAGCGTCATCTTGTTGTCGGCGATCGCCAGTTTGATCGCACGGCCGCGCTCCGAAGAAATCGTCGAGACTCGATCCACCGCATTGGCGAAAGGCTCCTTGTCGACGACGAGGCGCTTGTCGTTGTGCGTGGGAATGACCCGGCTGTAATCGGGGAACGTGCCGTCGATCAGCTTGGTCGTCAGCACCACGTCGCCGAACTGGAAGCGCGCCTTGGTCGGTGAAATCTCGACGGCGACTTCCTGGGCCATGTCCTCGAGCAGCTTCTGCACTTCGCTGACCACCTTGCGCGGCGCGATGACGCCGGGCATGCCGGCCGCGCCCTGAGGCGCGGGAATCTCGACCCTAGCGAGGCGATGGCCGTCGGTGGCGACGGCGCGCAACAGCATCGCGCCGCCGACGTCGACGGTATGGAAGAAGATGCCGTTGAGATAGTAGCGCGTCTCCTCGGTCGAAATGGCGAATTGGGTGTTGTCGATCAAGCGCTTGAGATCGACGGCGGCGAGGACGAAGCGGTGCGTGAATTCGCCCGCCGTGAGATCGGGGAAATCCGAAGCCGGCAGGCTTTGCAGGAAAAAGCGCGAGCGTCCCGAGCGCAGCAGCAGTTGACCCCCCTCCTCCGACATTTCCAGACTGATCTGCGCGCCTTCCGGCAATTTGCGCACGATGTCGTAGATGACATGGGCGGGCACGGTCGTCGCGCCGGCCAGGGCGACGTCGGCGGGCGCCGATTCCGTCGCTTCGAGATCGAGATCGGTGCTCTTGAGCGTCACCTGACGCTCGCGCGCCTCGATCAGCACGTTGGAGAGGATCGGGATGGTGTTGCGCCGTTCGACAATGCGATGGACGTGGCCCAACGCCTTGAGCAGGGCTGTTCGCTCGATGGTGACCTTCATCGCATCATCCTAAATTTCACGCCCGCGGCGGCGTCCCTTGAAAAAAGAATTCGAACGCGCGCGGCCCCCCTTGATCGCTCCGTCGTCCCGGCGACGCGGACCCGCCTTATCGCGCGGGGGCCGGACTTTGCCAAGGAGACGAGGGATGCGCAAGAGCCACGGGGCCGCGGTCCCCATGGATTCGACCGAATTTCGCCCGACCGCGTTCAAGACCTTCGCAACCTTAACCGGCCCTTAAATCGCCGCCTTTAGCTTCGACTGGGTCGGGCGGCGTTGTTTCGGGGAGTCTCGCCCTCGAACGGCCCGCGGCGGGATCGCGTGATGTTCGGCAGGGGCAAGCGAAACGCGGAGCGGATCGAACCGCGGCTCGACGATTCGCCGCGAGGTCGCGCCCGCGACGACGACTTGCGCGCCGATCCCGCCGATCACCCGCTGCGGCGGCCCAAGAAGGCGAGCCGCGGCTGGGGGCGCGTCCGGCGCGGCTCGGGCGCGAAGCCCCCGCGTTCCTTCGTCGGCCGGCTGGTCTATTGGGGATTCGTGCTCGCCGTCTGGGGCTTCGTCGGCGTCGCCGGCCTGTTCGCCTATTACGCCAGTCAATTGCCGCCGATCGACCAGCTCGCGGTGCCGAAGCGCCCGCCCAATATCGCCATTCTCGCCGACGACGGCTCGCTGATCGCCAACCGCGGCGACACCGGCGGCGCGGCGGTGCATCTGAGCGAGCTGCCGCCCTATCTGCCCAAGGCGTTCGTGGCGATCGAGGACCGGCGCTTCTATCAGCATTTCGGCATCGATCCGATCGGCGTCGGCCGCGCCGTCATCCGCGACCTCACGGGACGCGGCGGCATGGAGGGCGGCTCGACGCTGACGCAGCAGCTCGCCAAGAACCTCTTTCTCACCCAGGAGCGCACGCTCTCGCGCAAAATCCAGGAAGCGATTCTCGCGCTGTGGCTCGAGCGCAAGTACTCCAAGGACCAGATCCTCGAACTCTATCTCAACCGCGTCTATTTCGGCTCGGGCGCCTTCGGCGTCGAGGCGGCGGCGCAGAAATATTTCGGCAAGAGCGCCAAGCTGGTGAGTCTCTCGGAGGCCGCCGTTCTCGCCGGCCTGATGAAATCGCCGACCCGGCTCGCGCCCAATCGCAATCTGACGGGGGCCAACGAACGCGCGGCGGAAGTCATCACCGCGATGGCCGAACAAGGCCACATCACCGAGGCGATGGCCAAGCTCGCGCTTTCCGCTCCCGCCCAGGTCGTGCGCGAGAAAGGCGCGGGGTCGATCAATTACGCCGCCGATTAGATTACGTGATGGACATGCTCGACGACACCGTGGGCGCGATCGACGAGGATATCGTCGTCACGACGACGCTCGACCCGCGGATGCAGGCCAACGCCGAGCGGGCGTTGACCGACGAACTCGACGCCAAAGGCGACAAATTCGGCGTCGAACAGGGCGCGCTGGTGGCGCTCGATCCCGACGGCGCGGTCAAGGCGCTGGTGGGCGGGCGCAACTACGCCGACAGCCAGTTCAACCGCGCGGTCGCGGCCAAGCGCCAGCCCGGCTCCGCCTTCAAGCCTTTCGTCTATCTCGCCGCGCTCGAGAGGGGCCTGACCCCCGACACGGTGCGCGAGGACGCGCCGATCTCGATCAAGGGCTGGAATCCGGAAAACTATTCACGCGAATATTTCGGCCCGGTGACGCTGACCAAGGCGCTGTCGCTTTCGCTCAATACGGTGGCGGTGCGGCTCGGCCTGGAAGTCGGCCCCAGGACGGTCGCGCGCGTCGCCCATCGCCTCGGCATCGCCTCGGACCTCGAGCCCAACGCCTCGATCGCGCTTGGGACGTCGGAAGTCACGCCGCTGGAACTCGTCGCCGCTTACGCCGCCTTCGCCAATGGCGGCATCGGCGTGCAACCCCATGTGATCGCGCGCGTGCGCACGGCCAACGGCAAACTGCTCTACACCCGCAAGAACGCCAGCTTCGGCCGGGTGATCGATCCGCAGTATGTCGCGATGATGAATGCGATGATGCAGGAAACGCTGCTGACCGGCACCGCGCACAAGGCCGAATTGCCGGGCTGGCAGGCCGCGGGCAAGACGGGCACCAGCCAGGAATGGCGCGACGCCTGGTTCGTCGGCTATACCAGCTACCTGGTCGCCGGGGTTTGGCTCGGCAACGACGACGGCGCGCCGACCAAGAAGGTCTCGGGCGGGAATCTGCCGGTCGAAATCTGGAGCCGCTTCATGAAGGCGGCCCATCAGGGCGTGCCCATCGCCGCGCTGCCCTCGGGCGTCTGGCGCAACGCCGACGCGCCCGCCCCCGAATCCGCCCCGCTCGCGCCGCCCGCGCCGCCGCCTGAAGCCGTCGGCGCGCCGCTCGCGATCGGCAGAGGCGGCGTGGCCGCATCGGCGGCGCCCGCCGCGCCGATCAGGCGCGCGCTCGTCCCCGCCGCATCGGACGCCCCCGTGCCGCCCGCGTCGATTCCCAATGTCGACAATTATGCGCCGGCCGCGCCGCCGCCGCGCGACAAGAGCCTGCTCGACAAATTGTTCGGGGCGACTTGAGCCGCGGCCGACGGCGGCGGCGCGCCTGAGCGGGATTTCCCAAAAGTCGACGCCGGTCTTCCGTCAAATTCCTGCTTTATCCAATGACCCTGAGCCATGGTCGGGCGCGGCGTTTCGCCGCGAACGCTTGCGCCGACGTTTCGTCGGCGCGGCGAGACCCGCAATTCGTTTGACGGGCCGGACGAGATCGGCCGCGCTTCCTTCACGCGGCGGCCAATTCCGGCGAAGGCAGAAGGTTCGCGATATCGATGACGCCGATGAGACGGCCGTCCATGGCGATGACGCCGCGCAGGAATAGCTTGGCGGTCTCGGCGGCGATGTCCGGCGTGGGCTGGATCTGGTCCTCGCCGGCGGTGAAAATGTCGGAAACGCCGTCCACCAGCAGGCCCGCGACCTGGCGGCCGAACTCGACGACGACGATGGCGTGACGCGCGGTCGGTTGGGTCGGCGGAAAACCCAAACGCACCGCCAGATCGACGATCGGCCGGATGCGATCCCCTCAGCGCGGGGCAAGAAAGCAGGTTCGAGACGATCGAAGATGGGGCATGTCGGATTCGGCGCCGACGCGACGCGGCGGCGTCATGCCCTCGTCGATTTCGCGTGAAAGCCGACGATCCGTCGACACCGGAGCACGGAGAACGGGGGTTAACGAAACGTTCAAGACCGACCGAATTGGTCTCATACCGAACTCGCGCTCGAATCGCCCATCCGATCGCTTGGTCCGCTCGCCGCTCGAGCGTGATTCTTTCCCGCTTCGCGAGCCGATTCTTTCGCGCGGCGACTCGTCGGCGGCGGCGAAAGGATGATCCGACCGATCGACGGCCTCGGCGCGAAAAATCGGCGAGCTCGCCGGCCGCGTCGCGGCGGGCCGTCTGCGCCGGGCTGAGACGATCCGCGCGGGTCTCGAAAGCGCGCCGCAAGGGCTCGTCGCCCGGCTGCACGGCGGCGATTTCGGCAAGATGCTCGCCCAGCCGGTTTGATTTGAACTAAATACCCGCTCCGAATTGAGTTGAAATCGAACGCTCCACGTCTTATGTTTCCGCCATGAAGCTCGCCGAGTGGCTCACGCGCAACGGCGTCAGGCGCGCCGATTTCGCGCGCCGCATCGGCGTTTCGCCGGGCGCGGTGACGCAGATTTGCCGCGAGGACGGCGCGTGGGTGTCCCGCGAGACGGCCCAACGCATCGTCGTGGAGACGCGCGGCGCGGTCACGCCGAACGATTTTCTCGCCGGCGCGGTCACGTCGGATTGGGGAAGCCAGATGTCGCATCACGTCTCCCAAGCCATCGAGGCGATCGCGCGCGGCGAAATCGTCGTCGTCACCGACGACGACGACCGCGAGAACGAGGGCGACCTCATCCTCGCCGCTTCGCTCTGCACGCCGGAAAAAATGGCCTTCATCATCCGCAATTGCTGCGGCATCGTCTGCGCGCCCTTGACCTCCGACGAGGCGCGGCGCCTGCATCTTGCCCCGATGGTGGCGATGAACGACGCGCCGCTCGGCACCGCCTTCACCGTCTCGGTCGACGTGAAGCACGGCATGACGACCGGCATCTCCGCCGAGCAGCGCTGCAACACCGTGCGCGCGCTCGCCAACGGCAACATGGGCGCCAGCGACTTCGTCCGCCCCGGGCATGTGTTCCCGCTGATCGCCAAGGACGGCGGCGTGCTGATGCGCTCCGGACACACCGAAGCGGCGGTCGATCTGTGCAAGCTCGCCGGATTGGCGCCGACAGCGGTGATTTGCGAACTGGCCAACGACGACGGCACGGTGATGGTCGGGCCGCAGATCGAGGCCTTCGCCGCCAGGCACGCTCTCGCGCGCATCTCGGTCGCCGACCTCATCGCCTATCGCCAGGCGCGCGAGAAGCTGGTCGAGCGCGTCGCTTGCTTTCCGGTCAAGACGCCGATCTGCGAATTGACCGGCTACGCCTATCGCACCTCCTTCGATCCGGTGCTGCATTTCGCCTTCGTGCACGGCGCGGTCGGCGACGGGCGCGATATGCCGGCGCGTCTGCACCGCGCCGACATCATCGGCGACATTTTCGGCGCCGGCGTCATCCCGCGCGTGCTCCAGCGTTTCAGGGAGGAGGGACGCGGCGTCCTCGTCTATCTGCGCGACGGCGCGGCCGGCGTGCCGACCAACCTCAGCGGCGCGGAGCCCTCCGGATCGGACGACGCGCGCGCGACCCAATGGCGCGAAATCGGCCTGGGCGCGCAAATCCTGCGCGATCTCGACGTGTCGTCCATTAGGCTGCGCACGGGAAACCCGCGAAAATACGTCGGTCTTTCCGGTTTCGGCATCGAAATCGCGGCGGTGGAGCCGATCGACGGCTGACGACAAATCTCACCGGCGCCGTTCGGCGAGACGGCGGAGCGCGAACGGCGCTCAGCCGCCCATCAGCGCCCCGACATGCGCGGCCACCGAGCGGGAAAGGCCCTCGAGATCGTAGCCGCCCTCCAGCAGCGAGACGATTCGGCCGCCGCATCTCGTCTGCGCGATCGCCATCAAGCGTTGCGTCGCCCAGGCGAAATCGGCCTCGCGCAGGTTCAGATTGCCGAGCGGATCGCGATAGTGCGCGTCGAACCCCGCGGAGACGATGACGAGATCGGGGCTGAACGCCTCCAGGCGCGGCAGGATCGCCTGCGTGAAGGCCTCGCGGAACGTTTCGCCGCCGTCGCCCGCCCGCAGCGGCGCGTTGACGATCTGATCGTGTTCCCCGCACTCGCTTCGCGCGCCCGTGCCGGGAAAAAGCGGCATCTGATGGGTCGAAGCGTACATGACGCTTGCGTCGCTCCAGAAGATGTCTTGCGTGCCGTTGCCGTGGTGCACGTCGAAATCGACGATCGCGACGCGCTCGAGCCCCTGCGCCGCCTGAGCGTGGCGGGCCGCGATCGCGGCGTTGTTGAAGAAGCAGAATCCCATCGGCGTCGCCGATTCGGCGTGGTGGCCGGGCGGCCGCGTCGTCACGAAGGCGTTGTCGACGCGCCCGCTCGCCACTTCGTCCACCGCGTAAATCGCCCCGCCCGCCGAGCGAAGCGCGGCCTCCCAGGTCCCCGGCGACATTGCGGTGTCCGCGTCGAGCTGAATGCGCCCTTGGCTAGGCGAGGCTTGTTCGATCGCGGCGACGTAATCCGGGGAATGGACGCGCGTCAGCGCCGCGATCGCGGCGCGCGGCGCGCTCTCGCGAACGAGCAGATGAAACATTTCGTGTTCCAGCGCCTGATCGACGGCGCGCAGACGCTCCGGGCTTTCCGGGTGCCCCTCGCCCATGTCATGGGCCAAGCAGGCCGCATGAGTCACCAGCAACGTCGTCACCGAGAGCGATCCTCGACAAGAGTTTTTTCTGCCCGCTTCTCACCAACATCGCCGGAACGCTCGTAAATGTCCACTCTCGCGAGGGGCGCCGCAACCGTCGACGCTTATTTCGGCATCGGCTCGGTCGCGCAACTCAGCGATCTGGCTTGGGCTTCCGCCGCCGCATAGAGGCTCGGCAATTCGCTGAACGCGCGCATCAATACGAAACCTTCCGCCGTCGCGGAGACGACGCGGAGATCCTGCGAGGGGTTGTCTTCGTCGTCGTGCGCGATGAGCGCGCGCAACTGGCTGGGCGTGACGATGATCGCCTCCATGAGGCCGTGCGTCGCGGCCTTATCGGTCAAGGCGTAGAACACGGCGCCCCGCCGCGTGTGAAACGACAGGGACGCGAAGCCGGCGCGCCCGACCGGCGCCCTGACGCGCACCGGCCCGGCGGCGAGGTCGAAGCGGCAGAAGGCGCTGGCCAGAGCGGGATCGGCGTAGGGGAAGCGACGCTCCGTCGGGCTCGACCGCGCCAGCGCGATCGTCTGATTGGCGGAGCCGAGTTCTTCGAGGCGCGCGAAGGCGTCGCGCGTGGCGACGATCGGAATGACGAGGATCACGATGAAATGCACGAGGGCTCCGACGATCAGAACGGCCGCCAGGAATGTCGCCGCCCCGCCCAGGCGTTCGCGAGCGCTCATGCGCAACCTTCCCTGGCGATGGAAGGCGCGGCGCTCCTATCGATGCCGCCCGCCGTGGCGCTGAGCGGCGAATCATAGAGCCGCAGCACCAGCGCGAACGGGTCCGGCGCGCCGATCGGCAGCCAATTGCCGGCGTGCGCGCTCGCCGAGACGAAAATCGAAAACCCGCCGTCGGCGTCGCGTAAGATCTCGCTCGAGCGGAAGCCGTAGCGCCCCGCCGCGTTCTCGACGGGAAAGCCCTCGCGATCGACCAGACTCAAAGTCCAGTACCGCGCCGCCGGGGTGCGCGATCCCACGCGGTAGGAGCAGCGCGGGTCGAGCGGCTGGCGCGCGTCGTCGACGCGCGCGACGAGTTGCAGCCCTTCGCCGAGCGCCAGCGGAATCTCGCCGCTGCGCTCTAGGCCGGCGCGCGTATAGGGGTCCGCTTCGAGGGATCCCGCTTTGATCGCAACCCTCCAGGCGCCGATGGCGACGACGCCGAACGGGCCGCCATCGGCCAGGATCGCCCGGCTCGCCCAAAGTCCGAGCGCGACGCCGATCGCGCCGGCCACACTTGCTTTCACGATCATCGTCACGCGGGAAGTCCCGAGCCGGCCAGGCCCCGATCGATAACGAGCCTCGATCGATAAATCGCGAGACGGCCTCGCGAAGTCAAGCGCGCGCCGATCAGGGCGCCGGGACGCCGCCGCGAACGACCGTCACCCCTGCGTCCCTCTGATCCGCGTATTCGGTCGGCGATCCGAGCGCCGCGCCGCGCTTTTGCGCGGAGCGCGCGGTGTCTCCGATTTCCACGATGATTTGCGTCGAGCGCGCCGACAGGCCGATCTGTCGCGGCGCCTCGACAATGCCCGCGCCGGTTTTCTCCGCCGGCGCGATGGCGATTTCCGCCCCCGCCGCCGGCGCCGGAACGCCGAAGGGCGGCTTCGGCTCGAGGCCCTGATGGGCATAGGCCATGATCGCGCGCCAGGTCTGCGCCGGCAGCGCGCCACCTTGCATATTGCCGGTCATCGACGAGTTGTCGTCGTTGCCGAACCAGACGCTGCCGACGAGATTGCCGGTGAAGGCGTTGAACCAGGCGTTGGTCGGCCCATTTGTCGTGCCGGTCTTGCCGGCGATGACGAGGCCCGGGATCTGCGCCCCGCGCCCGGTGCCCTCGGTGAGCACGTGGGTCATGATGTTGTTCATCTCGGCGACCTT
>JBEKAL010000224.1:0-6577 GCA_050015935.1 Roseiarcus sp.
GACGAGCTCAATCAAGCGAAGGCGTCCGAGCAACTCGCGTTCGCATTCTGACACCTCAACCCAAAGAGCCGGATGCGAGGCCCGCACGTCCGGTTCTGTGAGAGGCGCGGCGGAGCAATCCCGCGCCTACTCGACACAGCCTCTCGGCTTCGGAAGTCTTAGCCTCCATGAGGTCGACGGCGCAGTGGGTCGGCGGGAGCAGTCGCCACGGGCGGCGGCAAGCGGGGTAAATAGGGAAAGACGTACGTGTCACCGTAATCTCGTAAGCTTCGCAATCTTTGATTTCTGCACCACGGCGGCGTCAAAAGGAGACGTAATCAACATGCGACAAGCTGAAATGACCGCGATCCTGACGCGTTGCAAAGGCGAACTCGAAGGCATTCTTTCGAGATTCAACAAGACCCGTGAGGGCATTTATATTGATCAAACGGATGACGCGCGTTTCAGAGAATTGGCGCTGGAGTTGAGAGACCTTTTTGACGATGCATTTGTCGATGGTCACCGATACTCAGAACCGCTCGTCAACTATTTCAACGACAGCATCTCCAATTACATTGGATCTCCATCGTATCACGGCGTCGAAAATGTCAAGGGCGTCGTCGCCTCGGCCCTTACGCGCGTTCAGCGCAATCCTCTAGCACTGAAAGAGGCCGCACTGGAGGCCAAGTCCAGTGGCGCAAAGGATCCGGATGTTGTCGTGAAGCTTGCGGAACGTCTTCACGCGGTCGTGCGTCAGCTACGGGAGAGGCGAGAAAATCGCCCGACGCTCGATGTAGCGGACGAATACGACGTTCAAGACCTCTTTCACACACTCCTGACAATCTATTTCGACGATATCCGCAGGGAGGAATGGACTCCGAGCTACGCGGGCGGAGCGTCGCGTATGGATTTTCTTTTGCCGGAGATCGAAACGGTCGTAGAGACCAAGATGACGCGGCCAAACCTGTCGGCGAAGCAACTCGGTGAGCAGCTCATCATCGACATCGCAAAGTACAAGAAGCACCCCGCGTGTCGCACGCTGTTCTGCTTGGTCTATGACCCGGACGGACGAATTTCCAACCCCCGCGGGGTGGAGAATGACCTCAAAGAGGATAAAGTTCAGATGGTCGTGAACGTTATGATCGTTCCAAAATAGTCGGCGCGCGCGCAAAGCATTTCGCCGGTTGCCAACGCTTACTATAGTGCATTGGTGCCGTGCCGAAAACGCTAGCCGCGGTCCGGCTGAAAGTCGCATAAGCCCCAATCTGTCAAATCGTGCCCCGCCGCGAAAGTCTTGAGTTTCGACACAGGGCTGGGCCGCGATGGTGGCTTTCTGATCAGCTGCGAACGAGGTAGACGATTGAGATTTTCGTCCGTCCATGTCGCGGATTAACCCCTAGCGGACTCCCTTAGCGATGCGCTAGAATTTTGGCCGCTGAACCTCCTGGACGATTAGCGCCGGGGCTGCGCTAGGCGCGGGGGGCCGTGCGAGTTGTCGGGAACTCACGGCGCTGGCAAGGCGCCCCGAAGAAGGGGAGCGATTAGTGGATTTCCACCTAGAGCGAGGGCTCCGGCTACTCACCGAGCCAGAGCACAAGAACCTCTACAACTGGGCGATCAACGAGATCGACGCCGACGGTCGGCAAATCGGCGACGATCAAATCCCATGGAACTGGACGTTGCGCTTTACGGCAACGTCGTGCGTGCTTTGTGACAGCATCAACATCCAGCCGCATTTCCAGTTTTATGAAACGCCCGAGCCGCCGCCCGAGCCGCCGCCCGAGCCGCCGCCCGAAATCGTTCAGCGCCAGTTCATTCGCGTACAACTGCGTCCGGGCCGCCTGCGGGACGATGTGAACTACTCTCGCGAGACGACGTTCTCGATGTTCGGCACCGACCGTGCCATCAAGAGCTTCCAACTGGATATCCAGCAAATCGCCGACCCCGCCGAACAGGAACACTGCATGGCATGGGGCACGGTATCCTACACGGCGGACAACGACTTCAGGAACGAGACCGTCGATGATTGTATCGTGTTCCACCTTTTCGTGAAGCCCGAGACATTTGCTCGTTACGCGGCGAATATCGCTCATGGCTCGGTGGACGAATTGATCCTCAGCGTCGGATCGGTGGACGGCTTCTATTCGGAGTGGAGCCCTTCGATCTCTACTCGCAAAGTGAAGGTCCTGACCAAAGGTAGCAAACAGGAAATCACCTTGCCGCCCGGCCATCAATTTGAACCACCACGACTGGGCCACGTTGGCGAAGCTGAACTGTACCTCAATCGACGCCTTGAGTTCGTCAAGCGGGCGCCAGAGCCCGGGGCTGTCGACGAGATGGCCGATTTCGGAACCGTGCGTGAGGTCCCAGAGACGCAAACTCCGGCGGTGGACCCGCGGATGTTGCGGATGCTGGGATCGCTGAGACGGGCGGCGTGGTTCGTAGTATGCCTTCTGGCGCTAATCTTCATCGTGACATTGTTGAAGCACTAGGGCAGAGCGCTCGCCCCTTAGGTCCGCCCCTGGCGCGTCTCGGCCATTCAAGCGGCGGCACCGCGCGACTGCTCAACACCGTTGGCAAAAATCCAACCCGCGCCCCGCCCCCCTTCTTTGGCGGACAGCGCGGGACTCGCTATATGTCCCCCATGCGGATTCTCATCATCGAAGACGACCGCGACGCGGCGGCCTATCTCGTCAAGGCGTTCCGCGAGGCCGGGCACGCCGTCGACCACGCCGCCGACGGCGTCAGCGGCTATGACCTGGCGCAGGAGGGCGGCTACGACGTCGCCATCGTCGATCGCATGCTCCCCAAGATGGACGGGTTGTCGCTGATCGGCGCCCTGCGCGCCCAGAAGGTCGAAACGCCGGCGCTGATCCTGTCCGCGCTCGGCCAGGTCGACGACCGCGTCAAGGGCCTGCGCGCGGGCGGCGACGATTACCTTGCCAAGCCCTACGCCTTTTCCGAACTTCTCGCGCGCGTCGAGGCGCTGGCGCGCCGCCGCCCCAAGGACGCGCCCGAGGAGACCGTGTATCGGCTCGGCGACCTCGCGCTCGATCGCCTTTCCCACAAAGTGACGCGCGCCGGCGAGGAGATCGTGTTGCAGCCGCGCGAATTCCGCCTGCTCGAGTACCTGATGCAGAACGCGGGCAAGGTGGTGACGCGCACCATGCTGCTCGAGCATGTCTGGGACTATCATTTCGATCCGCAGACCAACGTCATCGACGTGCACGTCTCGCGCCTGCGCGCCAAGATCGATCGGGATTTCGACGCGCCCTTGCTGCACACGGTGCGCGGCGCCGGATATGTGATCCGTGACGGCGCCCGTTAAGCTGTTCCGCGCCACGGCGTTCAAGCTGACGCTCGCCATTCTCGGCCTCAGCGCGATCGGCGCGGGACTGGTGCTGGGCGTCGTCGCCTGGCAGGTCATCAAGCTCGTCGACGACGAGACGCGCCAGACGATCGAAGCGGAAGCCAACGGCCTGTCCGAGCAATACGAAACCGGCGGCGTTCGCCGGCTCGGCGCGATCATCGAAGCGCGCTCGCGCCGGCCGGGGTCTTCGCTCTATCTCTTGACCGACAGCGCCGGCGAACCGCTCGCCGGCAATGTCGCCCAATTGCCCGAGGGCGTGCTCGATCGCGCCGGCGTCGTCGATACGCCCTACCAAACCATCGACGAATCCTCGCCGGGCCGGCGCGCGCTGGCGCGCATCTTCGTCCTGCCGGGCGGTTTCCACTTGCTGGTCGGGCGCGATCTCGGCGATCGCGCGCGCATCGGTGCCGTGATGATTCGCGCCATGGCGGTTTCGCTGGTCTTCTTCGCCGCGCTCGCCGCGCTCGGCGCGCTGTTCGTCGCGCGCCGCGTGCTCCGGCGCATCGACGCGATGAACCTTTCGGCGCGCGCTATTATGGCCGGAGATATGACGCGCCGCCTGCCGGTCTCCGGCTCCGACGACGAACTCGATCGCCTGGCGCTCGGCCTCAACGAAATGCTCGCGCGCATCTCCGATCTGATGGCGGGGATGCGCGAAGTCTCCGACAACATCGCCCACGATCTGCGCACGCCGTTGACCCGCCTGCGCAATCACGCCGAAGAGGCGTTGCGGAGCGACGCCGATCCGGCCGTCACTCGCGCCGCGCTGGAGCGCACGATCGAGGAGTCGGACGGCCTGATCAAGATCTTCAACGCGCTGCTGCTGATCGCGCGCGCCGAGGCGGGCGCCGAGACCGCCGGCATGAGCGCGTTCGACCTCGGCGAGACGGTGGCGAGCGTCGCCGAGCTCTACGCCCCGCTCGCCGACGAATACGGCGTCGCGCTCAAGGTCGACGCCGCGCGCGGCCTGACGATCGTCGGCAATCGCGAGTTGATCGGCCAGGCGGTCGCCAATCTCATCGACAACGCGGTCAAATACGGCGCCGGCGAGGCGAAAGGGCCGCGCGCGGCGAACAGAAGCGAGGTCGCCGTGATCGCGCGCCGCGACGGCGAGGCGGTCACGATCGAAGTCGCCGACCACGGGCCGGGCATTCCCGCCGCCGACCGCGCGCGCGCGGTTCATCGCTTCGTCAGGCTGGAGGGCGCGCGCTCGCGCCCCGGTTCCGGCCTCGGCCTGTCGCTCGCCGCGGCCGTCATGCGCATGCACGGCGGCGCCGTGCGGCTCGAAGACAACGCGCCCGGCCTCAAGGTCGCCGTCACGCTGCCGGCGGGCGCTCCGGCGCTTCCCTCCTCGCCCGCCAAGGCGGCGGCATGAGCCTCAGCCTCGCCGACCGCCTTTGCGACGCGCCGCGGCTCGCCGCGCCCGCCGAGGCGCGTCGCCGCCTTGAGGCGCTGCTGGGCGAGCCCGACGCGGCGGGCCTCGGCGCGCTCGTCGCGCGTCGAGGGGTGCGCGATCTCTTGCTCGGCCTCGCCGATCACTCGTCCTTTCTCTGGCGGCTGATCGCGGAGAATCCCGGCCGCCTCGTTCGCTTGCTTCTCTTCCCGCCCGAACAAGCGCTCGAGGCGCTGGTCGCCGCGCTCGGCGCGCGCCGCGACGACGACGAAGCCGAATTGATGCGGGCGCTGCGCCGCGCCAAACGCGAATCGGCGCTGCTGATCGCGCTCGCCGACGTCGGCGGCGTGTGGGATCTGACCGCGACGACCGAGGCGCTGACGCGCTTCGCCGACGCCGCAGTGTCGGCGGCGCTGCGCTTTCTGTTGCGAAAGAACGCGCGCGAGGGACGCTTGAACCTCGATCCCGATGCGCAGCGAATCGAGGCGGGCTCGGGGCTGGTCGCGCTGGCGATGGGCAAGCACGGCGCGCGCGAACTCAACTATTCCAGCGACGTCGATCTCGTCGCGCTCTACGATTCCCGCGCCGCCTCGATTCCCGATGGCGTCGAGCCGAGCCCGCTGTTCGTGCGCCTCGTCAAGGCGCTCACCCGCATTTTGCAGGAACGGACCTCCGACGGCTACGTGTTTCGCGTCGATCTTCGCTTGCGGCCCGATCCCGCCGCGACGCCGATCGCCCTTTCGATCGCCGGCGCGAGCGCCTATTACGAGACGCTCGGGCAGAACTGGGAGCGCGCCGCGATGATCAAGGCGCGCCCGGCGGCGGGGGATCTCGACCTCGGGCGGCGGTTTCTGGCCGATCTCGCGCCGTTCATCTGGCGCAAGTATTTCGACTACGCCGCGATCGCCGACATTCACGCGATGAAACGCCAGATTCACGCGGTGCGCGGCCATGAACAGGTCGCGGTCGCCGGCCACGACGTCAAGCTGGGCCGCGGCGGCATTCGCGAGATCGAATTCTTCGTCCAGACGCAGCAACTGATTTTCGGCGGAAGGCGTGCGACGATGCGCGGCGCGCGAACGCTCGACATGCTCCGGCAATTGCACGCCGAGCATTGGGTCTCCGCCGAGGCGGTCGACGATCTGACGAGGGCCTATGCGTTCTTGCGCCGCGTCGAGCACCGCCTGCAGATGGTCGCCGACCAGCAGACGCAGCGATTGCCGTTCGAAACCGGAGCGCTCGCGCGCTTCGCCAAATTCTGCGGCTACGAGCGGTTCGAAAGGTTTTCGGCGGAAATGACGGGTCACTTGCGCCGCGTCGAGAAACACTACGCGCGCTTGTTCGAGGACGCGCCGACGCTCGGCGCCGAGGCGGGCAATCTGGTGTTCACCGGCGTCGCGGACGATCCCGAGACCTTGACGACTTTGCGCCGTCTCGGCTTCCAGCGGCCCGAAGAGGCCGCCGAGACGATTCGCGGCTGGCATTTCGGACGCCGCCCGGGGGTGCGCAGCCCGCGCGCCCGCGAAGTGCTCACCGAACTCGTTCCGGCGCTGCTCGCGGCCTTTTCCGGTTCGGGCGATCCCGACGCGGGCTTAAGCGCGTTCGACGCGGCGCTCGCGCGCATGCCCGGCGCGGTGGAGCTGCTCTCCATCCTGCGCTCGAACGCGCCGGTGCGCGAATTGTTCGGCGATCTCCTCGGCAGCGCGCCGCGCCTGGCCGGGGTCGTCGCCCAGCGCCCGCACGTGCTCGACGCGGCCATCGATCCCGGCCGGGTCGGGGCGATCGGCGAGAGTCTCGACGAAGACCGGATTAACGCGCGGGTCGCGGATTTCCTC
>JBEKAL010000225.1:0-6556 GCA_050015935.1 Roseiarcus sp.
CTCCGGCGGCCTCAGCCGCTTGATCAGCAGGATTCGCCCGTCGCGGACGATCGCTGCGCCGCAGCCGACGCCGGGGACGCGCGCGCTCACGCCGCCAGCGCGGCGAGGATGCGCGCCCACGACCGCGCGCCGCGGTGGAACGACGACCGCTCGTATTTCTCGTTGGGCGAATGGATGGCGTCGTCGGCAAGGCCGAAGCCGACCAGCAGGCTGTCCATGCCGAGTTCGCGCTTGAACGCGCCGACGACCGGGATCGAGCCGCCCGAGCCGATCAGCGTCGCCGGCCGACCCCATTCCGCCTCCAGCGCGCGGCCCGCCCGTCGCACCGCCTCGCTGCGGGCCGAAAGCGCGATCGCCGGGTTGGCGG
Source organism: Roseiarcus sp. (assembly GCA_050015935.1). Taxonomy (GTDB): domain Bacteria; phylum Pseudomonadota; class Alphaproteobacteria; order Rhizobiales; family Beijerinckiaceae; genus Roseiarcus. Next base: position 368 of record JBEKAL010000225.1, read on the forward strand.
ATTGGGTGACGAATTCGGCGGTGACGTCGGCGGGCAACCGCGCCTTGACGAAGGCGCGGAAGCTCTGGGCGACCCGCTCCGGGTTCTGCTTGCCGACCAGCCGGAACGAGACCTTGGCGGTCGCTTGGGCGGGCAGGACGGTCTTCGCCCCTTCGCCCTCGTAGCCGCCGTATATGCCGTTCACGTCGCAGGTCGGGCGCGACCAGATCATTTCCAGCGTCGTTCGGCCCTTTTCGCCGGCTGGGACGGACAGGCCGACGTCGCCGAGGAATTTCTCTTCGTCGAAGTCGAGCGCGCGCCATTGCTCGGCGACCTCCGCGGGCAGCTCCTCGACCCCGTCGTAGAAGCCGGGCAGGGCGACCGCGCCGTTGGCGTCGTGGAGGTCGGCGAGGACGCGCGACAGGACGCGGATCGGATTGATCGCCGCGCCGCCGTAAAGGCCGGAATGGAGGTCGCGGTTGGCGGCGTGGATCGTCACTTCCTCGTACGCCAGGCCGCGCAGCATGGTGGTGATCGCCGGCGTTTCCGCGTCCCACATCTCGGTGTCGCAGACCAGCGCCAGATCCGCCTTCAGCGCCTTGGCGTTGGCGGCGAGGAACGCGGGCAGGGAGACCGAGCCGGTCTCCTCCTCGCCCTCGAGCAGCACGGTCACGTTGCACGGCAGGCCGCCACGGGCGCGGAAGGCGCGGCAGGCCTCGAGGAAGGTCATCAGCTGGCCTTTGTCGTCGCAGGCGCCGCGGGCGACGATGCGCGGGCCGCGCGGCCCGTCGGCGAGGCGCGGTTCGAACGGCGGGGTCGTCCACAAGGCCAGCGGGTCCGCCGGCTGGACGTCGTAATGGCCGTAGAACAGCACGCTCGGCGCGTCGCGGGTCTTCGCCTTGGCCGCGCCGACGACCATCGGCCGGCCGGCGGTGTCGTGGCGCGCCGCCTCGAAGCCGAGATCGCCGAGCTCCCGCGTCAACCAATCGGCTGCGCGCGCGCAATCGGCGAAATGGGCTGGAACGGCGGAGACCGAGGGGATCGCCAGCAACGCGAACAGGCGGTCGAGCGCCTCGCCCTGGTTGGCGTCGATCGTCGAAAGCACGTCTTCGAGCGTGGCCATGAGGTCCCCGGCGCGCCGCCCTGGCGCGGCGGCCGGCGGCGATCGCCCGTGCTTCTAGCAGGCTCGCGGCGCGTCTCCAACAGGCGCGCCGCCGCAGGGTCGGTCAGAAAATGTGGCGAAACACGAAGTAGAGAAAGCCCGACATGATGATCGCCGCCGGCAGGGTGAGCACCCAGCCCAGCGCGATGTTGCGCAGCGTCGACCATTGCATGCCCGAACCGTTGGCGAGCATCGTTCCGGCGACGCCCGACGAGAGGACATGCGTCGTCGAGACAGGCAGGCCGAGGCCGTCCGCCACGCCGATCGTCGCCGCCGCGACGATCTCGGCCGCCGCGCCTTGGCCGTAGGTCAAGTGCGTCTTGCCGATCTTCTCGCCGACGGTGATGACGATGCGCTTCCAGCCGATCATCGTGCCGAGGCCGAGCGCGATCGCAACCAGGATCTTGACCCAGGTCGGGATGAACTTGGTCGAGAGGTCGAGTTGCTTCTTGTAGGCGTTGAGCGTCGAGACTTCCTCGGGCTTCAACTCGCTTTCCTTGTCCTTGGCGAGAACGCGCACGGCTTCCGAGGTCAGGTACATGTCGTTGCGCATGTTCTGAACCTTGTCGGACGGGGCCTTAGCGAGTGTACCGTACTGCTGCACTTCGTCGGAGATCTGTTTCATCAGGACCACGAGCGACGGATAGGTGCCCTCGGAAATCTTGTGGGCGTGCACGTAGTCGGTGACGGCCGGCCGCGGATCGCCGATGATCGCATAACCGGCGCCGTGAGCGGCGACGATCTTGGAAGCGGCGTCCGAAGCCGAGACGAACGTCGCCGTCTGGTTTTCCGGCAAAGCGCGGTTGAGCGCGTAGGCGGTCGGCGCGACGCCGATCAGGATGAGCATGATGAGGCCCATGCCCTTCTGTCCGTCGTTGGAACCGTGGAAGAACGAAACGAGGGTGCAGGTCAGAATCAGCAGCCCCCGTATCCAAATCGGCGGCGGCGCATCCGAGGTCGGGGCGGAGTAAAGCGCCGGCACGCGAATGACCGCCTTCGCCACCAGCAGCAACAGCGCCGCGCAAATGAAACCGAACAGCGGCGAGAGCAGCAGCGAGTTGCCGATATTCGTCACCTGGCTCCAGTCGACGCCGGCGGTGCCGTCCTGGCCGCGCAGCATCGCGTTGGCGACGCCGACGCCGACGATCGAGCCGATCAAGGTGTGCGAGCTGGACGCCGGCAGCCCGAGCCACCAGGTGCCGAGGTTCCACATGATCGCCGAGATCAGCAGCGCGAACACCATCGCGTAGCCGGCGCCGGAGCCGACTTGCAGGATGAGCTCGACCGGCAGCAGCGAGACGATGCCGAAGGCCACAGCGCCGGTCGACGTCAGGACGCCGAGCAGGTTGAAGCAGCCCGACCATACGACCGCGAACTGGGGCCTGAGAGCGTGGGTGTAGATGACGGTCGCCACCGCGTTGGCGGTGTCGTGGAAGCCGTTGACGAATTCGAAGCCGAGCGCGATCAGCATCGCCAGGCCGAGGAGAAGGAAAGGCACGATCGTCGTCGGGCCGCCGCCGGCGCCGGTGACGTCCGAATAGATCGAATAGGCCATGAAGAACAACGCGCCGGCGATGACGGCGAGAAAGATCAACACGGCCCGTATGTCGATGGGCTGATCCAGATCGACGCGCGCCGGCGCCGACGGCGGCGCTTCGGCGATAGCTGAAACTGTCATGGCGTGAGCGCTCCCCCGCAGCGGAATGGCTCGGCTTCTATCGCCAAGGCGCGCGACAGTTTCGTGACGGAGCGGGCGGGCTGTCTCGGATTCGCGTTCAAACGACTTCGGCGAGCAGCGACATTTGCTGATTATCAGGCTCGCCGTCTTGGTCGGTCAGGCGCGTGGGGTAATCGCCGGTGAAGCAATGGTCGGTGAATTGCGGGCGCCGATCGTCGCGCTTCTCGTAGCCCATGGCGCGATAAATGCCGTCGATGGAAAGGAAGGCGAGGCTGTCCGCGCCCATGAAACGGCGCATCGACTCCAGATCCATGCGCGCCGCCAGAAGCTTGTCGCGCTCGGGCGTGTCGATGCCGTAGAAGTCGGGATAGGCGATCGGCGGCGAGGCGATGCGCAGGTGCACCTCGCGGGCGCCAGCTTCGCGCATCATCCGCACGATTTTCACGCTCGTCGTGCCGCGCACGATCGAATCGTCGATCAGCACGATGCGTTTGCCCGCGACGACCGCGCGATTGGCGTTGTGCTTGAGGCGAACCCCGAATTCGCGGATCGCCTGGGTCGGCTCGATGAAGGTTCGTCCGACGTAGTGATTGCGGATGATGCCGAGTTCGAAAGGAATGCCGCAGGCGCGGGCGTAACCGAGCGCCGCCGGCACGCCGGAGTCGGGCACCGGCACGACGACGTCCGCGTCCGCGGGCGCCTCGCGCGCGAGTTCCGCGCCCATGGCCTTGCGCGTGGCGTAGACCGATCGTCCGTGCACGATCGAGTCGGGCCGCGCGAAATAGATGTATTCGAAGATGCACGGCCGCATGCGTTGCGGCGGGAACGGCCGCAAACTCTCGACGCCGTCGCCGGCGATGACGACGACTTCGCCGTTTTCGACGTCGCGGACGAACTTCGCGCCGATGATGTCGAGCGCGCAGGTCTCCGAGCACAGGATCGGGCAGCCCTCGAGTTCGCCGAGCACCAAGGGGCGAATGCCGAGCGGGTCGCGCGCCCCGATGAGCTTCTTGTTGGTCAGGGCCACCAGCGCATAGGCCCCCTCGATCTGTCCGAGCGCCTCGACAAAGCGTTCGACGATGCGCGGCCGGCGCGAGCGGGCCGACAGCAACAGCACGACCTCGGTGTCCGAAGTCGATTGGCAAATCGCGCCGGCGCGGATCAGCTCGCGCCGAAGCGTCAGGCCGTTGGTGAGATTGCCGTTGTGGGCGACCGCGAGGCCGCCGGCGTCGAGTTCGGCGAACAGCGGTTGCACGTTGCGCAGAATCGTCTCGCCGGTGGTGGAGTAACGGACGTGGCCGATGGCCGCCGAACCGGGCAGGCGTTCGATCGTCGCGGCGCTGGAGAAATGGTCGCCGACCAGGCCCTGCCGACGCTCCGAATGGAAGCGCGCGCCGTCGAAGGCGACGATCCCCGCCGCCTCCTGTCCGCGATGTTGCAGGGCATGGAGGCCCAGCGCGGTGATCGCGGCGGCGTCGGGGTGTCCGAAAATCCCGAAAACGCCGCACTCCTCGCGCAACCGGTCGTCGTCGAGATCGAGTCCCGCCGCTTCGGCCGCCACGCTCCGGATGGAATCGGGAATGGAAATCGCGACCTCGCTTGGGTTGGCGGAAGGAATTCCGCGGCTTCTGTCCATCGGCGTTCAGGGTTTGGGGGGCGTCGGCACGATCGCGGGCGCCGCCGGCGCCGGCATCGGCACGCCTTTGTCGATCAACTTGTTGATGTCTTGTTTGTCCGCGGGCGCCGCGCCGGCGGCGGGAGCGGGGGCGTCCGTCTTCTTGGCCGGCGCGGGCGCGGGCGACGGGGCGGGGGTGGCGGCCGTATCGCCGGATTCGTCCGTCGGCTCCTCGACGCCGCCGCTCGCGTTTTTCGACTTGATCCAGCCCTCGATCGTCGTGGCGGCGTCTTCCGGCAGCAACGCGATGATCCAGTTCGCCGTGTCGATCAGCGCGGGGCGCGTTTTCGCGGTCTTCACCCATTCCGGCTGCTGTTTTTCCGCCACCAGCCAATTGAAGATCGAGAAGGCGACGACCCCGAGCAGGAAGCCGCGCGCCACGCCGAACAGGAATCCGAGCGAACGGTCGAGCGCGCCGATCTTGCTGTCGAGAATCGCGTCGGACAGGCGAACCGTAAACAGCGACACGACGATCAGCGTGACAAAAAACACCGCCGCCGCCGAAACGGCCTGAGCGACGATTTCCTTGTGAATATAGGGCGTGGCGTAGGGCATGACGACGGGATAGAAATAATAGGCCGCCGCCGCCGCCGCCGCCCAAGAGCCGATGGCGAGAATCTCGCGGGTGAAGCCGCGCATCGTCGACAACAAGGCCGAAACGAGAATGATGCCGAGAATTCCAAGATCAAGATAAGAAGGCATGGCGCCAAGCCTCGCACACGCGCGGAAAAATTCGGGCTCCCCGACGGTAGCCCGTCGCGTCGTTGTCCGGCCTTATAGCCAAGCCGCTTGGCTTCGTCACCTTGCCTTCGCCGTCTTTGTCGCGACGCCCGCCGCTGCGATCTCCGCCACCAGACTGGCGACCGAGGCGATCGGCGTCGTCGCCAGGCGCGCGCCTTCGCCGTCCTTACGGGACGTGGGCGGCCCGACCGCTCGGGTGAAGCCGAGTTTGGCGGCTTCCTTGAGGCGAAGACCGCTGTGGCCGACCGCGCGCACCGCGCCGGAAAGGGCGATCTCGCCGAAATAGACGGCGTCGTGCGGCAGGCTGACGCCGACGAGCGAGGAGATGAGCGCCGCCGCCGCCGCGAGATCGGCGGCCGGCTCGGCGATCCTGAGGCCGCCCGCCACATTGAGATAAACGTCGGTTTGGCCGAGCTTCAAGCCGCCGTGGGCCTCCAGCACCGCCAGGATCATCGCTAGGCGGCTCGGCTCCCAGCCGACCACCGCCCGCCGCGGCGTGCCGAGCGTCGAGGCCGCCACGAGCGCCTGAATTTCCACCAGCAACGGCCGCGCGCCCTCGATGCCGGCGAACACCGCCGCGCCCGGCGCCGCGCCGTCGCGCCCGGCCAGGAACAGCGCGGAAGGGTTGGCGACCTCGGCGAGGCCGCCTCCCGTCATTTCGAACACGCCGATCTCGTCGGTGGCGCCGAATCGGTTCTTCGAGGCGCGCAGCAGACGGAAGGCGTGCGCGCCTTCGCCCTCGAACGAAAGCACCGCGTCGACCATGTGCTCGACGACGCGCGGACCGGCGATCTGCCCGTCCTTGGTGACGTGGCCGACGAGGATCAGCGCCGCGCCGCTGGTCTTGGCGAAGCGGATGAGCGCCTGCGCCGAGCCGCGCACCTGGCTCACCGTGCCGGGCGCCGATTCGATCGAATCGCTCCACATGGTCTGGATCGAATCGATGATGACGAA
>JBEKAL010000226.1:0-9899 GCA_050015935.1 Roseiarcus sp.
TGACGCCGCTCAGGCTTGTTCCCGCGCTGGCGGCGGCGGCGACGGTCGCGCTGACCGCCGATTTCGCCCGCCGCCTCGGCGGCGGCCGCTTCGCCCAGACGCTCGCCGGGCTCTGCGTTCTGCTCGCGCCGGCGCTGCTGGCCGGCGGCGTGCTGCTGTCGACCGACTGCCTGCAAGCGCTCTCCTGGCTCGCCTGCGCCTGGATCCTCGCGCGCCTCGTCGCGAGCGGCGACGAACGCTGGTGGCTCGCCTTCGGCGCCGTCGTCGGCGTCAGCTTCGAGAGCAAGTATCTGATCGTCCTCTACATGGCTGCGCTCGCGGTCGGCGTCGTCGCCACGCCGCTGAGACGCAGCCTGGCGCGCCCGTGGCTCTATGCCGGCGCCGCACTGGCGCTGGCGATCGCGCTGCCCAATGTCCTGTGGCAGGCGCTGCACGGCTGGCCGTTCCTCGAGGTCGCCGGCGCCGACGTCGGCGGCAAGGCCGTCGGGCGGTCGCCGCTCGGACTGCTGTTGCAGCAGGCGTTTTTCGTCGGGCCGCTCTTCGCCTTGGTCTGGCTCGCAGGCCTGTGGCGGCTCAGCGTGCGGCCGCCGCGTCCCGAGCTGCGCGCGCTGGCGATCGCCTATGTCGTTCTGCTGGCGATCGTCATCGTCGCCAACGGCAAGGCCTACTACGTCACACCGATCTATCCGGCGCTGTTCGCGGCGGGCGCCGTCGCGTGGGAGGCGTGGCTCAAGCGCCCGATCGCGCGCGGGATCGCGGTCGCCGTCGTCGTCGTTTCCGGCCTCTCTTGGGCGCCGATCGCCCTGCCGATCCTGCCGCCCGATATGCTGGTCGCCTATATGCAGGAGCGCGGCTTCTCGCCCAAGGAGACCCAGACCGAGAGCATGAAGCTAAGCGCCTTGCCGCAATATTTCGCCGACATGTTCGGCTGGCGCGAGATGGCGGCCGCGGTTTCAGCCGTCTATCGCGACCTGCCGCCCGACGAGCGCGCCCAGGCTGTCTTCTTCGCGCCCAATTACGGCGAGGCCGCCGCGCTCGACGTCTACGGACCGGCGCTCGGCGGCCCGCCGGCGATCAGCGGCGCCAATTCCTATTTCCTCTGGGGGCCGCGCGGCGCCTCGGGCGACGTGGTCATCACGTTGGGTCGCGACGCCGCCGGCTTTGAGCGCGCCTACGGCGACGTTCGCGCCGTCGGCCGCATCGACAACGCCTACGCGATGCCATACGAGACCGGCCTCACGATCTGGATCCTGCGCCAGCCGCGCGCGCCGCTCGCCGAAATCTGGAGCGCGCTCAAACATTACGACTGAGCGCGACGATATTGCGCGAGGGCGCGCTTCGAGAAATCGACGCGCTGATGCGGCGCGGGCTCGATCCGGCGCTGCCCGTCATGCGCGCGCACGGCGCGCCGCAACTGATGGCGCACTTACGCGGCGAGCTTTCGCTCGTGGAGGCGGCCGGGCTCGCCGTGCGCGAGACCCGCCGCTACGCCAAGCGGCAATTCACCTGGGCGCGGCGCCAGATGCCCGATTTCGCCTGGGTCGCGCCGGAGGAGGCGGAAGCGGCGGGGGAGAGGGCGCTCGGCTGACCGTGTGGATAGAATCTTGCGCTTGGCATCCGCGCAGACGGCGAGAAACGACCCGCAGCGGAGGGTCGTCGCCGCGCGCCGGACTTCCCGAGTTGACCCCGAGCGGACCTGACAATGCGCTTGCAATTAAGTGGTTTCAGGGCGAATGTGAGTTGGTCGCAGAGCTCGCTTACTTACCTAATCTTCTTAAGCGTCTCGTGGTCCGGAGTTGTCCCATGCGCCAACTTCAGCGGCTCGCAGCCAGTGACAGCGATCACATCGGGGGTGATGGGCGACGGCCTGACCCCAACCCCTACGCCGTCGAGTTGATAGATGAGCGATCGTGCCGCTGGAACGAAGTCGATGTCCCCTTGGCCGAGCGTGGAGTGAGATTCAGCTGGTTGTGTAACTTCGTAAGGTCAATCTATTGGCAGCGGAACGAGCCCGTGCGGGAACAATTGAGATTGCGACAGCAGGCGCGGCAGTGGGAGGATCACGCGCGGCTCTACCTCGTCATCAATCCGCCTACACCCGAGGAATACAAAGGGGTCCTCTACGGACCTGAACCCAAGTTCTACGATGCGACGATCCACGATTTGGTTGCCGAGCATATTGTTCCTCTCACACAAGCGATCCGTGCTCCGCTCTACGCGCGCGTTCCGCCATCTGATCGAGGAAAGCCCGAAGTATTCCTGTCGCACGCATGGGCGAACTCGGTGCTGAGCCCGGTGCCGCAATGGCACGGCGGAACTCTCGACGCCTTTGACAGCGAAGGGATCGTGGGTATCAAAGAGAAATTCGTCTGGATAGATTTTGTTTGCTACAACCAGCACGCGATCGCAAGCGAGACGATCGCCTTCGACATGGAGGCGATTGTCCGGTCGATTGGCAATGTCGCATTCGCCGTCACCATGACCCCGCTGTTCGACCGAATTTGGTGCCTTTGGGAGGTACTGTCAGTATCGCAGACCGGAGCCAGAGCGCGGTTCTGTGTAGGGCCCGGCTACCGAACGGACAAGCGCATAATGGTCAACAAATTCTTTGAAGCCTTCAAGTCTGTAAAGGAAGCCCGCGCAACAAAAACGGGGGACTACGAAAAACTGCTGGCGGCCATGATTTCGAGGTTCGGTTCGATCGCTGCCGCAGACGAGCATATCCGCAAGCTCATGCGCGAGGAGATGGGTCACCGGTGGTTCGAGCTTTATCCTGAAAATCGCTAGAGAAGCTCGTGCGAGCTTGGCGCCTCACGACGAAATGGCCGCACACTCATTCATAATGTCGTTCCTGGCGCTTCTCCGCCGTCCGCAATCGCATCCGCAACGACCGCTTTCCACCCTGAGCGGACCCATGATGCGGGCGCCAAGCGTAAAACCTTATCCACGAGCTCGGACTCATGCGAGGCCGGCGCTGGAGTCAACGCGGGCCATCCGTTGCTTGCTTAGAGGCGATTTTGCGCTCTGCCAAGCAAACAATGGAGAAGTCCGCATTCGTCCGCGGGTCTCATATGTCCTGATGTCCTGAGCTCCTGAGCCAAGACATCGGCTTCCGCTGACGCGACCGCTGCGATAAACCTTTCCCATGCCCGCGAAGACAACGCCGCCCGAAAAGCTCTCGCTCGAAGCCGCCCGCGCCGAGCACGCGCGCCTCGGCGCGGAGATCGCCGCGCACGACCGCCGCTACTACGAGGACGACGCGCCGACCATTTCCGACGCCGACTACGACGCGCTGCGTCGACGCTATACGGCGCTGGAGGCGGCGTTTCCGGCGCTGGCCGACGCGCAGTCGCTCAGCCGCAAGGTCGGCGCGGCGCCGGCGGAGAAATTCGCCAAGGTGCGCCACGCCGTGCCGATGCTGTCGCTCGGCAACATCTTCGAGGACGCCGAAGTCGAGGAATTCTGCGCGCGCGCTTCCTCGGGCTCGACGAGGCGGCGCCGCTGGAGGCGACCGCCGAGCCGAAGATCGACGGGCTCTCCTGCTCGCTGCGCTACGAGCGCGGCAAGCTCGTCCAGGCGGCGACGCGCGGCGACGGCTACGAGGGCGAGGACGTGACCGCCAACGCGCTCACCATCGCCGCCATCCCCAAGACGCTCGCCGGCGAGCCCGAGGTGCTGGAGGCGCGCGGCGAAGTCTACATGGCGCACGCCGATTTTTCCGCCCTCAACGCGCGCCAGCAGGCGGCGGGAAAGCCCGCCTTCGCCAATCCGCGCAACGCCGCGGCCGGGTCGCTGCGTCAGCTCGACGCGCGCGTCACCGCCGAGCGGCCGCTGAAATTCTTCGCCTACGCCTGGGGCGAGGTCAGCGCGCCCTTCGCCGAGACGCAAATGGGCGCGATGGACGCCTTCCGCCGCTTCGGCCTGCCGGTCAATCCGCTGACCACGCTGTGCCGTAGCGCCGCCGAGATGCTCGCCCATTACCGATCGATCGAGGCGCGCCGCGCGACCCTCGGCTACGACATCGACGGCGTCGTCTACAAGGTCAACGACCTCGCGCTGCAGGAACGGCTCGGCTTCGTCTCGCGTAGCCCGCGCTGGGCGACCGCGCACAAGTTTCCCGCCGAACGCGCGACGACGATCGTCGAAGGGATCGATATTCAGGTCGGGCGCACCGGCGCGCTGACGCCGGTGGCGAAACTGCATCCCGTCACCGTCGGCGGCGTCGTCCTCTCCAACGCGACGCTGCACAACGAGGACGAAATCGCGCGGCTCGACGTGCGCGTCGGCGACACCGTGGAGGTGCAGCGCGCCGGCGACGTCATTCCGCAGATTCTCGAAGTCGTGCTCGACAAGCGGCCGCAACGCACGAAGCCTTATGTTTTCCCCCAAGACCAGAAGGGAAACTTCATCTGTCCCGTCTGCGGCTCGGCGGCGCTGCGCGAAATCGACGAAAAGACCGGCAAGGCCGACGTCGTGCGCCGCTGCACCGGCCGCCTCGTCTGCCCCGCGCAGGCGGTGGAAGGCCTCAAGCATTTCTCATCGCGCAACGCCTTCGACATCGAGGGGCTCGGCGACAAGCAGATCGAGCTGTTCTTCAACGAGGGGCTGATCAAGACCGCGGCCGACATCTTCACGCTGCAAGCGCGCGACGGGCGCGGCCGGCCGCCTTTGCGCGAATGGGAGGGCTTCGGCGAGACCTCGGCGCGCAATCTCTTCGCCGCGATCGAGGCGCGGCGAACCATCGTTCTCAACCGCTTCCTCTATGCGCTCGGCGTCCGCCACGTCGGCGAGACCAACGCGCGCCGGCTCGCCCGCTATTTCGGCGATTTCGCCAGCCTGCGCGCGGCGGCGCGAGGGCCCGACGCGGCCAACGCTTTCGACGGCATCGAGGGAGTCGGGCCGGTGGTCGCCGAATCGATCGAAGATTTCTTCGCTGAGCCGCACAACGAAGCCGTCATCGACGCTCTTCTCCAAGAGGTTCGCATCGAGCCGATGGAGGCGATCGCCGCCGGCCACCCGCTCGCCGGCAAGACGATCGTGTTCACCGGATCGCTGGAGCGGATGACCCGCGACGAAGCCAAGGCGATGGCCGAGCGCCTGGGCGCGAAAGTGTCGGGCTCGATCTCGGCCAAGACCGACCTCGTCGTCGCCGGACCCGGCGCCGGCTCGAAGCTGACCAAGGCGCGCGAACTCGGCGTCGAGACGATCGACGAAGAGGAGTGGATGCGGCGGTCGGGGCGGGAGTGAGGCGGGTTCGGGGCGATTGCTTCGTCCGCGCTCAGTCGGACGCAGGTCTGTCGGGCGGCCGGCTTCGGCCGCATGCCGCCACTCGCATCCGCGCCGTCCGTCCGACTTCCACCTCTACCCTCAAACCAATTCCAGCCGCAGTTCACGCCCGACCGCCTTGGCCGCGCGCATCAGCGTTTCGAGCGTCGCGCTCTTGTTCTTCGGATCGAGCAGCCGGTCCACCTGCGCGCGGCTCGTGTTCATCATCTCAGCCATGGCCGCCTTGGTGATGCCCTTGCGCTTCATTTCCGCGGCGAGTTGCTCGGCGATGACTTGCTTGACGGCCGCCGCGGTGACTTCCTCGCGGATGCCCTCTTCGTCGAGCCAGCTTTCGAAGCTCGAACCGATATGCGGATTGGTCTTCTTCATCATGATGTCGCTTCCTTCAACCGCTGGCGCGCCGTCGCCAATTCCTGCGCGGGGGTCGCCTGCGTCTTCTTGAAAAACGCAGCGAGAGCGATCAGCGCGCCTTCGTGAAAGCCGAAAAGCACGCGCGCCTCGCGCCGGCTCGGGAGACTCGAACGGACCTCCCACAACCCATCGCCGAGAGGCCTGCAAACCGGCAGGCCGATCGGCCAGCCGAATTGAACCTTGGCGATGTCGCGCCCGATCGCGCGCTTGTCCTCGGACGACAACGCCTTCAACCATTCCCGAACAGGCTCATGTCCGCTTGCGGACCGCCAGAACGCCAGCGGGATGGGCTTCAGTAGGTCGATCATTCAACAAGAATGTACCACAATTGATACATGCCGTCAAGCGCGCCGAGTTCGCGCCGCGCGCTCCCGCCCCGACGCCCGCCCCTCCCCTACCGGTACAAATCCGCCCGCGTCGGCGGCAGGCCGCTCGCGCCCTTGGCGCGCTTGGAGCAAAGCGTCTGGAAGAGGCCGCAATGGCCGCGCTCGAACACGATCGAACAGGCCGCGAGATAGGCGAGCCAGACGCGCGTCTTGGCTTCGCCCACTTCCCCGCAGGCCTCGTCGTAGCGCGCCAGGAGGCGATCGTGCCAGAGGCGGCAGGTGCGTTGATAATGTTCGCGCCAGCCCTCGACGTCGTGGACCTCGAAGCCGTGCCGCTCGAGATTGGTGATGGTGCGGCCGAGATAGTCGAGTTCGCCGCCGGGAAAGATGTAGCGCGTCAGCGCCGCGAATTCCGGCCGCTTCTTGCCCCCTTTGACGGCGGCGCGCTTGCCGGGGCGGGTGATCGCTTGGTGCAGATAGAGCCCGCCGGGTTTCAGCAGGCGATGCACGGTCTGGAAATACGTGTCGAAATGCGAGACGCCGATCGCCTCGAACATGCCCACCGAGCTGATCTTGTCGAAGCGCTCCCGCCCCGCCAGCAGCGCGTAATCGATAAGTTCGAACGTCGCCTTGTCGGCGAGGCCGAGCCGCTCGGCCTTGTCGCGGGCGTAGGCGATCTGCCGCTCGGAAAGCGTCACGCCGGTGACATTGACGCCGTAACGCCGGGCGGCGAAGCAAGCCAGAGACCCCCAGCCGCTGCCGATGTCGAGCATCGTCTCGCCGGGCTGCAAACGCAATTTGCGGCAGATCATGTCGAGTTTCTGCGTCTGCGCGGCGTCGAGAGTGTCGCTCCAATGATGAAAATAGCCGCAGGTGTAGACCATCTCCTCGTCGAGCCAGAGCCGATAGAAGGCGTTGGAGACGTCGTAGTGATAGGCGACGTTGTTCTTGTTCTCGGCTTCGGCGCCGCTGCTCTCGCGGTCCTGGCCGATTCGCTCCAACGGCCAGGGCCCGCCCCGCGGCGCGAACAGGAACGCGAGCGCGGTCCTCAGCGCCGCGAGCTTGTTCACGCCCTTCCTCAAATCGCGCGTGTGCGCCTTCGGCCGCTTGGCGACGAGATCGAACAGGTCGCCATTGACGACGTTGAGGCGTTTGGCGGCCCAGAGATTGGCCAGGGTGGGCAATCCCGGCGCACGGATGAGGCTCGCGACCACGCCCTCGTCGGCGATGACGATCGCCAGCGCATCGCTCGGCCAGTCGGCCGGAACGAACGCGCCGTCCCAAAGCCGAAAGCCGAATTCCAGGCCCATGCGCCGATGCGCGTCGTCGAGCAGCGCCTTGAGGCTTTCCAGCCTTTTTTCCGCCTTGCCCATCATGTCTCCCTCGTCCTATCAGACGACCACGCGAACGATTTTCACCCTAGACGTCGGGCGTCGAAACGGGCAAGCGCGGCGGCTTCATTCGGGGCGTTCGGAGGAAGGGATGCAAATGGGCGCCTCCGGCGGCATGGTGGTTCGCTCGGCCTCGAGCGACGATCTCGATGCGATCCAGGCGCTGGAGGTCGCGGCGTTCCCGGGCGATCGACTTTCGCGCCGCGCGCTGCGCGGCTTCATCGGCGCCGGGCATCGGCCTTTGATCGTCGCCAAGTTCGGCGATACGCTCGCCGGCTACGCCCTGATCGCGCTGCGCAAGGGCGGCAAGACCGCGCGGATCTATTCCCTCGCCGTCGATCCCGCGCAAGGGCGGCGCGGCGTCGGCCGCGCGCTTCTGCAAGCCTGCGAGCGCTACGCGCGCGCGCACGGTCGCAGCGCCCTGCGCCTCGAGGTGCGTTACGACAATGCGGCCGCCATCGCGCTCTACGAGAAGATGGGGTACCGCCAATTCGCCCAGTGCGAGCGCTATTACGCGGACGGCGCCGCCGCGCTGCGTTTCGAGAAGCGCCTCGAGCCCGCGCCGAGCAGGCAGCCGGCATGAATTCGCGTGAAAACCCGGCGGTCCGCGCGCTGACCCGTTGCGCCCGGCGCGAGGGCGACGCATGGTGGCGACCGAGCCGCCTGGGCAAGCGTGATTCGCGTCGGCGTCGTGTTCGACATCAGGGTCTCGCTTCTCGCTCGGCCAAGGAGCCGAACGGCCGCATGATTGGATTATCCCGTAAAACCTTCGCGCGCTCGCCGAGGCGCGGAGCGATCCCGGCGGGCCCGCCATGAACGGCTGGGTGATTCTCGTCGATCACGAGCGCGATTTCCCCAATGCGGAGACGCCGCACAAGGTGATCACGACCAGCGACTATCTCGCACGGCCGAAATTGTTCGCCGGGGCCGGACGCGCCAAGATCGTCAACCTCTCGCGATCTTACAATTATCAGTCCAAGGGCTATTACGCCTCGCTGCTGGCCGAGGCGCGCGGGCACCGGATCATCCCGACCGTCGAGACCATGCTCGAACTGCGCGAGCACAAGCTCTACGAGTATGCGTTGCCCGATTTGCAGGAGGCGCTCAACGTCGCCGCGCATCGTTCGCGAGCGAGCGAGATCACCACCTTCGATCTGCTGTTCTGCTTCGGCCTCGCGCCGGACCCGCGCTTCGAAGCGTTCGGCCGGCTGTTGTTCGATTGGTATCGCTGCCCGGCGATCGAGGTGACCATCACGCCGGGCAAGCGGTGGCGAATCGACCGTCTTCGCCCGCGCCCGCTCGCCAAACTCGGCCCCGAGGAGGCCGAGTTCTTTCGCGCCGCGCTGCACCAGCACACCCAACGCGACTGGCGCAGTCCGCGTGCGCGCGCCATCGCCAAATATTCGCTGGCGGTGCTCTGCGATCCGCAGGAGCCGCTGCCGCCTTCGTCGATGGAAACCATTCGCTATTTGCAGAAGTTCGCCGGCGGCCATTCGGTCGAAATCGACCTGCTCACCAAACGGCAATTGGCGGAACTGGCCGAATTCGACGGGCTGTTCATCCGCGCGACGACCTCGATCGACAATTACACCTACCGTTTCGCGCGCCGCGCGCTGCAGGAGGGCATGCCGGTCATCGACGATCCCGTGTCGATGATCCGCTGCACCAACAAGGTCTATCTTCACGAACTGATGGAGGCGCACGGCGTTCCCATTCCGCCCACCGTCATGCTGGCGGAGGGAGACGATCTCACCAAAGCCGAGAAACTGCTCGGCTGGCCGATGGTGGTGAAGATTCCCGACGGATCGTTCTCGCGCGGCGTCCACAAGGTCGATACTTTCGAGGCGCTGAAGGCGTTGACGGACCAGTTGTTCGAGGACACCGACCTGTTGCTCGCGCAGCAATTCATGCCGACGGAATTCGACTGGCGCGTCGGCGTGCTCGACGGCGAGCCTTTGTTCGTTTGCCAGTATCGGATGGCGCCCGGCCACTGGCAGATCATCAAGCACGAGCCCGACGGCGCGCGCGAAGGGGGCTTTCGCACGATCACCGTCGGCGAGGCGCCGCCGCGCGTCATCGAAGTCGCGCTGCGCGCCGCGCGCGCGATCGGCGACGGCCTCTATGGCGTCGACGTCAAGGAAGTCGGCGAGACGATCGTGGTGATCGAGGTCAACGACAATCCCAACCTCGAACACGGCGTCGAGGACCAGGTCGGCAAGGACGAAATCTGGAGCCGCATCCTCAACTGGTTCATCAAGCGGATCGACGCGTGAGAGGGGCGGGCGCGCCGGCTCCTATCCTGAACCGCCGTCGCCCAGAATCGCCGTCAGCGCCGCGAGCAGCCGCGCGATCTCGCCTTCCGATCCGACGCTGATGCGTAAGTAAGGCGCGATGCGCGCCGGCTTGGCGAAATGGCGCACCAGCACCGCCCGCTCGCGCAACGCGGCCGCCAGTTCGGCGCCCTCGCGCTTTTCGTGGCGGGCGA
>JBEKAL010000227.1:0-6521 GCA_050015935.1 Roseiarcus sp.
CGCAGCTCGGGCACGTCCGCTCGATGGCGAAAAATCCCTGCTGGGCGCGAACGCGCCCGTGCCCGGCGCAGGTCTTGCAAGTGGCCGGCTTCGAGCCCGCCTTCGCGCCCGAGCCGGCGCAGCCTTCGCAGACCGCCAAGGTCGGCAGCTTAATCGTCGCCGTCTTGCCGTGATAGGCCTCCTCCAGGGTGATCTCGAGGTTGTAGCGAAGGTCGGCGCCGCGTTCCTTGCCGGAGGCGCCGCGCCCGCCGCGGCGGCCCATGATGTCGCCGAAGAGATCGTCGAAGATATCCGACATGGAGGTGGCGAAGCCATCGCTCATGCCGCCGCCCTGTTCGAACGCGGCGTGGCCGTAGCGATCGTAGGCGGCGCGCTTCTGGCCGTCGGAAAGGTGTTGATAGGCCTCGTTGAGTTCCTTGAACCGCGACTCGGCTTGTTTGTCGCCGGGGTGGCGGTCGGGATGGCATTGCATCGCCGCCTTGCGGAAAGCCGCCTTCAACTCCGCTTCGGTGGCGGTGCGGGCGACCCCTAGGGTTTCGTAGAAATCGCGTTTGGCCACGTCTTTAGCAACCCGGTCTTTCTTTGAGGCGTCCGAATCGTCCACCTATGAATAGCTGGGGCCGCCTCGTCAATCGCTCTCGAATGTCTAGGTGAAGTCGCGATCGCGCCTCGGCCGCCTTAAGGAAACTGCGCCGCGACGACCAACGGCCGATCGGCGCAGCGAGGTCATTCGCGCCCCTTCGCCTGATTTAAAGGAAAGGGGCGCGAGCGATTCTGAGATCGTCAGGCCGATTTCTTCTTGTCGTCGTCGACTTCCCGGAACTCGGCGTCGATGACGTCGTCCTTGGCCTGACCGGCGCCCGTCTCGGAGCCTTCGGCGCCGGGGCTCGCCGCCTGCTGCGCCTTGTACATGGCTTCGCCAAGCTTCATCTGCGCCTGCATGAGGTCGTTCGACCTGGCTTTGATCGCCTCGATGTCCTCGCCCTGCAGGGACGCGCGCAAAGCCGCGACCGCCGCTTCGACCGCGCTGCGATCGGACTGTGCGACCTTGTCGCCGTACTCCTTGAGCGCCTTCTCGGCGTCGTGGGCGAGCGACTCGCCGTGGTTCTTGGCGTCGACCGCCTCGCGCCGCTTCTTGTCTTCGGCGGCGTGAGCCTCGGCGTCCTTGACCATCTTGTTGATGTCCGCGTCGCTCAAGCCACCCGAGGCCTGAATGCGGATCTGCTGTTCCTTGTTGGTCGCCTTGTCCTTAGCGGTGACGTTGACGATGCCGTTGGCGTCGATGTCGAACGTCACCTCGATCTGCGGCACGCCGCGCGGCGCGGAGGGAATGCCGACCAGATCGAACTGGCCGAGCGCCTTGTTGTCGGCGGCCATTTCGCGCTCGCCCTGAAAGACGCGGATGGTCACGGCGGTCTGATTGTCTTCGGCCGTCGAGAACACCTGGCTCTTCTTGGTCGGGATGGTCGTGTTGCGGTCGATGAGGCGCGTGAACACGCCGCCGAGCGTCTCGATGCCGAGCGAAAGCGGCGTCACGTCGAGCAGCAGCACGTCCTTGACGTCGCCTTGCAGAACGCCGGCCTGGACGGCGGCGCCGATCGCGACCACTTCGTCCGGGTTCACGCCCTTATGCGGCTCCTTGCCGAAGAACTGCTTGACGACCTCCTGCACCTTGGGCATGCGCGTCATGCCGCCGACGAGCACGACCTCGTCGACCTGGCCCGCCGAAAGGCCGGCGTCCTTCAGCGCCTTGCGGCAAGGCTCGACCGTGCGCTGAATGAAGTCGTCGACCAGCGCCTCGAACTTGGCGCGCGTCAGTTTCAGCGCGAGATGCTTGGGGCCCGCGGCGTCAGCGGTGATGTAGGGCAGATTGATTTCCGTCTGCACCGCCGAGGACAGCTCGATCTTGGCCTTTTCGGCCGCCTCCTTCAGACGTTGCAGCGCGAGCTTGTCCTTGGTCAGGTCGATGCCCTGCTCTTTCTTGAACTCGGTGGAGAGGTATTCGACCAACCGCATGTCGAAGTCCTCGCCGCCGAGGAAGGTGTCGCCGTTGGTCGATTTCACTTCGAAGACGCCGTCGCCGATCTCGAGGATCGAAATGTCGAACGTGCCGCCGCCGAGGTCGTAAACGGCGATCGTGCCCGATTTCTTCTTGTCGAGGCCGTAGGCGAGCGCGGCCGCGGTCGGCTCGTTGATGATGCGCAGCACTTCCAGGCCGGCGATCCTGCCCGCGTCCTTGGTCGCCTGGCGCTGGGCGTCGTTGAAATAGGCGGGAACCGTGATGACGGCCTGCGTGACCGGCGTTCCCAGATGCGCCTCGGCGGTCTCCTTCATCTTCTGCAGGACGAACGCGGAAATCTGCGAAGGCGAATATTGCTTGCCGCCCGCCGTCACCCAGGCGTCGCCGTTGGCGGCCTTGATGATCTTGTAAGGAACCAGACCCATGTCCTTCTTGGTCATGGGATCGTCGAACGATCGGCCGATCAACCGCTTGATGGCGAAAAAAGTGCGCTCCGGGTTGGTCACGCCTTGGCGCTTGGCGGGTTGGCCGACCAGACGCTCGCCGTCGTCGGTGAAAGCGACGATCGACGGCGTGGTGCGCGCGCCCTCGGAATTTTCGATGACTTTCGGGGTGGCGCCTTCCATGACCGCGACGCAGGAATTGGTGGTCCCGAGGTCGATGCCGATAACTTTAGCCATTGTCCCATTCCTTACTGTTTCGCGAGACCGCGAGACCCCAAAGCGGCCTGGCCTTGGAAACGCGCGGCCCCGTCCAGGAACTGGCCGGCGACGCCCATTCCGGTCCCCGACGCACGGTTTCAAATTCCGCAGGCGAGACTGCTTCGCCCCAACGCTGCATAGCTGGCGCGTATATAAGTGGGGCTCCACACCGGCGCAAGGCGCTGAAGGGCCTGTCGGCGGCGAGAAATCTCAGGCCTTATCCAAGCTTTCGCGCCGCCGCGCGCGCGGCGCTTCCCATTTTTCCCGTCCGAATCTAAGCTTCGCTCATGACGCGATTCGCGATTGCCGTGCCGGGCGTCTTGGCGATGAGTTGCGGTCTCGCCTGCGCGCAACTCGCCTTGCCCGGAGCCGCCGCCCCGACGCCCCCCGGCGCGCCCGTCGATGCGCCCGCCGCGAGAAAGTCGGAAAAGTCGACAGCCGATTTCGCCTCCGGCGCCGCGGCCGTCGTCGGCCGGCCGCTTCGGCTCAACGGGAATCAGGGCCAATTGTTGTTTTCGGGCCGCGGCAAGGTTCTGCGCATCGACAAGTTCAGCCTGGCCGGCGAGGTGATTTCCGACCCCTCGCGAAAGTGCCTGATCGACATCGTCGGCGAAGCGCCGATCGAAACGAAGAGCCTGGGACGGCCCGAGGGATTGGCAAGGTACGAGGCGGAAATCCCGGCTTGCCTGTTTTCCTTCGACCTTCTCGACGGCGCCGTGCTGGTTCCCGCGCAAAGCACGGCGTGCGTTTTCCAGGCGGCCGATTGTCAGGCGAGCCCCGGCGGCCTTTGGGGACCCGACGGAGCCAATCTGGCGAACGACGCCAAATCGATCAAGCGCCAACGCGCGCGCGCCGAAGCGGCGGCGGCGGACAGCCTTCATGCGCTCCAGGCGCGACTGAAAGGTCGACCCGAGGCCGACGATCTGGCGCGTGAGCAGAGTGATTTCGCCGCGCGCCGGGACGATGTCTGCCGCGATTACGAGAAGGAATCCGTCCACGAATATTGCGCCTCCCGGATGGCGCAGGCGCGCGCCGCGCTTCTAAAGGCGCGGATCGATGCGCTCGAGCGGCGACCCGCCGCCCAGGACTGACGGCGCGCCGGTTCGCACGGGAAATCGGCGCACAAAGCCCCGTCGTCGCCGCCGGCTTTATCTCCGCATTCGCCTGCGATAGCCTGGCGGGGCGTTTGGGTCGCCTCGTTTCCGCTGCGCGCGGCCGAGGCGACGCGGTTTCTTGGGGAGGGCGGCATGCTCAAAGAATTCAAAGACTTCGCTATGAGAGGCAATGTCATCGATCTCGCGGTGGCGGTGGTCGTCGGCGCGGCGTTCAACAAGATCGTCGGTTCGCTGGTCGACGGCATCATCATGCCGATCATCGGCATTTTCGGAAAAGCCGATTTCTCCAACTATTTCCTGCCGCTTTCCGGCGCCGTGACCGCCGCCAACCTGACCGACGCGAAGAAGCAGGGCGGCGTGCTGGCCTATGGCGACTTCGTCACCAACGTCATCCAGTTCGTCATCGTCGCCGCGGCGCTGTTCCTCGTCATCAAGGCGATCAATTCCATGAAGCAGCCGGCGCCGGTCGCGCTGGCCGCTCCGCCGCCGCCGAGCGACGAAGTCGTGTTGCTGACCGAAATTCGCGACGCCCTGGCCAAGCGCTGAGATCGAACGCGAAAAGACGAGGGCCTCGCCTCGATGAGGCCTCGCTCTAAACCGGCGACGATTTTTGCCTCCGGCCCTTGCGGCCGAACGCAACCCCGTTCATGACGCGGCGATGGACCTCTTACTTTCCCAAGCGGCGCCGCCGACGCCCGACTGGCTCGGCAAAATTCAGCCGGCCATGCGCGCCGTGGCGCAGAGCGGCGTTCTCGAAATCTTCAACTACGGGCGCGGCCGCCAGGGTCTGATCCCGCTTTGGGTCGGCGAGGGCGACTTGCCGACCCCGCCTTTCATCGCCGAAGCGGCCAAGGTCTCGCTCGATCGCGGCGAGACCTTCTACACTCACCAGCGCGGCATCCCCGAATTGCGCGCCGCCATCGCGCGCTATATGACGCGCGTTTATGGCGCGGCGCCGGGCGGAGGCGATTTCTCGCCGGAGAGCTTCTTCGTCACCATCGGCGGCATGCACGCGCTCGAAATCGCCGCGCTCCTGACGGTCGGGCCCGGAGAGGAAGCGTTGATTCCTTCGCCGGCTTGGCCGAATTTCGCCGGTGCCCTCGCGTTGTCCGGGGCGCGCGCCGTGTTTGCGCCTCTCGAGCGCGGCGAACGCTGGCGCCTCGATCCCCAGCGCCTCGCGAGCGCGGTCGGGCCGGCGACCCGCGCCATCTTCGTCAATTCGCCGGCCAATCCCACCGGCTTCGTCGCCACCCATGAAGAACTCGAAACCATTCTGGCGCTGGCGCGCCGCCATCGCCTGTGGATCGTCGCCGACGAAATCTACGCGCGGCTGACCTATCGAGGCGGCAGGACGCCGTCTTTTCACGACGTCATGGCGCCGAGCGACAAGATTCTGTTCGTGCAGACGCTGTCGAAGAACTGGGCGATGACCGGCTGGCGCGTCGGCTGGCTGGAGGCGCCGCCGGCGCTCGGCGCGACGATCGAGAATCTCGTGCAATTCACGACGTCGGGCGTTCCCGTGTTCACGCAACGGGCGGCGATCGCCGCGCTGGACGAGGGCGAGCCGTTCATCGCCGGTCAGATCGCGCGGATGCGCGAGGCGCGCGACATCGTCGCGCGCGGCCTCGCCGCGACGGGCCGCGTGCATTTCGCGACGCCTGAGGCCACGTTTTATCTGTTTTGCGCGATCGACGGGGAGACCGATTCGCGCGCGCTCGCGCTGAGACTCGTCGACGAGGCGGGGATCGGGGCGGCGCCGGGCTCCGCATTCGGTCCCGGCGGCGAGGGCTATCTCAGGCTTTGCTTCGCCCGCGCGCCGGAAGAGATCGCCGAAGCGACGCGCCGATTCGCGCGCTGGCTTGCGAGGTAGAGCTGTCTTGACCCGTCGGGTCGTGGTTCGCTCGGCGTCTCGGCGCGCCGGCCTTCCTCGACCGCGGCGCGGCGCTGACCGGCCGCGACCCCCGCCCCCGGCAAACGCGGCCCGAAGCCGAGAGGAGGAGAGGCCGACAGGGCGACGAAAAAGGGATTCATGCACGCGTCGCCGTAACCGCCGTAACCGCGTAATCGCTAAAAAACGCGCGACATGCGCCTTGGCTTCCTCGACGTGAGCGGAATGACCGTTGAGGATGCAGGTTGGACTGGAAATTCCCGGCGGCTGCGTTGTCATCATTCATTATACGCCAAGCGAAGCGCAAGCCCCTACTGAGCTGCGCCATCCGGACGGGGCGCTTCGACATGGCCGCTATGCTGAAGCCACGTCATCAGCGCCCAGCAGCCGAGGGCCCAGGCCGCGCCGATGCACCAGCCTCCGAGAACATCGGTCGGATAGTGAACGCCAAGGTATATGCGGCTGACGCCTATGAGTATCGTTACAAACGCCGCCAGGACAATGAAGTAGAGACCAATCTTGGACGAGGATTGGCTTCGCGCCAGAAGCGCCGCTATTGTTAGATAGGTAATGGCTGACAGTGCGGCGTGCTCGCTTGGGAAGCTTGTCGTAAAAACCCGCGCTGCCGGAGAGACGATATCAGGACGCGGGCGCGCGAACGCGAACTTGAGCAAATCGCTCAGAGTCCGTCCGGAGACTTCATGAGGGATTACAGAGTTTTCTGAGCATGAGGCGGATGGAGGCGAGGCGGAGGAAGGCGAGGGCGTTGCGGTTGAGGTTTTCCCAGTCCTTTGCCA
>JBEKAL010000228.1:0-6520 GCA_050015935.1 Roseiarcus sp.
CCGATGTCGCGGCCGCGCGCCGAGACGATGCCCGCGGTCACCGTGCCGCCGAGGCCGAAGGGATTGCCGACCGCGATCACCCAGTCGCCGACGCGCGGCGATTGGGAAGCGAAATTGACGAAGGGATAGGTCCCCGCCTCGTTCACCTTGAGCAAGGCGATATCGGTCTTGGCGTCGGTTCCGATCACCTTGGCGGGAAGCGTCTTGCCGTCCGAGGTGGTGACCGTCACTTCGGTCGCGTGGTCGACGACGTGGTTGTTGGTGACGATGTAGCCGTCGGCGGAAATGAAGAAGCCGGAGCCCTGCGCCATCGACAGATGGCGCTGATGGCGCGGCGCCGGCGCCTCGCCGTCATTGTCGTCGGGCAGGCCGAACTGCTTGAAGAAGCGGTCGAACGGGCTGCCCGGCGGGAAATGCGGCATGCCCTGCCATTCGAAGTCCGTCTCGCCGCCGTCGTCGACCTTGACCTTGACCGAGACGACCGACGATTTCACGCGGTCGACCACGTCGGCGAAGGACGCCGGGCCGGCCGAACTCTGCGTCGAAGCGGCGACGGCGTAGCCGGGCGACAGCGCGCCGTTCTCGAGCGCGGCGGCGCCGAGCGCGACGACGGCGACCGCGCCGAGCAGCGCGGCGCGCAGCGAGCGCCGGCCGGATTGCGGGACTGGTGCGAAGGACATGGGATGACTCCATCGGGATCTTTGGCGCCGGCCCTTTGCTCGGCGACACGGCCGGCAAGATGGCTCGGAGCGCCTAACGCCGCGATGGCTCCGACATGAAAGCTTGGTAACTTTCGCCGGCCGCGGCGAACGCTTCGGGCGACGTCAGCCACTCGCCGGACGGCTTCGTCCGGATCCGGGGCGGCGATCGTTTTTCCGCGCGAAAATCGCAAGCACGGGCAATTCCCGGAGCCAGCCGATTGCAACGCGAGAGCCCGCTCGACGGCGCCGCCCGCCCCGCCCTACCCGATCCGCATCCTCGCGCCTCTGGCCAGGCGCGGAGCGAGCCGGCGCATGTCGGCGGCGGAGATCGCCACGCAGCCCGCCGTCGGCGTCAAGCCGGGGCGCGCGAGGTGGAAAAAGATCGCGCTGCCGCGGCCCCGGCACCGGCGGGTGAAATTGTGGTCGAGCACGAAGGTCAGATCGTAAACAGCGTCCTCGCGCCACAGGCGGTCCGTGCAATCCCCGGCGGGCAGACGCACCGGGCTGTTGTAACGCGGGCTCAGCGGGTTCTCGCACCAGCCGGAATCGCGGCGCAGCGCCCGCAACGGAACGCCGCCGGCGGGAGGACGCGGACGGTCGGGACGATAGTAGCCCCAGAGCAGGCGAAACCGCCCCGCCGGCGTGCCGCCGTCGCCCTCGCGCTTGTCGCGCACGATTCCCGCCGGCCCGAGCGCGCAGGCCACGCGCAGCGGCCCCGCGATCAGCCACCCCAACGCGCGTTGGCCGGGGCGGGCGAGGACGCGAAGGGTTTTGAGGCGGGCGGGCGTCGGGCGGCGCAAGCGGGCGAGCGCCGGGGCGGCAATCACGGCGGAGCCTCACCGCCGCGCCGCCGAGCGGCCGTCAAGCGACTCGATCTTGACGGCGTGCGCGGCGACGGCATGAGGAAGCACGGGAAAATGAGGGACTCGGCATTTTTCGGATCTTCAAACGCGCATCCGCTCGACCGCCTCGAGCGTGACCTCTCCATCCCGTCGATCGTGAGGCTACGTCGTGCGCGAACTGGCGAGGTTCGCCATCCCAGTGGCCTTCTCGAGCGTCTCGCCGTTCTCAAGATAAAAGGTCACGCCCGCGGCGCGAAGCGTGTGATCGCCGACGCGCTTCGGTTCCGGCCGTTTTCGCGCCGTTCGCCGCGCTCGATGCGCTTTGCCGACGCCGATCAGGCCGTCGCCTTGGGCGGCCGAGCAGCCTTGCTCTTGGAGACGGCGCCGCTCTTGCGGAGTTGACCAAGCCCGATCTTCTTCGCCAACTCCGACCGCTGCGCCGCGTAAGTGGCGGCCACCATCGGATAATCGGCCGGCAACTTCCATTTCGCGCGGTATTGCTCCGGCGTCATCCCCAGCGCCGTCAGATGCCGACGCAAAGACTTGAATTTGCGACCGTCATCCAGACAAACGAGATAATCCGGCGTGATCGACTTGCGAACCGAGATCGCCGGCGTCGTCGCTTCTGGTTCGGGCGCGGTCGGCGTGACCGCCCCGCTTGCGATCTTAACCAAACTCGCGTGCACGGATTGAATCAGGGCCGGCAGTTCAGCCGAGCGCAAGGAATTGTTGGCGACGAAAGCCGACACGATGTCGCCCGTCAAAATGAGCGGATCGGCAGATTCAGATAGCGGCATGAAATAATCTCCGAACATTGAGGACGATATTTCGATATCCCTTTCGATCGTCCGCCACAAGCCGCCGAGCGCGTAAAGTTGCATTACGCCGATGGTGCGTACGGCGCCGGCGCCAGCATCCGGCTCCCCTCAAACCCCGAAGACGCCGACGGCCTCGGCGAAATTCTCCAGCGTCGACTTTTCCCACTCTTCGTCGAGCGCGCACATCGTGCGGGAAGCGATGGCGTCCGCCGCGCTCGCCTCGGCGCGCCACGTTCGATGCCCGCTTGACAAATGCGTCAAATTGTCGCACCTTGATTAACATGTCGTTAACGCGGCGCCAAAGTGGAGGCAACGCTCGGCGAATGCGGCGGCAATGCTGGACCGCGGGTTGGGGGTTTTCCACGTATTGGCCCGTTCGGGCGGTGTTGAACGAAGATCGATCGTAAGTTCGATCAAATCGAAACTTGACCTCGTCATCGGACGAGACGTGGGGTCATCGCGAGGCCGGGAATCAATTTCTTGGTGCGGAGTACAGTGTCAGTGCGCATGGAGCGTTGCGATGTCGAATTCCGATCGCTCTAGGGTCCATAAGGCCAGAACGGCGCATTTCGGCGCGGTTGGCCACGCCTTGAGTCCCCGCGAGTGGTCGATGTCGGCCCATTACGCCGGCGATGTCGGCATACCCGTGGGACCGGGCGAGGAGTATGAATACCGCTTCGACCGGAGCGAGGAATATGCCTCCTCGATAGCTCCTCGCGCCAATGCGGCCAAGGTGCTGTTGTTGATCGACGGCGTGCGGCTGACGCGCGAGTGCTTGTCGCAATTGCTGACGGCGCAACTCGGCGATTACGAAATCGTCAGCGTCGCGCACGCGCAACAAGCCGGGGAATGCAGCGCCTTTCGACCCGATGTCGTGCTGTTTAACGCCGGTTCGGCGCGCCTGACCGACGGCTCGTTGCTCGACGACATCGCCACGATCTTCTCAGCGACGCGTCGCGCGCCGATGCTGCTGCTGTCCGAACATGGCGAGGCGTCCGAAGAAAACCAAGCGGCGGAATACGGCTTGGTGGGCCTTTTCCCTTCGACTTTTGGCGTTTCGCTGTTGGTCGCGGCGATTCAGCTGGTCGCCGCGGGCGGCCAGTTTCATATACCTGTGACTACTCCAACAAGACACTCGCAAACGCGTCTTGAAGGCAATGGCGCAAAACGCTGAGGCGGCGACGAGCCGCCCGGGGTGGGGATTTGTGACAATGATCGGCCCTTATCGGTGAAAGGGGGCGGCGACAGATGGGCTTAGTTCGAAAATCATCTTGGTGGTATCCAGCCCGCTGGATCCCGGAGACTTTTGGCACAGCGCGGCGCGGCCGGTTGGTGCTGGTCGAATCGCAGGCGCTGCTGCGCGATGGCCTTGCGCACTCGATCTCGGCCCACATACGCGAGGCCGTCGTGGAATGCTACGGCCGCGTCGAGGACGTCGTCCCCGGACCGGCGACCCTTGTGTTGATCGGCGTCGATCCCCGCCGAAACGACGCGGCCGAATCCGTGCAAGCCACGTGTCAAACCTTGCGCGGTCTATGCGGCGAAGCGCCTATCGGAGCCGTGCTTCGCTGCGACGACGCAGCGTTGCGGCGCACGCTCGGGGCGCTCGGCATCGCCGGCGTCGTCCAGCACGAGGCGAGTCTCGCCGTCGCGATCGCCGCCATCCAACTGATGTGGGTTGGGGGCTCGTGTTTTCCGCCGGATCTGTCGCGCGATGACGAATACGCCTCGGCGCGGTTTTCGCCGTCGGAGGCGCTGGAGCCCGCGCCGGTTGCGATGGCGCAGGAATCGGGCCGCAAGAACGGCTATAGCGAACTGCCGCTGACTTCGCGCGAATGCGACGTGCTGAGATTTCTGCGCGAGGGCCGGCAGAACAAAATCATTGCGTTCGAGCTCGGCATCTCCGAGAGCACGGTGAAAGTGCATCTTCGCAACATGATGAAAAAGTTGAACGCGTCGAACCGCACCCAGGTCGCGCTAGGCGCGGGCCTAGACGGGTGAAATCGCGACCCTTGCGGACGGGCGGATTGCCGATGTCGCGCGGGAACGTCGACCGCGGCGCGCTCGGGCGGCGGGGGAGGGCGATAGTCGCGCCTTCCGCTCCGCACGATCTTCCGTCTCTTTTTCGTTTGCGGCGCTGAGCCCGTGGTCCTGCAATCGCAGGCCGCTCAGTGTGAACTCGTTGCCGTGGCGGCCAATGAAGGTGGTGACGGCCGCCGGGGGCTCGGCGTGCTCACGCGGAGCGTGACGGCGCTTACCCGCCATCCGCTCCGCGCAATCTTCCGTTCAGTCTGAACTACTTGCCGTGGCCATGATGGCCATGATGGCCGTGCGACGGTGTGCTGGGGGGCGTGCTCAGGGTTGAATCGTCGCTCCCGGTCGGATTGTTGCCGCCGTCGCCCCCGGTCGGACTGTTGCTCGTGGCGATGGCGGTCGGATTCTCCTCTTCGACCAACACGTATGACGGAGGGCATCTGCCGTACGCGTCGGGCGCCAGGATAGCTCCCGCCATCGGCGGAATCGGCCTGCAAATAAGGGCGTCCGCTGAATCAGCATAGGATTGGGCTGGGATCAGCAGGGCCGCGACAGATACGCCGGCCATTGCCGCAAACGACAGACCAGTGTAACGAAGACTTTCAGCTTTTTTCATAGCACTCCTCGCAGTTGGGAATAAGCCCCATTCCGCCAGTTCGGATCGATCGGCACTACTCGCACGATTAGCGCCGAACAGGGATATGGACGTTTTGCATCAATCGCGCAAGTTATCCTTTAGGCTTAGAGATATTGTACTCTCATGGTGAGATAAATTGTCGCCGATCCGGGTGTCTCAGCATGCTAAAACTGCCGTCCTGTTGACAAATTATGATGCAATTAAGGCTAAGACAAACGAGGTAGTTTTGTATATCGCCAATTATCCCTCAGCGCGTGCGACTCCGCTCATCATTAACGACCATTGTCTGGCGTCAACTTGACAGTTTCTCGGCGCCACCTTGACTTTTTCTTGGCGCCGCGAATTCGGGCAGCGCATCGCTCCGAATCTGACGCGAGTTGACGCTCCAGCTCGCGTTGCACATACGTGTGGCGTAAAAACGCCGCGCGCGAAGGCGGCGCCGGACGGCGCCGGCGACACTTGGACATCGACCGGGATCGCTGGCGACACCAAGCCGATTGTGTCCCGCTTGGTCAGTTCATGTGATGGCCGATGCGCCAAATGGTTCAAGGACGATGTCGCGGGACGCCTCGCCGACCGCGTCCGATTGACCCAGACGGCTTGAAATCACATCTCGACGCCGTCGAAGGCGATTTCGACGCGGACGTTGACTATGCGCAATTGATCAAAATCGAAGGCGCGCCCGACAGTGCGAAGGGGCAGCCGCGCCCTGCCGAAGGCGCCGGGATCAATAGAGACGCCAATCGAGGAAAAGCGCGAGCCGGCGCATATTTCGACGTCACACGTGGAACGCGGCGATCTCACGCTGCGCATGGCGATGCGCCGTTTCACTAGGCTGAAGAGCGCCTTTTCGAAAAAGATCGACAGCCACGTGTGTGTACTGTCTATCTACGTCGCCTTCTACAATTAGATACGCATTCACAAGACGCATCGCCTGACGTCCGCGATGGCCATCGGTCTCGCGGATCAATTGATGAGTTGGGAGGACATCCTCGCTCAACTAGACGTGGCTGACACGCCGGCGAGACCCGGCTTCTACCAGAAGCGCGGTGCGACAAACTGACGCACTACCGGAATTTGCTTGCGTTTGACTTGACGAAGACGGCGAGCCACCATAAGTGCGACCTGCCTTTCAAGTGTGAAGGCGGAGCGCGCCTGTGAAAAGCCGAAAATGTTCGCCGAGTTGTGTTGTTACGCCTAAGAATTCTGGTGTGTCGCAGAATTTACAGTCCGTAGCTTGGTGATAGTCCGTTCGTCGACGGTTCGGCAATTGGCTCAGGTCCAGCGCTCTTGCAGCGTGGAACGACGTCTTAACCTTCATCAACTATGGTTCGGACGTGCGTCCACTAAAAGGGTGCGCTATGTCCGCAAATAGGGTATCCCCTTCACTCCAGTAAGCCCGCGTGATAGCTTCGGGGGATGGAAGTCGTAAGAAATCTTGTCCCTGGGGTTGATTACCCCAGGACGTTTCAAGAGGTTGACGAGTGG
>JBEKAL010000229.1:0-6489 GCA_050015935.1 Roseiarcus sp.
GAAGAGCCGCAGAACGCGCGCGGTGAGCGCCTCGGGCGCCAGCCAATTGATCACGAAAGGCGGCGCATAGAGCGTCGGATGGAAGGCGAGCGCTACGCCGCCGGGCGCGAGCAGCGCGCACACGTTGCTCCAGGCGCGCGGCGCGTCGCGAACGTGCTCGAACACCATGCGCGAAATGACGAGGTCGAAACGCCCGGCCAATTTCGGGTCGAAATCGCCGGCGACGTTGAATTGCGCGGTCTGGAAGGAGGCCGGCGCCAGCGCCAATTCGCCGGCGTCGATGTCGTTGACCGTAAGCGCGACGCCGACCTCCTCGGCCTCGCTCGGCGTCAGCAACGGCCCTCTTCCGCCGCCGATCTCCAGCACCCGAACTTTGCCGTCTTCATGCCGGCCGCTGCGGCGGCAGGACTCGACGAAGGCGAGGACGCTCGCGCGGTAATTGTCCCAGGCCCAAAGCTCGCGGCTGTCATAACCGAGGCGGCGCAACGGTTCGGCCAGAAACGGCGAAGGGGCGAGGCGCCGCTCGATTCGTTCGCGCCGTCCGTCCGCAACATCGGCCGACGTCGTCGCTACTTGGCCTGCGATGTCCATGGTCTTCGCGCCTCCGAATGCGAGACAAAGAATCGGTCAATCGGCAGCGCGAGGCAACGAATCGTGTAAAGTAACCTTACCCGCGCGCGCCTGCTTCGAACGCCAGAGCCGCGCCCATCGCCTCGCCGGCGCCGACGATGAGCGCGCCTTCGCGCTCGCGACAGCCTACGCCGCCCGCCTCCAGCAGCGCGCGCGTCGCCGCGAGATCGGCGACCGCGATGCGGGCGAGCGCGATGGGCGGACCGTCCGCGCCGATCGCCGACGCACCATAGCGTTCGGCGAGCGCGGCGCGCGGGCGGCATTCGATGCGCGCGCCGTCGGCCTCGACGACGAACCCCTCTCCTTCACGACGCGCGGCGCCGGCGCCGACGAAACGGCTGAGAAAATCCGCGGCCTCGCGAGGATTTTCGTGCGCGATCGCGAGCCCTACGATCCCCCTGGCGCCGTTGGCATGGACCTGCGCCGCCCGGCTCCAGAAATTCTCGGGGAAACGCTGCTGGCAGACGAAGAAACCGGCCTCCGGGAGCGCCGCGCTGGCGGCGAAGGCGAGCGCGAACGCGACGTCGACCTCGCCGCCGTCCGGCCGGCGCGCCTTGCGCGCGAAATCGAAGCGGGCGAAATCGCCGATTCCCTCGGCCTTGAATTGTCGGCGGTCCGCCTCCGCGTCGCGCGAGCGCAGGACCAGCATCGCCAGCCCCTCGCGCCGCGCCAGAAACGCGGCGACGAAGCCGGCGAAGGAATAGACGCCGGGCGCCGGCGCGGGCGCCGCGAACCCCTCCCCGAGCCCGATCAGCTCGAGAAAAGCGCCGTCGAACTGGACGATATGGTTCTCGGTGCCCCAGGGATGGCGGTTGCGCGCCCCGACCTGAAAGCCGAGACGGCGGTAGAATTCGGCCTGCGCGGAGAGGTCGCGCGCGGGGATGACGAGATGGTCGATGGCGCGCGGCATGGTCCCCTGCCCTTGAGAGTGCGATCGCCGGGCCCGGAAATCTTGCGGCGGACGCGCGGCGGCGCTTGTGATATCCTATCGATTGATTGAAGTCGCGGCCGACGAGCCTCGTTTGTTGGAAAGCGCCGACATGAACGTCCCTTTCGCTTCCCGCGTCACCAGCGCCGCCGAAGGCCTGCCGCGCCGCCGTTTCACCGTGGCCGAGGTCGAAGCGATGGTCGCGGCCGACGTGATGGAGGAAGACGAGCGGGTCGAATTGATCGGGGGGGAGCTGGTTCCGATGTCGCCGAAGGGAAATCAGCACGAAGTCGTCAAGACGGCGCTGCTCGACAAGTGGATTCGCCTTCGCCCCGACGAATGCAGACTTACTCCCGAAACGACGTTCCGACTTTCCCAGGACACCTATCTCGAACCCGATGTCGTCGTCTACCCGCGGACCTCGGGGCTGACTGGCCTTTCGGGGCCAGGCGTTCTGCTCGTCGTCGAGATCGCCGATTCCTCGTTGCGTTACGACATGGGCCGCAAGGCCGCGCTCTACGCCAGCTTCGGCGTGCGCGAATTATGGGTGATCGACGCGCTCAAGCTCACGACGCGCGTATTCCGCGCCCCGCCCGACGAGAGGTACCGTGAAATTGTTGATTTCAGCGCCTCCGAGCGGATCGTTCCGCTGTTCGCGCCCGATGTCTTCGTGTTGCGCCTCGACGAACTCGAGATCGGCTGAGCGGCGATTCAGGCGGGCTTTCCTCGCAACGCGTCCAGCGCGACGACCGCCCCGTCATCGGCAATCTTCTGACGACGCCGATGCAACTCTTCGAGGAATTCGGGCTTCGGCTCCCCTTCGTCGTCTTCGCTGGCGGCCAGAAGCAGGAGATAGTCCTCCTCGGGCAGCACGGCGAGCCGCTCCCCCGATGGCGTTACGATGATCTGAACGGCCTTGTTCATCTCACGACTCCAATCGATAAACTTCTCTTCGATGGGCGATGGCCAAAACGACGATCTGACCGAAGTGAACATCGAATATGATGCGCCAGTCTCCGACGCGCAAGCGCATCGCCGAGTCGCCTTTCAACCGCTTGATCTGGTTCCTAAGGGCAAGCGGCTCGGAAGCTAGTTGATCGAGCGCCTTCTCGACCCTCTGCGGCGCCGTCGAACCCAGGGCGTCGAACTCCCGCGCCGCTTCCGGCGCGAAGACGATCGTCCTCGCCCCGCTCACGCCGGCTGCTTCAGCTTCACCACGTTGTGCAACGTCGCGTCGGCGGTCTCGAAGAAGCGCTTGACGCCGCGCGCGGCCTGACGGATGCGCTGCTCGTTCTCCACCAGGGCGAGGCGCACGAAATCGTCGCCGTGTTCGCCGAAGCCGATGCCCGGCGAGACGGCGACGTCGGCCTTTTCGATCAGCAGTTTGGAAAATTCGAGGCTGCCCAGATGGCGGAATTTCTCCGGCACCGGGGTCCATGCGAACATCGAGGCGCGCGGTGGATCGATCGCCCAGCCGGCGGCGGTGAAGCTCTCCACCAGCACGTCGCGCCGGCGCTTGTAGGTCGCGCGCATCTCCTTGATGCAATCGTCGGGGCCGTTGAGCGCCGCCGCGGAGGCCACCTGGATCGGCGTAAAGGCCCCGTAGTCGAGATAGGACTTGACGCGCGCCAGCGCTGCGATCAGGCGCTCGTTGCCGACCGCGAATCCGATGCGCCAGCCGGGCATCGAGAAGGTCTTCGACATCGAGGTGAACTCGACCGCGACGTCGACGGCGCCCGGCGCCTGCAGCAACGAGGGCGGCGGATCGTCGTCGAAATAGACTTCCGCGTAGGCGAGATCGGACAGGACGAAAATCTCGTGCCTCTTGGCGAACAGAACGAGGTCCTTGTAAAAGTCGAGCGAGGCGACCATCGCCGTCGGATTGGAGGGATAGCAGACGACCACGGCGATCGGCTTGGGGATGGAATGGATCAGCGCGCGCTCCATCGCGACGAAGAACTCCGGCGTCGGCTCGGCCGGCACCGAGCGGATCACGCCGCCGGCGATCAGAAAGCCGAAGGCGTGAATGGGATAGGAGGGATTGGGCGTGAGGACGACGTCGCCGGGCGCAGTGATCGCCTGCGCCATGTTGGCGAAGCCCTCTTTCGAGCCGAGCGTCACGACGACCTGGGTTTCGGGATCGAGCTTGACGCCGAAACGCCGCGCGTAATATCCCGCTTGCGCGCGCCTGAGACCCGGGATGCCCCTGGAGGCCGAATAGCGATCGGTGCGCGGCTTGCCGACCGTCTCGACCAATTTGTCGATGACGTGCTTGGGCGCCGGCAGATCCGGATTGCCCATGCCGAGGTCGATGATGTCCGCCCCGCCGGCGCGGGCTTTGGCCTTGAGCTGATTGACCTGCTCGAAGACGTACGGCGGCAGGCGCCGCACGCGGTGGAATTCGGACATCGCGAAAAATCCCCTCTCTGGAAACGCCTCCGGCGCAGCCGCGGCGTCGAATCTGTTAGCATCGCCGGCAAACGCGCCGCAAACCTAAAACGGCGGGACGAGGCCGGGCGCGGCCGACTTGTTCATCGATTTGTCCTTTTTCGCCGCGGCGGCCGCAGCGACGGCCTTGGCGGAGGGCGGATAAGCGGCGCGCAAAGCGTCGTGGCGCATGGCCACGGCTTCGAGATCGCTGTCCATCGCTTCCACCTCCTTGGCCGTCTTGATCTTCCCCGGGGGCTCGGCGGGCGTGGTGAAAGCCGGAATCGAGGCCGGCTGCTGCGCGGGCCGCGATTGCACCACGAAATCGGGAGGCGGATCGACGTCGGTGGCGAGCCCGGCGCCTTTCATCAGCGATCGAAATGGCGAATCCGGCTGCGCCGCGTCCTGCGCCCTCGAGGGAGAAGCGGCGAGCGCCCCGAGGAGCGTCGCAACGACGATCAGCGGCGTCGTTCGCATGCCTTCGCGCCCGTGCCCGGATATCATCGAAAACCGCCGAGGCCCATTTTTCCCCGCCCACGCCCGCCTGCGCCACGATTCGGCGGCGTCGTGAGGAGGAAGGAAACGATAGCGTTCGCTCACGCTAGCGGCATATTATGTCGGAAACGGGACTGACGACGCGAGCGCCCCCGCGTGAGGAAACTCCGGACGTCGGAAGGCTCGAGACATAGGGCATAATGCAAGAATTCGCGGCCGCGCCGCTGATGGAAGCGTCTACTGGGCCGACGAGACCGTGCAACGCCCATCCTGTCCCGGCGCCGCCGTCGCAAAGCGCCAAATCGAGAGTTCGAGTCCATTCCCACGGCGCAATGGGATCGCGCCGCCCCGATCCGCCGCGAATCCTCCGGCAGTCGCGGCGGAGCCTCTCGCAATCATCGGCGCCGCTCGTGTATAAGCGCGGCCCAAGGAGCCTCAGCGATGCCCAAGACCGCCCACCCCGCCGCCGCGCCGCGCCTCGATCTCGTCTGCCGCCCGCGCCGCAACCGCAAGGCCGAATGGGCGCGCCGGCTGGTCAGGGAAAATGTGTTGACGGCCGACGACCTGATCTGGCCGCTGTTTCTGATCGAGGGCGCCAAGACGCGCGTCCCCGTCGCGTCGATGCCCGGGATCGACCGCCTCAGCGTCGACGAAGCGGTCCGCGAGGCCGCGCGCGCGGTCGAACTGCAAATCCCCGCGATCGCGTTCTTTCCCTACACCGAGGCGAGCCTCAAGGACGAGCGCGGCAGCGAGGCGTTCAACGAGCAAAACCTCGTCTGCAAGGCGTGCCGCGCGATCAAGAAGGAATTTCCAAAACTCGGCCTGGTCACCGACGTCGCGCTCGATCCCTACACCAGCCACGGCCACGACGGCCTGATGGCGGGCGAGACGATCCTCAACGACGAGACCGTCGCCGCGCTGACGCGCCAGGCGCTCAACCAGGCGCGCGCCGGCGCCGACGTCATCGCGCCCTCCGACATGATGGACGGGCGCGTCGGCGCCATCCGCGAGGCGCTGGACGCGGAAGGCTTCCTCGACGTGCAGATCATGGCCTACGCGGCGAAGTACGCTTCGGCGTTCTACGGCCCGTTCCGCGAGGCGGTCGGCTCGGCGGGCGCGCTGCGAGGCGACAAGCGCACCTATCAGATGGACCCCGCCAATTCCGACGAGGCGCTGCGCGAAGTGGAGCTCGACCTCGACGAGGGCGCCGACATGGTGATGGTCAAGCCCGGCATGCCCTATCTCGACATCGTCAGGCGGGTGAAGGACGAATTCGGCGCGCCGACCTTCGTCTACCAGGTGAGCGGCGAGTATTCGATGATCATGGCCGCGGCTCAGAACGGCTGGCTCGACGGCGACAAGGCGATGATGGAGAGCCTGATCGCCTTCAAGCGCGCCGGCGCCGACGGCGTGCTGACCTATTTCGCCCCGCGGGCGGCGGAAAAGCTGAAAGCGGGGGGGTAACGGCGAAGATCGCGCCGACGGCGCGCGGAGCTGAGTGTCCGCGTCGCGTGGATTGTGTTGAAAAACCCTGCCTCTGGCCCCGGCTGGGCGCATTGCTGATGGCGGCTGGCGTAAAGGTTGACGAGGCTCGCGGCGCCTCACGCGTCGATCGGCGTCGGGCCCCCTCGCCGATTCTCGTTATGGCTTGTCAGCGAGTCTCGATCGAGCTGAGGAACCGGTTCCGGTAAGTGTCCAGAACAACAGCAAGCACGATCACCGTCCCGATAACAATCGGCTTGAAGTTGTCTCCGATGCCGAACAATTGCAGTCCGGTGCTGAGGACCTGAAGGATACAGGCCCCAATGAGGCTGCCGATAATCGAGCCCTTGCCTCCGAACAGGCTGGTGCCGCCAATAATGACCGCCGCAATCGCATTCAGCTCGTAACCTACTCCTGCGATCGGACTGCCGATGTTCAGCCGCAAGAGGTAAACTATGGCCGCGGTGCCGGCGGTCAGTCCGCTGATTGTGAACGCCGCGATCTTGTATTTTCGTGGCGAATGCCCC
>JBEKAL010000230.1:0-6475 GCA_050015935.1 Roseiarcus sp.
TCATATTGCCGCTTCGACAGTTGGGCGTAGTCGCGCGAATTCACCATCGCCAAGGCTGCGCTGGTGATCGGGATGGAAGTATTGCGATGCACCGTCAGCTTCGCGCGCTCCAATTCGGCCGCGATGGCGTCTTCGATCATCGGGCCGTGCTTCTTGACGACGGAATTCGCTGTAGAAAGCAGGCGCGAGAACTCGGCCGTGAACAGCGGGTCGGGCTTGAACTCAGCGTTCACGGACCCCTGGACGGTTTGGGAGACGGCTGCATGCAGCGCCTCTTCGGGGCTGCGGGCCGTCTTGACGATGAACTTGGAGCGGGCGCGCTCGGTGATACGCATGGAAACTGGCTCCTGTCTTTTGGGCGTGAGAACGCCCTATTGATGAAGCCAATGTACCTTACTTATGATCTTTATCATAACGCATTTGTGTGTCATAGTTAACGAATGATGATTCTCACTCCGCCTCAGTGCCGCGCCGCGCGCGCCTGGCTGAATATTTCGCAGGATGAATTGGCCGAGACCTCGAAGGTGGCCACTCGAACGATTGCACTCTTCGAAATGGAAGGTCGCGTGCCGCGCGACCGTACACTGGAGGACATTCGCCGCGCGCTCGAAGCGCTCGGCATGGGGTTCCTATTCGATGGCGCACGGGCGGCGGGAATAACAGCGAATGAGTTGGCGCGACCGATTCTCAGGCCAAGAAAGAAGAGGGGTCAAACTGAGTAGCGACGCGTTCAGTTGCGTTCTCGCACGCATGAGGGCCGCTCCAGACCGTGCGAAAGACTTGACCCGATCAGACGAGGTTTCCGCTCGATGACCGCTCAAATTCTCTGGCGGCGCAATAGATCGTGCCGACCCGGAGACGACTGGCCGCGCGGCCTCAGTGCATGACAGCCCGCAAGTAGGAAGCCGACGCCGATGCACCGGAAGCGCAAGGCGCGCTGCCCGGATCGCTCGTCGCTCAATCCTCCAACCGCGATCCGCGCCGATAGCCCGGGGCTGGCTGCCGAGCTTTCGGCTCCATGTTAGCCGCCGCATCGGCCCGGCGAGCAAGTGGACGAATCGTTGGAGATTGAAGGATAGGCTGCCTACGAGACCACTCTCGAAGTGGCGCTTGGAGAGAAAACCGGTGATCTCGGCGGCTGTATGAAGTCAGCGCCGGAACCATCGACCCAAGAGGTGCTCGCCGGCCTCGTCGAGCGTGTCACCTTCCACAACGCCGAGAACGGCTTCTGCGTTCTCCGGGCGAAGGCGCGCGGCCATCGCGATCTGGTGACCGTAGGGGGCATGCCGCCATAATTGTCTTTCAGCGCACGGTCACGACGCCGATCGGCGTCGCAAACCTCTGACCACTAACAGTAGCGGGTCAACTCGTAGCACCGATTCACACATTCGATGGGGCATCGCGGTCAAACGCGCCGATCGCTCGCCAGCAATTCGATTGGCGTCAGGGCCCGACATGGAACGACGGCAAAGACACCAATCGGCTGACCAGAGCCTCGGAAATCTGCGCCTGCCCGAAGAACGGGAGAAGGAAAACGTTCTTGTCCGGGGCCTTGAGCACCCCTTTCGCAACTTCAATCCATGAGTCCACGTTCAAGAGTCGCGCGAACTCCTGCTTCTTTCTGAGCCCGTAGCAGACCACGAGTTTCGGCCCGTGCGAATGCAGGAGTTCGCGTATGCGGGCCTCCCTCTGCGCGAGGAGCTTATGCGACTCGTCGCCCGATCTCAGCTCGACGAGCCACTTCGGTTCACCCGTCTTCTTCTCCGGAACGGGCGAGAGTTCCGTAAGGAACGTCGTAGGCGATTTCGTTTCGTTCAATCGCCCGAGCCGTGTCTGAACGTATTCACGAGCCCTTTCCTTCTCATTCCAATCGCGGCTCCCCTCGAACGCGCGCGCGATCCTAGACATCCATAGCCAGACGGCTATGGAGCCTTTTCGCTTCTCGCGAATATCAATCTTCGCGCCGCTTTCCGTGAGCGTTAGGTGCGCTGCGCAGAGGTCCATAACCTCGTTCCACGCGCCGCGAGCGCGCAGGTTCTTCCTTTCCTCGTCGCCGAGCATCTTGCCGCCGAGTCCCTCTTCAGCGCCGATGAACCAGAGTGGAGCCGACGGTGAGCCGTACCCGATGAAGGACAAGAGACCCCTTTTCTCCTGATCGGAAAGCGTCACTTTAATCCCCTTGGATGAATCGCAACCCGTTCCGGTCAAATTGTTCGATTGCCGGTCCTTTGGCAATTCGGACTCGTGGCCGTCCCTTCGGATTTGCACTATGCTTCGCAGCGGCCGGCGAGGGGTGAAATCCGTGGGCGACAGAGCTGCAATCGAGGACATGGAGCCGACGGCCCTTATTCAGACGCAAGACCGTTCTGGCAACTGGATAACGACAACTACGACGATTAACCAACCAACCTATGTATTGACGGCTATGCGTCAGACGAAAGAACAAATGGGCGCTGGGCGCGTTCGTGCGGTCGATAGCAAGGGGCGTCTGCTCGACATACTGTAAGACAGCTTGGAGGCGCAGAGACGCCGACGGCTTTGTCGAGCTGCTTTCACAGAAATTGCGCTCCCAATGACCGCGCGAATTCGAACAAAGGTCGAGAATCAGGGACGCCCGCTGCTCTCAGAGCCTCGAAACAGGCGCGACGCTCGTCATCGGCGCTCGCAGAGCGGCGACCCCGAGGGAAGCGCGGCGAGCCAAGACCAACGACGAGAATCTCCCCCCATAACCGCGACTAACAGCGATTGCTGCTTGGAAAATAGCCCGCCATCACTGGCCGACCCAAATAGCTCTGGCGGGGGATAGCGGCTAGGCTTGCCTGAGCGTTGCGGTGAGCGACCGCGTCGGCGCGCCGAGGATTTCCACACTGCGCTCTAGATCAGCGCCGCGTGATGCTTCGATGCACAGGTCGTCATCCTGGTAAGTAACGCACAGCGATCCCTTTCGTAACGCTTCACGGACATTGACGCCCACTGCGCTTCTGTCAGCGTATAACGTTTGCGTTGTAATTCTCGCGGGGATTCGGCAGCGTGCGCCTCACATTCTCATGGTTCGCCGACAGCGCATCATGGCCGGAAAGACCGGGCGCTGGCGACGCCGTTCTCGATCAGGCGGTCGTCGGGCCCAATGGGCTGCTCGACTGCGTCGAGACAATGCTTGGCCTCGGCCGGCCCGGAGTGGCCAATGTCACACGCATCGCTGTCT
Source organism: Roseiarcus sp. (assembly GCA_050015935.1). Classification (GTDB taxonomy): domain Bacteria; phylum Pseudomonadota; class Alphaproteobacteria; order Rhizobiales; family Beijerinckiaceae; genus Roseiarcus. Next base: position 3,206 of record JBEKAL010000230.1, read on the forward strand.
ACAGGCGCAAGATCGAGGCCGCAGGTGGTTCCCGATTCTGGTCGGAGTCGTTTGCCCTCGATCCGTGGTCGTCAGCTCGCGAATTGCTGCGTTGGCGCGACGACCTGATTGAGGCCGGGTGGCGCCCCGGCCTCGGCGGGGAGCGCCGCCGTCTCGCCGATCTCGCCGCCGCCGAGACCGCCGGCCCGGCGCTGCCACCCGGTCGAGCCGATCGTTTGTGCATGGTACTCGCTGCCCTCGACGCGGGCGCTGGCGTCCGGCTGCGCTCGCTCGCGCTGGTCGACGCCCGCGACGCGCTGCCGGCCGGCTGGCGGGCGCTCATCGACGCCCTGGAGCGGCGGGGCGTCACGATCAGCGAGATCGCCAAGCCGACGACCGTTACATCAGTCGACTCCGACCTCGACCGGATCGCCGCCGGCGAGCGCAATGGTCCGATTCGGGGCGACGGCTCGTTCACCCTGCTGGTCGCCGACACCGAGCTGACGGCGGCGGAAGCGCTTGCCGGTTGGCTGGCCGCCGACGGCGAGGGCAATTCGGAAGTGGTCTTCGTCGCCAGCGACGACGCGACCTTGCTCGACGACGCGCTCGCCGATTATGGCCTGCCGCGGCTCGGCGCCGCGCCGGCGTCGCCGCATCGCGCCCTGTTGCAGGTTCTGCCGCTCGCCTTTTCGCTTGCCTGGAGCCCTCCCGACCCCAACCGCCTGCTCGACTTCTTCTTGCTGCCGATGAACCCACTCGGTCGATTTGCGGCGAAGCGGCTCGCCGAGGCGGTGGCGGAGAGCCCGGGCGTTGGCGGCGAGGCATGGACGACCGCCTGGGACGAGATCGAGAAACGGCTCGCCGAGGACGACGATCAAAGCGAGGCAAAGAAGCGAACCGAGCGGCTCGTGGCCTGGCGCGAGTTGGTCGAACCGGCGCGTCATGACCCGGCAATCGGCATGCCGCGCGCCGCAGCACGGCAGATCGTCGGTCGGGTTTACGCCTGGGCGGGCCGTCGCTTCGCCGCGGACGGCGATCCGCTCTATCTCGCGCTGACGCATATCGCCGGCGACCTCGACGCGGCGATCGAGGCGACGGGGCTGGAGCGCCTGGACCGGTTGCTAATCGAGAGGATGATCGAGGAATCGCTCGACGTCGCCGCGGCCGACCCCGGAGCGATCACCGAGGCGGCGCCATGGCGCGCGGTTTCCCATCCGGGGGCAATCTGGGGACCCGCGAAGACCGTTGTGTGGTGGCGTTTCGCCGACACTGGGGAGACGAGCGCGGAAGCGCGATGGAACGAACAGGAACGGGAGGCCCTCGCCACCGCCGGCTGCCCGCTCGATCCGCCTGAACGTGAATTGCGCCGGCTCGCCGCCGCCTGGGAGCGGCCGCTGCTTCATGCGACCGAGCGCGTTCTGCTGGTCCTGCCGGCCCTCGCGGCGGGCGCCGAGACCGCCATCCATCCGCTGTGGCACGAGCTGGCGGCGCGGCGGAACAAGCTGATGCAGACGGTCGCGGTGCACGCCGAGGACGTCCTCGCCGCGCCGGCGCCGTCGTTCGCCGGCCGGCGGCTGATTCGGGTCGTCGTTCCCGTCGCGCAGGAGCCGGCGACACGCACCGAGTGGCGAGCCGCCGCCGGCGCCGTCAAGCTGCGGGCGATGGAATCCCCGTCGTCGCTTGAGAGCCTGCTATCGTGCCCGCTGCGCTGGACGCTGCAATACGCCAACCGCTTGCGACCGGGCGCAAGAAAGTCGCTGCCGCGCGCCGAGCAGACGATCGGCCGTATTGCTCATCGCATCGCCGAAGAGTTCTTCCGCCCCGGCGCGCCGCCACCGCAGGGCGACGTCGAGACGACGGCGCGCCTGCGCTTCGAGGGCCTTCTGCCGCAGATAGGGGCGACCTTGCTGCTGCCGGAGGCGGCGACCGAGCTGGCGTTCGCCCGCGCCGCCATCCCGGTTGCCATCGTCGCACTCGGTCGGTTCCTGGTGTCGGAGCGCCTGACGGTCGTCGGCATGGAGACCGAGTTCGAGGCGCCCGACGCGCTGGCGCCGGGCACGGGCGTCGCCGGGCGTATCGATCTCAGCGCTAGGACAGTCGAGGGACGGCCGGTCGTCGTCGACCTGAAGTGGTATCGCACCGACTCCTACTTGCGGCGCGACCTTAAGCTCGGCGTCGCTTTGCAGATAGCCGTCTACGCCTGCAATGCCTTTGGCGCGAACGTCGCCGCCGCGGCCGGCTACTTCGCGCTGCGGCAGCGCCGCTTCCTCGCCGCGACGCCGATTTCCGGTAGCGTGGCCGACATCATCGAGGGCCAGACGCCCAAAGAGACGTGGGACAGGACCAAGGCCGCCTACGTCGCGGCGCGCGCAGATCTCGATGCCGGACGCGTACGCGCTACGCACGAGATGAGGGAGACGAAGCTGGAAGGTTTCGCCGATCCCTACCTACTGACGCCGCCGCGCTGCGGCTATTGCGATTTCGCCGGCGTTTGCGGGGTCGAAGAATGAGCGACATGCTTCGCCCCGTTTCCGTCGTCACCGCGTCCGCCGGCACCGGCAAGACCTACGACCTCGTCTCGCGCATCGAGCGGGCGGTCGCCGACGGCCGTGATCCCGAGCGCATTCTCGCCAGCACCTTCACTGTCAAGGCGGCAGAGGAATTGCGCGAGCAGGCGCGCGGGCGGCTGATCGCCGCTGGCGAGGGCGGGAAAGCGATCCGGCTGCTCGGGGCGAGGATTGGCACGATCAACAGCGTCTCGGGCGGGCTGGTGAAAGAATTCGCCTTCGGCCTTGGACTGTCGCCGATCGTCGATGTTCTCGACGAGGACGCCGCCAAGCGGACTTTCCTCGCCGCCGCCAGCAAGGCGATCGGCGAACACGCCGAGGCCCTCGGGGAGCTGAGCCGGATCTTCGGCTACGATACGATCAGACCCAAAGGGGGCGGGAAGCCGCGCGACTGGCGCGACGACGTCATCGGCCTTGTTGCGCTGGCGCGCGCCAACAACCTCTCGGAGCGCGACCTCAAGGCTTGCGCCGATCGTTCAGTCGCGGGCTTCCGCGCCATCGCCCCGGCGATCGCGGCTGGCGAGAGCGCCGCATCGGTTGACGCCGCCCTGACGGAGGCGATCGCGGCCTTGCTCGCGGTGGATCCGGCGAGCTTCGGCGGCGGCAAGGCGGTCACTGCGGCCACCTTGGGCGGTTTGGAGACGGTTCGCGACTTCGCAAGAGCGGAAGTCGTCGATCAGCCGTGGCACAAGTGGGCGAAGCTCAGCAAGCTCGCCGTCGGCGC
>JBEKAL010000231.1:0-6432 GCA_050015935.1 Roseiarcus sp.
GCAAGTCTTGCGAAAAAGGCTTCGCCATCCCTGCTGGCCTCCTTCCCAGCACGAATGGTGAATCACGTCTCGCCCGATTCGGGAACCCCCTATCGATTCTGACTATTCGGGACCCGCTCTAACTTACGGCAATCGGCGTCCAAAATTGGCTCTGACGCGCTCTTGATGACGACAGGCCCATGCTGCGCCGATGACGCGGACCCGCAGGAGGTCGAGTTTGCCGCGCCCGTACATGTGACGTCTGACGAGCTTGAGCTTGGCGATCTGGCCTTCGGTCTGTCCGTTGGACCAAGCGGAAGAGATGGCGGCGCAGACGGCCGCCTTGTCCTTCGTCACGCCGTTCGCGAACGAGGCGACCAAGCTTGACCGGGCGCGCTCCAGCCACGAATCCAGATCGACCAGCGATTTCCGACGGATCATGGCTTGGAAATACGCGACGATTTCCCGCCCCTCGACCAGCAATGTGACGCCGCCCTCGATCGCGGCAAGATGACAGTCTCGGCTTTTGAAAGCCTATCGCGGCCAAGCGTCAACAAACGCGCCATGGCGCGGGCGATCCGCCGCGCCGAAAAACGGCCGCTCGGCGAACCGCGCGTCGACGCGCCGCATCATAGTCTCAAGATCGTCGTCTTTGGCCGGCCGCGGCTTGCGGGAGACCCCCGAGCGCGAGACCGAGCGTCTTGCATTGCCGGCGGATCGACGGCTCGCCACGCGCGCGATCGAGCCGGGCTCGCGGGTCCGGCGCGCTCGCCTCCAGGCGAATGCCCAGCATTGGTCCGCGCCGAACCTCTTGGCGAAAAAATCGCTCTCGACCATCAATTGGCCGATCTTGGCGTGAAGTCTCTCGATCTCGCGCGACGACGCAGCCTCGGCGTCCTGCCCGACCGTGGCGTCGAACGCCAAGCGCCGCGTTGTCCTAGTCGTTGCTTGCACCCGTGAATCTGGCGCGGACGAACCTGGCGACGCTGCGCCGGATCGTTCGCCGTCGCCTGCTCGCGCAGCGCCTCCACCGCGATCTTCGCCTTCAGCGCCGCGTCAAACTTCCCTCTCGTTTTCGTCATGCTCCGCTCCGTCTAACGCCTTTTGGAGCCGACTACCTCCAACTAAGCCAGCGGTCCCATTTTCGGCGGCTACTTCACGGGGTCGGCTGCGAAAATATTCAGGACCGCTCCAGTTCGGTTCTCGACCAAGAAAAACGTCAAAGAACGGCACCGCGAGTCCGACATCTTCGTCGATGTTCTCGCGAAACGACTCCCAAAATCTCAACTCTTTTATGTGCGGGCTGAGCGCGACATTGGTGTTGAAATCAGTCTTCAGAATAGCGCGGACGAGGGTCAGGCAACAGGTTGTGTAGAACAACCCCTCTGGCCAAAAATCACAAATCGCAGCCATCGGATCCGCAGGAATACATTCGGTGACTTTCCCGACCTCTTTCGTTTTCGCTGGACTCGCGCGCAAAAGCTCGCGCAACATGAGCCCTGCCGCGAATATAGCGAAGTCGGCGCGGTCGAGCGCGGCGTCGGCTCGATCGTGCTCGAAGACATTCGCCCAATTTAAGAAGGCCTCGGCGAGGCGTCGATCATTTATCGCGAACACGTAGTTATATTTCTGGCCGAATTCCTCCGCTTCCTTCTTGACATAATGTTGAAACCAAGTCAGCCGACGCGCAAGGTGACGTAAGTCATGAACTTGATCGAGTGGTAAATCAAGATCGTCGACCATTTCAATCTCTCTCGGCGTGGTTCGCGCCACAACGACTACCTCACAATTGAATGTGCCACTCCGGCGGAAGTGTGGCCGGCGCGATCGTCGACGTTCGCGCTCGCGATGGTCAGGATAGCGCGCTTCTCCGCGAAAATCTGCAATTTTTAAAGCCGGGGGAAAGGCCCAGGGCGGAGTCGGCGTTTCGTTCAATCCGTGCGCGCAGGCGCTTAATGTCCGTCGGGCGACTTTTTGAGTCATTTGAGCGAGTCGGTCGTCGGCGGTGGAGAAAACCGCAATGTCGATCATGCGCTTGGCTCATTGGTTCAAATCGCGTGGGCGTTTAGGATGCTTCTCCACGGTGATCGCATCGTGCGACAAAGGCGTCTGTCCGGCTCGAACGAAAATTTCGCCGCCGCATTCAGACTTACCCACTACCTTACCCACTAGCGAAAGGCGTTACATGTTGACATGAACCAGTACATGTGTTCAGCTATTGTGGCAAAAAATTCAGGCGGGCGATGGAGCTCGCGGATTGGCGTGCAGCTCGGGGCGCACGCGGCGTGGGGGCGTATATGCCTTTGTGGCAGATCGCATTGCTCGTCCTGGTGGCCGCATGGGTCGTCCAGTCGGTGGGCGTGTGGCTGCAGATGCGGCATTATCAGAAGATATTTCACGAGATGCGGTCCAGATGGACTGACGGCGCGATCGGGGCGGGCGCCGCGCCGGGTCGGTTCGGCAAGGGCGTGATCGCGCTGGTCGTGGCGGCTCCGGACGGGACCGTGCGAAAAGTCGCCGTCATGCAAGGACGAAGCGTATTCGCCAAGTTTAAGGACCGCCCCGACCTCGGGGGGGTGTCAACGGCCGAACTGAAGAAGCGCGCAACCGTGGCGAATTTCGACGCCGGGGTCGGGCTCGCTATCGTGAAGGCCATCGAACAGATTGAGACCGTCGGCAAGCCGGCGGGCGGTTCGAAACCGAGCTTCGTGCTGGCGTAATCGGGATGGAAGCGCGCGGGTGCGCATTTGGTGTCATTCTTGGACTAGGTGGAGGGAGGTAGGGAAATGTCGGTTTCAATGTTGATGCTGCACGGGGTCGATCTCACCGTGCAATACATGAGGGTCGTGTCGCCGCATCTCGATCCGGCGACGTTCTCTGGCCAAATCAGTCATTTGAGCGGCGGGGTCGGCCATAACATGGTTGTCTTGGCGCAACTGCCGGGCTCGGAGTACGCCGAGGCGGTCAAGAAGGCCCAAGCGGAAGAACATCTCGGCTGGCTCACCACGCTGGGCACGCACTTTATCGGCCTCTTCCAACAAGGCGGACAGGTGTTCGTGGGTTTCGTCACCGGCATCATTCCGACGCTGGTCGTGCTGATGACGGCCTTTTACTCGCTGATCGGTCTGATCGGCGAAGAACGCGTGCATGGCCTCGCGCGGGCGGCGGGTCGCTGGGAATTCACCCGTTACAGCGTGATGCCGCTCTTGGCGGTGTTCTTTCTGACCAATCCGATGGCCTACACGTTCGGCACGTTCCTCGAGGAGAAGTACAAACCCGCATTCTACGACTCCGCGGTTTCGTTCGTTCACCCGCCCCTCGGTTTGTTCCCGCATGTCAATCCCGGCGAGTATTTCGTCTGGGGCGGCATGCTCGTCGCGCTCTTGGACCTCGAGAAGGCGGGCAAGGTGCCGCCTAACTATCACGTGACGGTCGCCATCGCCTATTTGATCGTCGGCTTCATCATGATCCTGCTCAAGGGCATGGTCACCCAGCGCATCACCGCGTTCCTGGCCAAGCGCCAGGGCATCGAACTCTGATTAATGGGGGGATCCAATGGCTGACGTCCAATACAACGCGGTCAAGGTTTCGCGTGGGCCAAACGGCTTTGGCGGACCGCTCGTGATCATGCCGACGAGCACGCGCAACAAGATTGTCTCGGTGACCGGCGGCACGATTTCGCCCGTCGCGAGGCGCATCGCCGAACTGACGGGCGGGATCGCGGTCGAAGGTTTCCGCACGCCGCCTGCGGAAAGCGAAATGGCCTGCGTCGTCATCGATTGCGGCGGCACCGCGCGGTGCGGCGTTTATCCGCGCAAGCGCATCCCGACGGTCAACACGACGCCCGCCGGCCCAACCGGGCCGCTCATGCAGTTCATGACCGAAGACATTTACGTCTCCGGCGTCACGAGCGACCAGGTCGCCTTGGCCGACGCTTCGGCGGCCGCGACGACGGTCGGAGGAGCAGCGAGCACGGCGCCGCGTTCAACAGCGCCGAGAGCGGCTGCGAGCGCCGCGGCCGGCGAAGAAGGGGGCGGCGGCTTCGTCGACTTCATCAGCAGGTTCGGGCGCGGAATGGGCTGGGTGGTCAGCGTATTCTTCGAAGCCGGCCGCAAGACGATCGATCAAATCGTGCGCAACGTGCTGCCGTTCATGGCCTTCGTGACCATGCTGATCGGCATCATTCTGTACACCGGCATCGGCAACATACTGGCCACGCCGATGGGTCCGCTGGCCAACAATGTTGTGGGCCTAGTGGTCATCTCGGCGATTTGCGGCCTGCCGTTCCTCTCCCCGATCTTGGGGCCTGGCGCGGTCATCGCGCAGGTGATCGGCGTGGCGATCATCGGTCCGCAGATCGCAAACGGCACGATCGCTCCGTGGATGGCTCTGCCCGCGCTGTTCGCGTACAACACGCAAGTCGGGTGCGACTTCGTGCCGGTTGGTCTCGCGTTAGGAGAGGCGAAACCCACCACCATCGCGATCGGCGTGCCGGCCGTGCTCTTCAGTCGTCAGGTAATGGGGCCTGTCGGAGTGTTGATCGCGTGGGGCGCAAGCTTCCTAATTCACGTCTAACAAGCGGGAGTCCGCGATGACCGAACACTTTCGCACCGTCGTGACGCAAGTCAGCAAGGAAGCGCTCGAACTCGTCGAAGGCGGGATCTTGATTCTCTTCGCCGACGGCGCGCCTCCGGAACTTGCGGAAGTGTCGGTCCTCCATCGCGTCATATCAAACCCGACGGCGGAAGCGCCCGCCGTCGGGGCGGTGCTGAGGATCGACGGGATGTCGACCAAGGTCACCGCGGTTGGCGAAGAAGCCTGGAAAAAAATCGACGATATGGGCCACGTGGTGATCAATTTCGACGGCGCCGCCGTCGCTCCCCGGCCGGGAGAAATTTCTGTCGCGCCAGTGGACTTGAGCGCGCTCGCGGCGGTCCTGCAGCCGGGAATCGAGATATCCCTGCAATCGTAGGTCGACTACAGCCGTCTATGAAATTTGGATGTTGAGACCGACGCGAGGTTCGTGCGCGCAGGGTGCGCGCGGCCTCGTATCGCGAGTCGGGCAAGAGGAGGCCGTGGGGTGATCGAGCGGAAGGTCGTGGTGCGCGTCGCAGAAGGTTTGCACGCCCGTCCCGCTACGGAATTCGTTAAGCTCGCGCGCAGTTTCGCCGCCGATATCGAGATCGTTCGGGGGGACAAGACCGCAAATGCGAAGAGCCCTGTGAAGTTGATGCTGCTAGGCGTCAAGGAAGCCGACGAAATCGTGTTGCGGGCGAACGGTTCCGACGAGGCCAAAGCGTTGGACGCGCTTTGCAGTTTCGTCTCGCTCGCCCAAAGTCGCGAGGAGGCGTCCAAGCCGGACGCGAAAGTGAGGCAGGCGCCGGTCGCCGAGCGCGTCGGGGCGGCTGAACGTGAACGCGCGACGACCCTCCATGGCCTCGCGGCGAGCGAGGGCGTGGCGATCGGCCCATCGTTTTTCTTCGCCCTGGAGCCCGTTTGCGCGCTCCGCCGCGAGATCGGGAAAGACGAGATCGACACTGAAATCGCAAAGCTGCGGTTGGCTGTCGACGCGGTCAATTCCGACCTGGCGGAGCGCGGCCGCAAGGCCGTCGCCGGGACGGACGAGGCACAGATCATCGACGCGCTGCGCGAGATCTCGCGCGACGTCGAATTTGTTCAGCGGGTGGAGGCGCGGATTCGCGCCGGTCAAGACGCGGTCTCCTCCACACACGAATCGGGGGAGCAATTGGCCGCCGAGTTCGAGGGCTTGGAGGATCCATACCAGCGCGCGCGCGGCGACGACGTTCGCGCGACGGCGCGAAAAGTCGCGCTGTCGCTGCAAGGAAAGACAGACGCCACGCTCGCCGACGCGCCGCCGGGTTCGGTGATCCTCGCACGCGATATCAGCGCCTTCGATCTCGCCGGGGCTTCGCTCGAGCGCTTTGGCGGACTCATCTGCACGACGGGTGGGCCGACTTCGCACGTCGCGATCATCGCGCGGTCCTATGGCGTGCCGGCGGTGCTCGGCCTCGAGGTCGACGTGGAGCGGCTGCGCTCCGCCCGTGTGGCGGCGCTCGACGGCGCGACCGGCGAGGTGGCGCTCGATCCCGATTCCGCGACCGAGCGGCGATTCCGCGAGCAAGTTGCGCGAGACGCCGCGCGGAAGTCGGATCTGCAGGCTTACGTCGCCGTCGAGCCGCGCACTCGCGACGGTCGGCGCATTGAAATAGCCGCCAATCTCGGCACGCTGAAGGAGATCGACGCCGCGCTCGCCGTCGGCGCGATGGGGGTGGGCCTGTTCAGGACCGAATTGCTGTTCATGGAGCACAGACGCCCGCCCACGGAAGACGAGCAAGCGCAGGTCTACGCGCGTCTCGCCGAGGCTTTCGCGCCCGCTCCGGTCATCGTCCGCACGCTCGACGTCGGCGGCGACAAGCCGACGCCGGGGCTGGA
>JBEKAL010000232.1:0-6392 GCA_050015935.1 Roseiarcus sp.
CTTGGTCTTGTCCTCCCCTTCAATGCGGCGGATCACGACGCGGTCGTGCAGCGGACGAAATTTCATGGGACTCGTCTCCGGTCGACATGCAAAGCCGGCTCAAGGCGAAATGCCTCGGCTCTGGACATGACTTCGACTCGCTATCTAAATGGCTATTGCTGGCACTCGTTACAAGAGAGTGCTAATCGCGGCCTTGGGCGTCCTGCGCCGGGGTTCAGCTTGCCCTGTGTCATGCTCCCGCTATGCGCAAACCTGTGCGCGGCCATGCTTGTGGCCGTTCGGTTGATTCGTCCGAGCCGGGCGCCGGTCGCATGCATGACTCGATCGGCGTCGTGACCCGACGCCGGATCACATGCTAAATAGCGCCGCAAGGGCTAGGCGGGCGTATCGCCGGCGCCCTCCTCCGGGGAACCAGAATGAGGAACGAAGCTTGACCGCGACCAATCCGTCGACCGACCGCGCCGCCGAGGCGCGCGACTTGCTCGGCGCGCTCGGCGTCGATCCTTCCCTGTTGAGCGGCGGGGCGCTCGTGGCGCGCACGCCGATCTCGGGCGCTCCGATCGGCCATGTCCGCGAGACCGGCGCGGCGGAAGCCGGCGGCGCGATCGACCGCGCGCGCGAGGCTTTCCTCGTCTGGCGAGACGTTCCCGCGCCCAAGCGCGGCGAACTGGTGCGCCTGTTCGGCGAGGAATTGCGCGCGCACAAGGCGGCGCTCGGGCGGTTGGTTTCGATCGAGGTCGGCAAGATCGCCTCCGAAGGCGCCGGCGAAGTCCAGGAGATGATCGACATCTGCGATTTCGCGGTCGGCCTGTCGCGCCAGTTGCACGGTTTGACGATCGCCTCCGAGCGCCCCGACCATCGCATGATGGAGACCTGGCATCCGCTCGGCGTCGTCGGCGTGATCTCCGCCTTCAATTTCCCGGTGGCGGTGTGGGCGTGGAACGCGACGCTCGCGCTCGCATGCGGAAACAGCGTGGTTTGGAAGCCGTCGAAAAAGGCGCCGTTGAGCGCGCTGGCGACGCAAAGCTTGTTCGGGCGGGCGCGGCGACGGTTTCTTGCCGAGGGCGGCGGCGCGCCCGAGGGTCTTTCGACATTGCTGGTCGGCAGTCGCGAAATCGGCGAGATCCTCGTCGATCATCGCGACGTCGCGCTCGTCTCGGCTACCGGCTCGACTGCGATGGGTCGCAGCGTCGGGCCGCGGCTCGCGGCTCGCTTCGCCAGGGCCTTGCTGGAGCTTGGCGGCAACAACGCGGCGATCGTCTGCCCGAGCGCCGATCTCGATCTGACCGTGCGCGCCGTCGCTTTCGCCGCGATGGGCACGGCGGGCCAGCGCTGCACCAGCCTGCGCCGGCTCATCGCGCACGAGGACATCCACGACGCGCTGGTCGCGCGCCTGAAGCGCGCCTATCGCTCGGTTCCGGTCGGCGATCCGCTCGCGGCGGGGATCCTGGTCGGCCCGCTCATCGACCGAGCGGCGCTCGAGGCGATGGGCGCCGCGCTCGAAGCGGCCAAGGCCGCCGGCGGCGTGGTGACCGGCGGAGAAAGCGTCGATCTCGGCGAGCCCGGGGCGGCTTACGCGCGCCCGGCGCTGGTGGAGATGCCGGCGCAGATCGGCCCCGCGTTGAGCGAGACCTTCGCGCCGATCCTCTATGTCATGAAATACCGCGATCTCGGCGAGGCGATCGCGCTCCAGAACGCCGTCCCGCAGGGCCTTTCGTCGTCTATCTTCACCAACGATCTGCGCGAGGCCGAGCTGTTCCTCTCGGCGCGCGGCTCCGATTGCGGCATCGCCAATGTGAACATCGGCCCTTCGGGCGCCGAGATCGGCGGCGCCTTCGGCGGCGAAAAGGAGACCGGCGGCGGGCGTGAATCCGGCTCCGACTCCTGGAAGGCCTATATGCGCCGCGCCACCAATACGATCAATTTCGGCCGGACCGTGCCGCTCGCGCAGGGCGTAACGTTCGACGTCGGCTGAGCCGCCCCCGATTTCGCGCCTCGCCTCGACGGCTGCGCCGACGCCGCGCGCTTGGGGGGCGCGCGCACGAACGTCGGGCCATTCGCCTCGGATGTCCGGCGAGCGAACGCCTCAGGTCGAGTTCGACGGCGCGCAAGCGCCGCCCTTCCGCTTGATTCGAACCGAGCGCGACGCGTTCACGACGCTATCCAATACGTGAGGAACCCCGAAACGGCGGCGCCCATAATCGTTCCAGCCGCAATATCAGAGGCGTAGTGATGGCCGACGGCCAGGCGCGACCACGCCATCGCGGCCCAGACGGCGAGCCCGAGCGGCCAAGCTCTCGGCATGACGTAAACAATGGGGGTGAGCGTGGCGCTCAAGGTCATGACGTGGCCGCTGGGAAAAGAAAACTTGTCGAGCGGCGGGGGCGAATCGGGAAAGTCCGCCTCGACGTCCCGTGGCCGCGGCCGTGCGGTCGCCCTCTTCATCAAGGGATAGACGGAATGCAGCACGAGGATGCTCGCGCCCGCGCAAACGATGATCGTCGCCGCTTCATGCGGATGAAACAGGATCACCGCGCCAACGATCAGGAGATAAATCGGCCCGTTGCCCAATCGCGACACGGCGTTCGCGGCGGCGAGCGGCACGTGCCTGTCTCGCCGCAGCGCCAGAGCGTGCGCGATAGGCCAGTCGATCGCGCCGAGCCTATCCCAGCCGGAGCGCCCATGACCCTGCATGTCCTTTGAACCATTCAACATCGGCCGCCGGAACAATTTCAAGGATGCTCTTTCGCTCTTGAAGCGTCTTAAGCATAATCCGATATTGTGACGGGTCCAATACACCGGTCGCAATTTCGACGCGCCGGCGACGCATTTGTGTCGGCGCGCCGACGCAGGAATGCTCAGAATCCTTTGATAAATCACGATTCTTGTCGCCAGACCGGCATCCGCTTTTCCTAAATTCCGCTCAGCGGGCGCCCTTAACATGCGCCCGAAATATGTTGTCGACAAATTGTCTGGCGGACGCGCCCAGAGTGAAGGTGAGCGCATGGGCGCGCGCCATCTCTCGCGGAATTGCAAGAGCCGCGAGCGCGGCTCGCCCGAGATCGGCGTCGAGCACGCCAGCGCCGCTGCCGCCGATCACGTCGAGCGGGCCCGCCACCGGAAATGCGGCCACGGGCAGACCGGAGGCAAGGGCTTCGAGCAGCACAAGGCCAAAGGTGTCGGCCAAACTCGGGAAGACGAATACGTCTGCGCTCGCATACGCGGAGGCAAGCGCGGCGCCGTGCATCTCGCCGACGAAATGCGCCTCGGGAAAACGCGTCTGAAGCTTTTTCCTCGCCGGACCATCCCCGACGACGACCTTCGAGCCGGGAAGATCCAGCGACAGGAAGGCGCCGAGATTCTTTTCGATCGCCACGCGCGCGCAGGTCAGAAAAATCGGTCGCGGCAGGTCGAAGACGCTCGTGGCGCTGGGTCGAAAGAAATTGCAATCGACGCCGCGCGACCAACGCATCAAACGGGCGAACCCGCGCGCGTGGAGTTCATGCTCCAGCGTCTCGGTGGCGACCATCGTGCCGACGCTGGCGTTGTGGAAGCGACGAAGCAGCGCGTAGACCAACCCGCGCGGCGCGATTCGTCGCACGGCGAGATATTCGGGGAAGCGCGTGTGGTAGCAGGTCGTGAACGGGCGACCGGCTCTGCGACAGGCGATCCAGGCGCAGATCCCGAGAGGACCCTCGGTTGCGATATGGATGAAATCGGGTCCGATCTCTTCGATACGGCGATCCACCACGCTCGGTCGCGTCACGACCACACGGACCTCGCGATAGGTCGGAATCGGCACCGTGCAAAATCCGACCGAGGTCAGAACTTTGATCTCGATTTCGAGAGACGGCGCCTCTTGCAACAGGGCTTCGATCGAACGTACGACGCCATTGACCTGCGGCAGCCACGCATCGGTGATGATTAGGACGCGCGTCAAACCGGAACCTCAAATCGCACAGCGTCGCCGGACCAAGCAGCCAACGGGTGCGGCAGCGCTACCTCATTGTGATCGTCGTCGCAACCGCGCGCGACCTCAAAGCGGCCGTCGCATTTTTTTGCTGCGAGCCCTCACGGCTCGGATCAATGCAGGCGCGGCTTCTTGAAATAGCCGCTGCGATCGGTCGACCGGATGCGCAGCCAAACGCTGAGTTCGTCGCGTACGACCTCGATGGGGATCTCGGCGCCCGCAGGACCGCAGCTCCAAACCTTGCGATAAAAATCCCCCAGGCTTACGACGCTCGAACCTCCCACGGCGGAAACAATGTCGCCCCGGCGCACGCCAGCGGCGGCGGCCGGCCCGCGTTCGGCAACGCCGGCGATAACGATCCTGCCTTCGCTCTCGGTCGAATAAACGCCGAGCCAGGGCCGTGGCGGTTTGTCGATTCGGCCAAAGCTGAGCAGATCGTCCAAGATCGGCGCCAGCAGATCGATTGGCACGATCATGTTGACGTCGCGCTGTTGGCCTTGCTCCGTCACCTGCTCGACATGGAGCGAGCCTACTCCCAGAAGCTTGCCGTCCGGGCCTATGAGCCCTGCGCCGCCCCAGAAAGGATGAGCAGGCGCGGTGAAGATCGCCTCTTGCAAGAGATACTCCCAATAGCCCGCGAATTCATGCTTGCCGACGATATTCGCGCGCAAGAATTGCTTGCGCCCGCCGGCCGCGATGATCACGGGATCGCCGGGCTTGGCCTCGCTCGATCGGCCGAGGTCCAGCGCCGGCAGGCCGAGCCGGTCCAGGGCCTGCACCAAGCCGAAGCCGGTTTCCTGATCGACGGCGAGCGCGTGGGCGGGGACGAGACGACCGTCGGCGCTGGTGAGCCAAACGCTCTCCGCTTCGGTGATGAGATAGCCGATGGTGAGCACGAGCCCATTCTCGCGAATAACCACACCGCTTCCCGCCCGCTTGGCGCCGAGCGTCGAGGCGGTGAAGCCGTCCTCTGGAATCTCCGACCGAAGCGCTACGACAGATTCGAGGGCGCGATTCAGGTCGAAGCCGAAATCCTCGCACTTCGGCTCATCGGGCGGCGGCGCTTCCCATCGGGACCTCTCGACCATCGGCCCCTCCCTGTCGGCGGCAAGTGGCCGATTTGCATATTACCGCCCCGGCGCGAGGGCCGCAATTTCAGATGTCGGGTCGCAGAATGTCGTCCGTGTTTTCCCTGCCGATGAAAACGCCCGGCAGGAGCCGCCGACGCACGATCGCGACCTTCACCCCAACAGCGCGCTTTCGCGCTCGAATTCTTTGATGACGAGCTACGGCTTTTTCGATTTCAGCTTGATCGTTTCGCCATCGACCACGAATGCGCCGTAGCCGCGATGGTGGATCGTCTTGGCGTCCTGCTGCGCCGGATCCGTCCACGCTTGCAACACCTCGAGGACGAAGAGGTTGTGCTTGTTGACGAGGCGCGCATCCGCCACCCTGCATTCGAGATTGGCGAAGCACTCGATCACCAGAGGCGCCGCCACGCGCTGGGCGGAAGCCGCCGTCAGCCCGAATTTCTTGAATTTATCGATTGCGCGCCCCGAGCAATTGCCGATCTTCACGACCTTGGGCGCCAACGCCAACGCGGGGATCGCGATGACGCATTCTCTTGTCGCGCGAAGCGCGACAAAACTGAAATTGGCGCTGCTGACGACACAGGCGACGAGCGGCGGCGTGAATTCGACCATCATGTGCCACGATAGGGTCATGATATTGTTGCGGCCCCTGTGGGCGGTCGTCAGCAAGACGACCGGTCCGGGCTCGAGCAACTGATAGACCTGGGATAACGGAAGCTCTTTCATCGCATCACCGCCTCGGAAGGCGACGTCGTTCGCCGCTTGGCGGCAATCTGCGCCGCCGGACCCGACCCGAGCGTTCGCGATCGCCGCGGTTGACGGTCCAGGGTTGCCGCCGAGAGAGGCGCCTATTCGGCGGCCCGTGGTCTGGGCTCGTCCAATTGGGGAATTTCGAGAGCTTCGAGCGGTTCGTCGATTGTCGAACGCTTGGCCGAGCCGGAAAGCCAGTGCGAGAGGCGATCGAGATAGAGATAGATGACCGGCGTCGTGAACAAGGTCAGGGCCTGGCTGACGATCAGCCCGCCGACCATCGCGTAGCCGAGCGGTTGGCGCAGTTCCGAGCCGGTGCCTTGTCCGAGCATCAGCGGCACGCCGGCGAGCATCGCGGCCATCGTGGTCATCATGATCGGGCGGAAGCGCAGGAGCGCCGCCTTCCTGATCGATTGCTCCGTCGACAAATGCTCGTCGCGCTCGGCCGTGATGGCGAAATCGACCATCATGATGCCGTTCTTCTTGACGATGCCGATCAATAGGATCGTGCCGATCAAAGCGATGAGACTGAATTCATAGCCGAAGATCATCAGCATCGCGAGCGCGCCGAAGCCGGCCGA
>JBEKAL010000233.1:0-7572 GCA_050015935.1 Roseiarcus sp.
CCGCCGCCGGTCAAAAGCAAGGGGCTTGCTCTTCCACAGGCTCGCTCAGCAGGCCGTCGCCGTCGGACCGGCCACGTACGCCACCATCGTCGGAAACGTTGAAGACACCAGCCCGCTCGCCTAACTGGAGTGATGGGGATACCCTATATGCTTAAATCCCGTCTCATCCCCTGCCTCGACGTCAAGGACGGCCGCGTCGTCAAGGGCGTCCAATTCGTCGATCTGCGCGACGCCGGCGATCCGGTGGAATGCGCGATCGCCTACGACGAGGCGGGCGCCGATGAACTGTGCTTCCTCGACATCACGGCGAGCCACGAGAATCGCGGCACGCTGATCGACGTCGTCCGGCGCACGGCCGAAGTCTGCTTCATGCCGCTCACCGTCGGGGGCGGGGTGCGCGCGCTCGAGGACATCCGCAATCTCCTGCTCGCCGGCGCCGACAAGGTCTCGATCAATTCGGCCGCCGTCGCCGACCGGCGGATCGTGCGCGCCGCGGCGGAAAAATTCGGCGCCCAGTGCATCGTCGTCGCCATCGACGCCAAGCAGGTCTCGAAAGCCGGCGAGCCGCCGCGCTGGGAGATCTTCACCCACGGCGGGCGCCGCCCGACCGGGATCGACGCCGTCGATTACGCGCGCGAAGTCGCCGCGCTCGGCGCCGGCGAAATCCTGCTCACCTCGATGGACCGCGACGGCTCCAAGGCCGGCTTCGACATCGCCCTGACCCGCGCCGTCGCCGACGCGGTGACGATTCCCGTCATCGCCTCGGGCGGGGTCGGGACCCTCGACCACCTCGTCGCCGGCGTGCTCGAAGGCCACGCCAGCGCGGTGCTCGCGGCCTCGATCTTCCACTTCGGCGAATTCACCATCCGCCAAGCCAAGGAGCGCATGGCGGCCGCGGGCGTCGCGATGCGGATGGATTGACGGCGAGGGTCTCGCGGCGCGGAATGCGGGCCCGTTAAGCCGCTCACAAATAGCCCGTCAATTCCTTCGCCACTTCCTCCGGCGGGCGT
The DNA here is from genome assembly GCA_050015935.1 of Roseiarcus sp. GTDB lineage: Bacteria > Pseudomonadota > Alphaproteobacteria > Rhizobiales > Beijerinckiaceae > Roseiarcus. The sequence goes on from JBEKAL010000233.1 coordinate 1,011, forward strand.
TCGAGATTGAGCGCCTCGACGAAGGCGCCGTTGGCGTCCATGAGATAGACCACCGAGGAATGGTCCATCGAATAGTCGCCGTTGGCCTGCGGCGGCCCTTTGCGCGCATAGACGCGATAGGCCTTCTCGACCGCGGCGATTTCAGCCGGGCTTCCGGAAAGGCCGACGACGCGCGAATCGAAGCTGCCGACGTAATCGGCCATCACGGCCGGGGTGTCGCGCTCGGGATCGACGGTGACGAACAGCGCCCTGATGGGCTTGTCCGGCAGGCGGCGCAGCACGACGGAGATTTGCGCGAGCGTCGTCGGGCAAACGTCGGGACAGTGAGTGTAGCCGAAATAGACGAGGAAGGGCCGGCCCTTCATGTCGGCGTCGGTCAGCGTTTTGCCGTCGCCGGTCTGCAGCGAGAACGGCCCGCCGATCAGCGCGCCCGGATTGCGCGCCGGCGTCGCCGCGATCCAAATCCCCAAGCCGACGAGCGCGATCGCCGCGATCGCGATGGCGAGCGTCCAGGTCGGAGGCGCTGAACGGGTCGATTTGGCTGGGCTCAAGGACCGCTCTCCTGCAGGAGGCCGACGCCTCCATAACGCCGCGGCGCGCGCGCCGCAATCGATGGGGACGGGCGATCGGTCGAGGACGTCGCCCCGCCGCGCCCGGTCAGGCGCCCGCGCGGGCGGCGGGCTCTGGGCGTTTGTCGGCGCTCGAGCGTGCGCGCTCGAACTGAGCGCGCGCGAGATCGCGCGTGGCGATCAGCAGGTCCTCGAAAGCCCTGAGTTTTTCGGGCGGCAGTTTGCCCAGCGTCGCGGCGATCAGCGCGTGCTGCACGGCGATGGCCTTTCCCGCCGATTCGCGCCCCGGCGCGGTCAGATAGATCGCGTGTTGGCGGCGGTCGGCGGCGGTGGAGCGCCGCTCGACGAGGCCGGCGCGCTCGAGCCGGTCCAACAGGCCCGAAATGTTGCCCTTGGTCACATAGAGGCGCTTGGCGAGTTCCTGCTGACTGATCCCTTCCGCCTCGCTCAGCGTCGTCAGAACGTCGCATTGGGGAACCGAAAGCCCGATTTCGCGCAGCCGCTCGGCGACCGCGAGTTGCAGTCGGCTCTCCAGGCGAAGAAAACGAAACCAAACGCGGACCGCGCGGTCCTGATTCTCCTGTTCGAGCATCGGCAGTCGTCTCCCGCGCCGCTTCGGGCGCTCCGCGGCGCCACCCTACAGGCGCGCGAACGCGCCGGCAATTTCACATGCGCAGGGGCGCTCGTCCCATTTGGGACGGGCGCCGCCGATCGCCGAGGCCGCGCGGCGGCGTCTATGGCGATGCGCCTATTTCGATTTCCGCGGCGGACGGACTCAGCGTCCGCGATGGAGATCAATCGAGACCATCGCGAGGTCGCCGCTCGGCGCGCGAATATTGACGGACTGTTGCGCGCCGCGGGTCACGACGGTGACGTCGGCGGAAAACGCTTGACCTCTCACAGTCGCCTGGATGAGGCCTTTCGAGCCATGCCCTGAAATCCCGCCCTGGACTCTGCGCGTGAGCTCGTTCCAGCTTCCCAAAATCGCGCCGCCATTGTTGGCAAGATCAATCTGCAATTTGAAATTGTAGCTTTGGCTCGCGCATCGGAGATTTTGCTCCAGCGTGTCGCCGCCGCCGCCGGGAACATAGTTTGCCCGGCACGTCAGGCGTTCGACGGCGCCGCTCGACAACCTGATGGAGCCGCCGCCGGTCCACGACCCCGATAGGCCGGCGAAGGGACCCGCCGACTGAGCGCGCACACGTTCGATCGGCGAAATCAGCGATCCCGCTCCGAGCAACGCGACAAGGATCAAAAACCGGATTGACGGCTTCGACGGAACGACCCGCATCGTGCAGTTCTCACCTGGCGTTATCGGCTTCAAACGTAACCGGCCCTTGTGGGAAGGGCAACCGGGGCAAGTTTTTTTGTTGCATTGGCGCGGCGCCTCGCCTATATAGACCGCCGTACGCAATCTCATAGCTCTTCGTCGACCGGATGAAGAGAAGCATTGAGAGTGGGCCCCGGCCGGGACCCGCTCTTTTTTATTACCGCAAGGATCATGGACGGACCGTCTCTTCCGCTAACCGCGACCGCGCCCGACGAAGGGCTCTTCGAGGCGCGCCTCATCGACGACGTCGGCCTCGCGCGGCGCATCGCGCGCATCGCCGAGCCGGTGCTGCGCGATCTCGGACTGCGCGTCGTCCGGGTGAAGGTTTCCGCGGCCCAGGGCGCGACGGTGCAGATCATGGCCGAGCGTCCGGACGGGACCATGTCGATCGGCGATTGCGAACGCGCGAGCCAGGCGTTGTCGCCGGTGTTCGACCTCGAGGAGCCGATGAGCCAGGCCTACCGGCTGGAAATCTCGTCGCCGGGCATCGACCGGCCGCTGGTGCGCGAATCGGATTTTCGCCGCGCGATCGGCTGCGAAGCGCGTATCGAGATGGCGATTCCCGTGAATGGGCGCAAGCGCTTCCGCGGGCGGATCGAGGCGGTCGCGTGGGTCGACTCGGCGCCGTGCGCGCGCCTTCGCCTGCCCGGCGCGGAGAACGGCGCCGAATCGAGCGTCGATCTCGGCGTCAAAGACATGGCCGAGGCGCGTCTGGTGCTCACCGAGGACTTGATCCGCGCGACGCTGAGACGGGAAAAAGCCGCGCAGAAAGAGGCCAGGGCGGCGCGCGGCGGCGCTTCGCCGAAGCCTCGCCCGTCGAAGACCTCGCCGAAGAGGCCGAACGAAGAGACTTGAGAGAACGCTGCGGCTCCGGCGCGAGAAACGCGTCGCGAGCCAGATCGTAAGGAGAAGACGATGGCCGTCAGCGCCAACAGACTTGAACTCTTGCAGATTGTCGACGCCGTCGCACGCGAGAAATCGATCGATCGGTCGATCGTGCTCGCCTCGATGGAGGACGCGATGCAGAAGGCCGCGCGCTCGCGCTATGGCCAGGAGACGGAGGTGCGCGCCGAGATCAACCCCAAGACCGGCGAAATCCACTTCTCCCGCCTGCTTCTGGTCGTCGACCAGATCGACAACGACGCGACGCAGATCACGCTGGCGGACGCGCACAAGAAGAACCCGTCGGCGCAGATCGGCGACTGGATCGCCGAGTCGCTGCCGCCGTTCGACTACGGCCGCATTCCCGCCCAGGCCTCCAAGCAGGTGCTGGTGCAGAAAATTCGCGAGGCCGAGCGCGACAAGCAATACGATGTCTATAAGGACCGCATCGGCGAAGTCATCAACGGCCAGGTCAAGCGCGTCGAATACGGCAACGTCGTCGTCGACCTCGGCAGCTCCGGAGCCGGCGAGGCGGTGGTGCGCCGCGACGAATTGATCCCGCGCGAAATGTTCCGCCCCGGCGATCGCGTCCGCGCCTATGTCTACGACGTGCGTCGCGAGGTGCGGGGGCCGCAGATCTTCCTCTCGCGCACGCATCCGCAATTCACCGCCAAGCTGTTCGCGCAGGAAGTGCCGGAAATCTACGACGGCATCGTCGAAGTGAAGTCGGTGGCGCGCGATCCCGGTTCGCGCGCCAAGATCGCGGTCGTCTCCAACGACTCCTCGATCGATCCGGTCGGGGCGTGCGTGGGCATGCGCGGCTCGCGCGTGCAGGCGGTCGTCAACGAATTGCAGGGCGAGAAGATCGACATCATTCCCTGGTCGGCGGACGCGGCGACGTTCATCGTCAACGCGCTGCAGCCGGCCGAGGTGATGAAGGTCGTGCTCGACGAGGACTCCACCCGCATCGAAGTCGTCGTGCCGGACGATCAGCTTTCGCTCGCCATCGGGCGGCGCGGGCAGAACGTGCGCCTTGCATCGCAACTGACGGGCTGGGACATCGACATCCTCACCGAGGCCGAGGAATCCGAGCGGCGGCAAAAGGAATTCGTCGAGCGGACGGGCGCGTTCATGGACGCCCTCGACGTCGACGAGACCGTGGCGCAATTGCTCGCCTCCGAAGGTTTCCGCAAGGTCGAGGAAATCGCCTATGTCGATTTGCAGGAACTGGCCTCGATCGAGGGCTTCGACGCCGAGACCGCCGAGGAAATCCAGGCGCGCGCGCAGGCGCATCTGGCGCGCTTGGAGGCCGAACAAGATGAAGCGCGCAAGGCGCTCGGCGTTTCCGACGATCTCAAGTCGATCGACGGCCTGACGACCCCGATGCTGGTCAAACTCGGGCAAAACGGCGTCAAGTCCGTCGAGGATTTCGCGGATTGCGCGACCGACGATCTCATCGGCTGGACGGAGCGCGGCGAGAGCGGCGAAAAGAAATACGCCGGCTATCTCGGCGAATTCGACGTTTCGCGCGAACAGGCGGACGCGATGATCATGGCCGCGCGCGTGCGCGCCGGCTGGGTCGAGGAACCCGCCCCGACGCCCGTCGCCGAAACGGACGACGCGGCCGAAGCGCGCGCCCAATAGGCCAGGAGAAGCCTCAATTGCACAAGGGCGAGGGGAAAGACGAGGCCGGATCGGAGCGCACCTGCGTGGTCTCCGGCCAAAAAGGGCCTCCGGAGGCGATGTTGCGCTTCGCCCTGTCCGGCGACGGCGACGTCGTGCCCGACGTCAGGCGCAAGCTGCCGGGGCGCGGCGTGTGGACGCGGCTCGACTTCGCCAGCGTGCGCCAGGCGGCGGCGAAGCAGGCCTTTTCCCGCGGGTTTCGCGTGCACGTCAACGCCGCGCCCGAACTCGCCGAGGAAGTCGACCGCCTGCTCGAACGCGATGCGCTGCAATTCCTCTCGATCGTCAACAAGGCCGGGCTCGTCGTGGCGGGCGCGGCGAAGGTCGAGGCGGCGATCCGCGCGGGCGCGGTCGTCGGGCTGATCAACGCCGCCGACGGGGCGCCGGACGGGGCGTCGAAATTGGAGCGTTTGCTGCGCGGGCGCTTCGGCGAAGCGGCCGATGCGGTCCGCCGAATAAATCTGTTCTCCTCGCGCCAGTTGGATTTGGCGTTGGCGAGGGCAAATGTGATACATGCAGCGCTCAACGCGGGCGAGGCCAGTGCGGCCTTTCTCGTGAAGGTCACGCGTTTGACGCAATATCGGGCAAGCGGCGCGGCGACGACGGCGATCTCGATCGACGCGAGCCGGAGCGGCGCGACCGACAAAACGCCGGAATGAACGATCGATAGGTCGGGGTCACTGGAAAAACGCATGAGTGAAACGAACAACAGCGGCGACAAGACTTTGGGCGCATTGTCGCCGAAGGCGACTTTGCACCTGAAGCGGCCCGTCGAGCAGGGAACCGTGCGCCAGAGCTTTTCGCACGGGCGGAGCAAGGCGGTCGTCGTCGAGAAGGTCAAGCGCCGCGTCCTCGGACCGGCGCCGCCGAAAACCGGCGTGGTGTTGCGCACGCTGACCGAAGAGCAGCGCGAGGCCCGCGCACGGGCGCTCGTCGACGCGCGCGCGAGAGAAGAAGAAGACCGTCACCGTCAGGAAGCGGAGAGCGAAGCGCGTCGCGAGCGCGAGGCGCGCGACAAAGCCGAGCGCGACGCCGCCGAAGCGCGCAAACGCGAGGAAGAACTGCGCCGTTCGCAGGAAGCCGCTTTCAAGCGACAATCCGAGGAGGAGGCGCGCCGACGCCTCGCCGGCGGCGAGCCCTCCGCGAGCCCCGCCGCGGCGTTGAGCCGCAAACCGGGCGCCGCCGCGGCCGCCCCGACGCAGGGCGGCGCGCCGAGCGCGGCCAAAGCGGCGGGTCTCGGCCTTCTCGCCGACGAGGACGAGGGCAAACGCGTCCTTCGCAGAGCGACGGTCATCGGGCCCGCGGGGAAAGTCATGCTGCCGACGCCGCGCCCGGCGCGCGGCGGCGACCAGCGCAATCGCGGCCGTTTGACGGTCGCCAGCGCCACGGCCGGCGAGGAGGAGCGCACGCGTTCCGTCGCCGCCTTTCGCCGCCGCACGCAGCGCCTCAAAGGTCACGGCGCCCAGGAGGCGAAAGAGAAGATTTCCCGCGAAATCGTCGTTCCCGAGGCGATCACCATCCAGGAACTCGCGAACCGCATGTCCGAGCGCGCGGTCGACGTCATCAAGCTGTTGATGCGCCAAGGCCGAATGGTCACCTTGACCGACACGCTCGACGCGGACACGGCCGAGCTCATCGCCGAGGAAATGGGCCATACCGTCAAGCGCGTCGCCGAATCGGATGTCGAAGAGGGATTGTTCGACCGCCCCGACGAGGACGGCGCCCCGGAGCCGCGCCCGCCGATCGTCACCATCATGGGGCATGTCGACCACGGCAAGACGTCGCTGCTCGACGCCATCCGCCACGCCAATGTGGTGGCCGGAGAAGCGGGCGGGATCACCCAGCATATCGGCGCCTATCAGGTTACGGCCCCCGGCGGCGCCAAGATCACCTTCATCGACACGCCCGGCCACGCCGCCTTCACGGCGATGCGCGCGCGCGGCGCCAAGGTGACCGACATCGTCGTGCTGGTCGTGGCCGCCGACGACGGCGTGATGCCGCAGACGATCGAGGCGATCCGCCACGCCAAGGCGGCCAAGGCGCCGATCATCGTCGCGATCAACAAGATCGACAAGCCCGACGCCAACCCGCAGCGCGT
>JBEKAL010000234.1:0-6333 GCA_050015935.1 Roseiarcus sp.
CCATCATTTCCGAGCGCTGCGCTCATCTCGCCAACGACCGACAAACCCTAAAGGGCAGAGCCGGCTTCCACTGGTGGCCGCCCATCGCCAATGCGAGCTGATCGCCCGGAAACCGTATCATTTATCCAGCCGCGGAAGTCGGGTGTAAATCAACTACCTTAGGGAAGCCCGATCGGCTGGGCGGAAGTCGTGAGCATCTTCACCGTCCACGGAGCTGATGGGCCCAGCGCCGGCGTCGACGGCGCCGCTGGCGGGGGGGTTCGGTTTCATCCGCCGCGGTCCGCTCCGGCCGAGCGCAGACGCCCGATTGCGATGGAGCATCGACGCGATCCTGTCTAAGCCGCCTCGATTGTCAGCAGACGTTTCGATGGCCGCGGACATCTGGACCGACAGCGGCGACAATTGGAACACGGCGGCCGATCGGAGCGGCGGCGCGGACGAGGCTTTTGTGTTCAGCGCCGGCTTCGGGCAGGCTGCGATCACCGATTTTGCCGCGCATGACGTGGGCCCGAACAACGATGTGATCTCGCTGGCGTCATCGGATTTCGCCGATTGGGCGACGCTGCTCGCCGACGCGCATTCGTCGGGAACGGGCGGCGGCGACACGACTTTCGTCTCTCAGACCGGCGATGCGACGCTCACGATCGCGGGCGCGTCGCTCGCCGCGTTCCAACAAACGGGGTCGCCCTTGCAGGCGGATTTCAAGTTCGCGTGCCGGCCAATCCGAGGGCGAAAGCCGGCCGTTTTGCAAAGTTCCCCGCTGCGACGAGACGCTCGCCACAGCGCTCGAGCGCAAGCATGAGCCGCAACAGCGGGTCGGCGATCTGCTCAAGGCCGGGATATCGGAGAAGCGGTCGCGCTCGATCCAACGCCGACTCGCCATCGCCGAGTCGCCGCTCGCCGAGGATGTCGATATCCCGGACGGTCGTTCACCGCTCGCGCATCGCGCTCGCTCCGACCTCGACGAGCGGCGAGAAGACGTATTCGAGGATGCGGCGGGTTCCGGTCCTGATTTCGACGGTCGTCGCCATTCCCGAAGTCAATTGAAACAACTGGCCGTCGATCTGCATCGTCGTCGCGTCGGGCTGGAGCGTTACCGGAAAGACCAGGTTCTGGGTCCGCTGGGCGCCGGCGAAAGTCGCGCTGTTCGCCGCGCGCGCCGGGTCCCCCTCGAGGAGACCGGCGTCGGGCTCGGGAATGGCGTCGCGCGCAACGCGGGTCACGTGCGCGCCGATCGTGCCGTATTGCGTGAACGGAAAGGATTCGATCTTCACCACTGCCGGCTGTCCGGACTTAATGAAGCCGATGTCCTTGTTCAGGACATAAACCTCGATCTCGAGCCCGGCGTCGTCGGGGACGACGCGCATGACCTCCTGGCCGCTGGTGACGACTTGACCGATCGTGGTGACGGCCGAGGCCTGCACGATTCCGGAAATCGGCGCCCGCAGCGTCAGATGGTCGATCGCGGCGCGCGCCTTGGCGAGCTTCTGCTCGAGGTCGTCGGCTTGCCGTTGGGCCTCATCGAGCTTCTCCGCATTGTCGGATATGAAACTCTTGCTCGCTTTCTCGGCGTCCTTGGCGGCCACGTCCAATGCGCCGTTGAGCGAGGCGAGCTGGCCCTCCTGCATCGCCAGTTGGGTGAGCTGATATTGCAGCGTCTCCATGGCGTCGATGACGGCCGCCTTGGCGCCGGACTTGGACTCGACCAGCGACTGGCGCATGTCGACGCGCTGCTGCAGGGTCGCCACCAGATTCTTTTGCGTTTCGATCGTTTGCGCGAGTTTGTCCCGCTCGGCCTGCTTTTGCGCGCGCTGCGCTTCGAGCGAAGCCAGATTCGCCGCAAGCTGCCCGAGGTCGGCTGCGAGCACGCGCTCCTCGCGTTCGCGCAGCGGCGAGGGAACGTCGTCCCGCCAGGCGATGGGCGGAACGGCGTCAATCTGGCGCGTTTGGGCGGCGGCGATCGCGACCGCGCGCCGCGCCGCCTCGGCGCGAGCCGAGGCGAGGCCGGCGAGCGCCTCCCGTTCATCGGCCTCGGCGGAGGAGCGATCGAGCTCGACGAGCACGTCTCCGGCGGCGACGCGCGCGCCGTTGGCGACATAGATCGCCGTGACCTTGCCGGTCTCGAGGGGCTCGATCACTTTGACGCGGCCCGTCGGTTGGAACTTGCCCTGCGCGACCGCGATGATGTCGATGCGCCCGAAATAGGCCCAGGCGAGCGAGACGGCGACGAGCGCGCAGATGATCCAGATCAGAGCGACGCGGACGGGCGAGGGCGGCGACTCCAGGATTTCGAGCGCAGGCGCGAGAAACTCGTTGTCGCCCGTCGCGGACCGGCGCGGCGCTTTCACGGTTTCGGATGGGCGCAGCGGCTTGTTCACGCCCCGATCTCCGCCGGTTGGCTCTGCAGGCCCCACAGATGCGCGTAAAACCCGCCGGGGCGTTTGAGAAGCTCCTCATGCGTGCCCGCTTCGACGATCCGCCCGTCGACCACGCCGATGATGCGATGGCACGCGCGCACCGCGGCGAGCCGATGGGCGATGATCATCACCGTGCGATTCTTCACGATCCGGCGCATGTTGCGCTGGATGAGGCGCTCGCTTTCGTAATCGAGCGCGGAGGTGGCTTCGTCGAAAATGAGCATTTGCGGATTGGTGGCGAGGGCGCGCGCGATCGCGAGGCGCTGGCGCTGCCCGCCGGAAAGATTCGCGCCGCGCTCCTCGATCATCGTGTCGTAGCCTTCGGGCAGCTTGTCGATGAATTCGTCGGCGCCGGCGAGCCGCGCGACTTCGATCACATGAGCGCGCGGCATCGCGGGATTGGCGAAAGCGATGTTTTCGTGGACGGTGCGGTTGAACAGCAGGCTTTCTTGCAGGACGACGCCGATATGCCGGCGCAGCCACGCCGGATCGACCTGGCTCAGATCGGCCCCGTCCAGCAACACCTGGCCTTCGCTCGGCAAATAGAGGCGCTGGACCAGCTTGGCCAGCGTCGATTTGCCCGAGCCGGAAGGACCGACGACGCCGACGACTTCGCCGGGGAGGATGACGAGCGACAGATCCCTGAGCACGTTCGGCGCGTTCGGCCGGTAGCGGAACGTCACGTGGCGCAATTCGATGGCGCCGCGCGGCGCCGGCAAGGCGACGCGCGCCAGCGGAGTGGGTTCGGGTGGAAAGTTCAAAATGTCGCCGAGCCGGTCGATCGAAATCTGCACTTGCTGGAAATCCTGCCAGATCTGCGAAAGGCGCAAGATCGGCTGCACCGCCTGGGAGGCGATCATATTGAAGGCGACGAGCGCGCCGACGCTCAGTTCGCCGTCGATGACCGCCTTGGCGCCGAACAGCAGCAGCATCGCCGTCGTCAGCTTGCTGACATATTGGATCGCGTTCTGTCCGCGCGCGCCCAGCAAAGTCGCGGAAAAACTCGTCTGCACATAGGCGGCGAGCTTTTCCTCCCATTGCGCGCGCATGATCGGCTCGACCGCGGCCGCCTTGATCGTATGCGCCCCGACGACCGCCTCGACCAGGAATTGTTGACTCGCCGCGCCGCGATTGAACTTCTCCTTGATGAACTCCCGCAGCGGCGGGCGGACCGCGAAGCCGATGCCGAGATAGAAGGGCACGCTCGCCAGCACGATCAGCGTCAGCTTCCAGGAATAGGCGAACAGCACGGCGATGAAGACGAAGGCGAAGAAGAGATCAATTGCGGAAAATAGACCCTGGCCGGTCAGGAACGCGCGGATCGTCTCGAGTTCGCGCACCCGCGCGACCGTCTGCCCGGCCGAACGCGTTTCGAAATAACTGAGCGGCAGACGCAACAGATGCGCGAACAGGCGCTGACCGAGTTCGACGTCGATGCGGTTGGTGGTGTGCGAAAGGGCGTAGGTGCGCAGATACTGCAGCGCCACGTCGAACACACCGATCACGGCCATGCCGGCGACGAGGACGAACAGCGTCGAGTAGCCCTTGTGGGTGAGCACCTTGTCGACGACGACCTGAAAGAACAGCGGCGTCACGAGCGCGAAAATCTGCACGAACAGCGAAGCGATCAGCACATGCGCAAGCGGTCGGCGATAGCGCCAGATCGTCGGCAGGAACCAGCGAAAGCCGAAGGTCGAGGGATGCACGCCCGGCCCGCCGAGCTTGCGCGCGACGAGCAACGCCTTGCCGCCGATCTGGTCGCGCAACGCCTCGAGCGGGATTTCCCGGTCGGCGTGGCTGATCGGATCGACCAGACGATAGAGCCCGGACAGGTTGCGCCCGCCCAGGACCATGAACGCGCCGTTCTCCATGCGCACGATCGCCGGCGTCGGCAGCCCCGCCAGACGACTGTCGGTCAAGCCGGCGACGCGGCGCGCCTTGAGGCCGATCATCCCCGCCGCGCGCACGATGTCGGATTCGTTGGCGGGTCGATTCGGCAACGCCAATTCCCGGCCGAGCTGAGCGGGATCGGCGGCGATGCGGTAGAACGCCGCGATCCCGCACAGAGCCCGCAATCCCGCGTCGACCGGCGTCGCCTCGGCGGCAATGGGGAATGGCTGAGTCATACGAACGCTGGCTGCTCTTCGGACGGACCGCGATCTTGAGGCCGACGTCCTAACAAAGTCTTTGTGCGCGCGGTGCGGCCGACTGTTGAGCGACAGTGTCCGTGCGGCGGGAGAGCGGCAGGGAGTGAGTGGCGGAAGTCCATTAAATTGAAGGTTTAGCGAACCGCATCGCCCTCGAGCCGTGCGCGCGTGTTCGCGCCGCGTTCCAACAGCCGGGGTCGCCCTTGCAGGCCGACTTCAAGTTCGCGTGACGGCCAACCCGAGGGCGAAAGCGGGCCGTTTGGCAAAGCCACGCAGACCTCATGCGGTCGTCGCGTTGCGCTCGAGGCAAAACGAGACCTCGCAAAGCGCCGCGTAGATCGCGCGGACCTCATGGTCGAGATCCTCGTCCGCCGTCGGGGCGTCAAAATGGCGCGGCCGAGCTTCGAAAAAGGGGCTCGAACCCCGCGGCAGGCCTTGGCCCAGACCGAGTTTTGAAATGATCAGCTTGAGCCGCTTCAAATAGACGTCGGCAGGAAGATCGAAGCAGACGCAGGGGAAGGGAGCCTTGATGATCTCCTCCAGGATAATCGCATTGTAGCGCAGCCACAATCGCACGCCTTGTTCGATGGGCAGACCGTCCCGATTGAAGAGCGATTTAGCCACTGCCATCGGGTGCCGAAACGTGCCTACGAGCTTCAAGTTTCGAAGCGCCTGCCGCCAAAAGGGCAAAGTCAGAACCGTTCGCGGATCTTTGAATCCCCAGAAGCTTCGCTGCGACACGAATGTTCCGATGAGAGCGCCTCTGCGTTCGGCATGCGTGCGGTCCCATGAAAGGGTCTTCGGCGGATCAGCCCAGGTGGCCGCGCTGCAAAGCCAACTGGAGGCATCCGGTTCGCCGCCGGCGACGGCGGTGCCGCCGGAGTCGAAGATTTCGTGAAGGGCCGTCGATCTCGCGAGAAGAAATTATACACTTTGGCAAGCAACTCAAAGGCTCACGTGGAGATCGCTTGAACTCATATCCAGCGCATGGCGCTGATGTCGTACCACTTGTGGACAGGACGCGTTTCTAAGCCAGCGAGGATGTCGAATGCACTTCCGAGATCGATAGCGACGGCACCATCCTGCTTTGCGGTGTGGCAGTACACCTTGCCGAACAAGCCCGCGCCCACAAGGACGAGTTTGCCTCGGAGGTTTTTTTGGCCAAGCTCCCGGCGGACGATCGGAAACGCACTGAAAAAGTGCGATTGGTCTGATGATTGCGGTGTAAAGCCCTGCACCGGCACCGTAATGAAAGCTTCCAACCGCGAACCCGCCCGCGACCCAAATGCGTCGCGTAGCTCGGCGCGACCGGTAATGACGATAATCGAGTCCGCTCCATCAAGTATTTTCTCGAGATACGGCGTCATGTCCAGATGGATCCAAGCGCTCGTAATAGTAGCCTGTTGCCAATAGCCTTCTATTAGGCCCTGTTGCAGCAACTCTCTCGCGTACAAGAAGCCCAACGCCGAATACGCATCGCCCTGCTCGATCCGTTCCCTAATCATCGTTCGTTCATTGGTCCGAAATGACCGAAAGCCAATGATGTCTGCTGAGATCAGCGCGCTTCTAACATCCGTACAGAGGGCGATGGCATCGTCCAGCGGAATGGCAATCCCGTTTTGGCTCAAGAATTTGGCATAAAAAGTTGAATAGGGTATCCCCATCACTCCAGTTAGGCGAGCGGGCTGGTGTCTTCAACATTTCCGACGATGGTGGCGTACGTGGCCGGTCCGACGGCGACGGCCTGCTGAGCGAGCCTGTGGAAGAGC
>JBEKAL010000235.1:0-6263 GCA_050015935.1 Roseiarcus sp.
CGTCGATGTCCGGCGGCGGCGACATTCCCCGAATGAGTCAGAAAATCGCTGATTCGGGAACCCCTCGCGATCATACCGAGTCATTCCGCCGCACCCCAATCCAAACGCCAAACCGGCGCTCGTCAGGACTTTTGCCCCTCTTACTAAACTTTGCCTTAACCCATTCCGCCCATTGTCGAGGCGGCGGCGAGCGGGCCCGCGCGTCGTCGCGGCGCGCGTGATCGACGACCCGTCGAACGGGGAACGGATCGCTTGCAAGACATCGAAAGTTTGTCCGGTTGCGAAGCGCCGGCGCGGGGCGAACGCGAGTTCACGCCGTCGAGCGAGGCGCAGGATGGGTCGGCCGCCGAGTCGTCGCGCGGTCTCGATCCGCGCTCCATTCTCGGCTCCCTCAACGCGGTCGTCTATGACTGGGATATCGCCAGCGACCGCCTGTCCTGGGGCGCGAATGTCGGGGAGACGCTCGCGGCCTTTTCCGCCGCTTGCCTGAAGACGGGCGCCGCGTTCGCCGAACTGGTGACGGCCGACTCGGAGTCCTCGCGATTTCAGGCGATCAACAACGCTTCGGCGCGCGACGAGGGCGAGGGCGCGCCGTATCGCATCGTCTATCGCCTGGCGCGGCCGGATGGCGCGAGGTGCGCCGTCGAGGATTTTGGTCGCTGGTTCGCCGACGCCCACGGTCGGCCGGCGCGCGCGCACGGCGTCCTCAGGGTCTTGCAACGAAACGAAGAATCGCGTTTCTGCCCGGCGGAAGCGACGTCGCGAGAACGCGAGGGCGCGCTCGCGAGCCGGCGAAACTTCAACGAGGCGCTCGAATCGCGCTTCGCGCACGCGCGGCCGGGCGGGGCGATTTTCGCCGTTCTGATCGTCGGCGTCGAAAACCTCGCCGAGCTCAATCGGCGACACGGCTATGAGGCGACGGACGAGGTGATCGCGACGGTCGGCCGTCGCCTCGGGGCGAACGTGCGCTCGATCGACGAGGTCGCGCATTACGCGGGCGGCAAGTTCGCGGTTCTCCTGTCGACGGGAAGCCCCGAGCAACTGGCGATGGCCGCGCCGAGGCTGGCGCGCCGCGTCAATGCCGAGCCGTTCGAAACCGCGGTCGGCGCCGTGCAGGCCTCGGTTCGCGTCGGCGCGGCGCTCGCGCCCCGGCACGGCCGCAACGCCTGTCGCCTTCTCCAGCGCGCCGAAGAGGCCTTCGAACAAGCCGCCGGCGAGGCCAATCGCTATGCGCTCTATGCCCCGGGCCAAGCGCTGAGCGAAGCCCAACGCCGCGAAGCCGCGATCGCCGACGAAATCGTTTCGGCGCTCAACCAGCGCCGAATCGTGCTCGCCTACCAACCCGTAGTCCCGACCAAGGCGGCGCGGACAGCGTTTGTCGAAGCGCTGCTGCGCGTGCGTCAGGACGACGGCGGCCTCGTCGGTCCCGAAGTCTTGCTTCCGGTCGCGGAAAAACTCGGCCTCGTCGCGCAGCTCGATCAGCGCGTGCTGGAACTGGCCCTCGATCGCCTGACGGCCGAACCCGACCTGAGGGTCGCGGTCAATATTTCGGTCGTCACCTTGCGCGCCCCCGACTGGGTCGATCGCCTGAAGGCGGCGCTCGGCGCCCGTCCGGGAACCGCGCAGCGACTGATCGTGGAAATCGTCGAAACGCTGGCGATCGAACCCATCGACGAAGCCGTGCGAATTATCGGGCGCATGAAGGCGCTCGGGGTCGCCATTGCGATGGACGATTTCGGCGCCGGACACACTTCGTTTCGCAATTTGCGGCGCCTCGGCGTCGACATCGTCAAAATCGACGGCGCGTTCGTGCAGAACGTCGCGCGCTCTGTCGACGATCGGTTCTTCGTGCGCACCCTCGCCGAACTCGCGCGCCATCTCGGCATCGAAACCGTCGCCGAATGGGTGGAGAACGCCGAAGCGCGCCGGCTGCTCAGCGAATGGGAAATCGACTATCTCCAGGGGCATTTCCTCGGCCGCCCGGAAATCCACGAACCGCGCGCCGCCGAACCCCGACTAGCGTTGGGCGGGGCGTAGGCAGGCGCGCTCGGAATGCGGTCAGCCTTTTTCGGCAAGGCTGTCGAGACGGCGCCGCATCTCCGTCAGCTGCGTCCTCAGTTCGTCGATATCGGCGTTCGCCACGGGCGTCTCCGCCTTCTCGGATTCCGCCGGTTGTCCCGCGCCGCCGGCAAACGGGGCGAAAAGGCCCAAGGCTTGCGTAAAGGCGGCAAGGTTCTTTCGCGTCATTTCCTGGAGCGCGCTGAACGCCGAAGCGGAGAATGGGCCCTGGCCGAACGCGCGGCTCGCCGCCTCGCGCATCGCCTGCTTCTCGCCGTTGAACTGCTCCATCGAGTATTCGAGATAGCTCGGCAGCAACGCCTGAACGCTGTCGCCGTAGAACCGGATGAGCTGACGTAGAAAGGTGATAGGCAACAAAGATTGACCCTCGATTCCTTCCTGCTCGATTATGATTTGCGCGAGAACCGAGCGCGTGATCTCCTCGCTGGTCTTGGCGTCGTAAACGACGAAATCTTCGCCGGTCTTAACCATTTTGGCCAAATCGGCGAGCGTCACGTAAGCGCTGGAAGCGGTGTTGTAGAGACGCCGGTTCGCGTATTTCTTGATAGTGGTCGGCGTGGTTCGATTCGACATCGTCTTACCGTCGCGACTCAACGCTCGCCCTTGCCGGACGCAGGTAGGATAGGCTCTTTTTGGCGTCCTCGGAACAAATTTTTGCAGCGCGGCAATCGCCGGGCCGTGACATTTTGGTAAGATAGGCCCAAATTCGTCGAAATCCGCTCGGCGTCGCCCGACGCCGTTCGTGCGGAAGAATTGCAAAGCGAACGGCGTCGAGGCTAATTTCAGCGCCCTCGTGGTTTTCTTTGAGGGGCGCCTCATGTCGGTATCGGAAATCGTCGTCGCCGGCGCGAAGAGAACCGCCGTCGGTTCGTTCAACGGCGCCTTCGCCGATACGCCTGCGCACGAATTGGGCGCCGCGGCGATCAAAGCCGCGCTCAGGGCGGCGCGCGTCGAGGCCGCGGAGGTCGACGAAGTCATTCTCGGGCAGATTCTCTGCGCGGCGCAAGGGCAGAATCCCGCGCGCCAGGCCGCGATGAAAGCCGGCGTTCCCCGGGAAAAGACCGCCTTTGGCGTCAACCAATTGTGCGGCAGCGGTCTGCGCGCCGTCGCGCTCGGCGTGCAGCAGATCGCCAACGGCGACGCCGGCATCGTCGTCGCCGGCGGGCAGGAATCGATGTCGCTGGCGCCTCACGCCGCGCGCCTGCGCAACGGCGTCAAGATGGGCGAAATAAGGCTTCTCGACACGATGCTGAAGGACGGACTGATCGACGCGTTCCATGGCTGCCACATGGGGGTGACCGCCGAGAACATCGCCGCCAAATGGCAGATCAGCCGCGAAGAGCAGGACCGCTTCGCCGCCGGATCGCAGAACAAGGCCGAGGCGGCGCAAAAGGCCGGCCGCTTCAAGGACGAGATCGCGCCGTTCAGGGTTTCGACCCGGAAGGGCGACGTCGTCGTCGCCGACGACGAGTTCATCCGCCCCGGCACGACATACGAAGCGCTCGCCAAGCTCCGCCCCGCCTTCGCCAAAGAGGGCACGGTCACGGCGGGCAACGCCTCCGGCGTCAACGACGGCGCGGCGGCGCTCGTCGTCATGACCGCCGCCGAGGCCGAGCGCCGCAATCTGACGCCGCTCGCCCGAATCGCCTCCTGGGCGACGGCGGGCGTCGACCCGGCGATCATGGGCACGGGCGCGATTCCCGCTTCCCGCAAGGCGCTGGCGCGCGCGGGCTGGACGGTCAAGGACCTCGATCTGATCGAGGCGAACGAAGCCTTCGCCGCTCAGGCGCTCGCCGTCAACAAGGACATGGGCTGGGATCCCGCCATCGTCAACGTCAACGGCGGCGCGATCGCGCTCGGCCACCCCATCGGCGCCTCGGGCGCGCGCGTGCTGGTCACGTTGCTCCACGAAATGGCGCGCCGCGACGCCAAGAAGGGCCTGGCGACGCTGTGCATCGGCGGCGGCATGGGCATCGCGCTGACGGTCGAGCGCTGAGACGGGCGCCGCGGCGAGATCGGAAGCCGCCCTGCCCCGTTAACCAAACGGCGCAAGAGTTGATAGACAATGGGTCGATTCGCGGGCGAGGGCGCGAGGGGCCTTCGGTTCGCGGTTTTGGAGCATGGCGATGAACGAGCGCGTCGGGGGCAAGAAGGTTCTCTTGATCCTCCATCAGGGTCATTCGACGCCGGGGCGCGTCGGTGCCGTCCTCGATGCGCTCGGCGCCCGGCTCGACATCCGCCGCCCGAGCCTCGACGAGCCCTTGCCCAGAACGCTCGCCGACCACGACGGCGTGATGGTGTTCGGCGGGCCGGTGAGCGCCAACGACGACCACGACTGGATCAAGCGCGAAATCGACTGGCTGGCGGTTCCCTTGCGCGAACAAAAGCCGCTGCTCGGCATCTGCCTGGGCGCGCAATTTCTGGCCCGTCAGCTCGGGGCGCGCGTGTTCAGCTATCCCGACCGTCGCGGCGAAGTCGGCTATCGCCCGATCGCGCCGACGCCCGCGGCCGACCGCCTGTGCGCGGCGCCGTTTCCCCGTCACGTCTATCACTGGCATTTCGACGGCTTCGATCTGCCCCGCGGCGCCGAGCTGCTGGCGAGCGGCGGCGCGGATTTCCCCAACCAGGCCTTTTCCTTCGGCGCCGAGGCGATTGCGTTGCAGTTTCACCCCGAGGTGACCTACGCCATGATGTGTCGCTGGACGACGCGTGGACACGAGCGCCTGAGCCGGCCCGGCGCGCAGCCGCGCCAAGGGCAGCTCGATGGCTGGTTCCAGCACGACCGCGGCGTCGCGAACTGGCTCGGCGCGTTTCTGCCGGTCTGGCTCGCGGGCCGCGCTTCGCGCGCGGAGAGCGGCCGTCGGCAGGCAGGCGAAATCGCGCCCGCGGCGCGCTGGTCGCCGCACGATCAGGGAGGGCGCGGCGAATCGCGGATCGGGGCGGCGATCTGACGGCCGGGCTAAAACAGCGACCCCTGCTCGTCCTTGCGCCCGCGCGCCCTGGCGCGGCGGGCCGGAGATCCGCCGGCTGGCCCGTCGGCCGTCGCGGCGATTTCGCCGTCGGCGAATTCGATGCGCAGCGGCTGATGGGCCGCGATCGCGGCCGCGCGGCGCAGCGGCGCGCCGGCGGCGTCGCGCACGAGGGCGAAGCCGCGCGCGAGCACGCTGCGATAGCTGACCGCGTTCAACACCTGCGCCGCCGCCGCCAGGCGCGTCAGCCGCCGCTGCTGCGCCTCGGCGAAGCCGCGGCGCAGCCGGGCCTCGACCTGGACAAGCATGTGCGACAGCTCCCCCGCTCGCCGCGCTTCGACGAGCGTCAAGGCGCCGAGGCGCCGGACGGCGGCCGCGAGGCGCTCCTCGCGCCCCCGCCTTTCGCGCCGCGCTTCGCGCGAAAAATCGCTCGCGGCCTGCCGCAGCGCTTCCCTCGGGCGCGTCGTCACCGCGCCGCCGGCTCGCCTCAACCGCTGGGCGAGGCCGCGGTGGCGCTCGCGCATGCCCGCCACCCGCGCGCGCGGCGATTGGCGGGCGAGGCGGCGCGACAGCAACGCGATGGCGAGCGAGCGCGCGTCGAAGGCCTCGCGCGAGCGCGCCCGCAGCGCCGCGAGCGCCGAATCGAGCCGCTGGCGGGGCACGGCGAGGAGCGCCTCGCCCGACGGCAGCGCGCGCGCGAGCGCGCGCAGCTCGGAGCGCCGGCGTTCGCCAAGGCGCAGCGCCGCGCGCCGCAGCCGCCCGTCGAGATCGGCGAGATTCGCCAGGAGTTCGGCGCGCACCGGCACGCTGAGCTCCGCCGCGGCGGTCGGCGTCGGCGCGCGCACGTCGGCGGCGTAATCGATCAATGTCCAGTCGGTCTCGTGGCCGACCGCCGCGATCAGCGGGATTTCGCTCTCCGCCGCGGCGCGCACCACGATTTCTTCGTTGAAGCCCCAGAGGTCCTCGAGCGAGCCGCCGCCGCGCGCGACGATGAGAAGGTCGGGCCGAGGAACCGCGCCGTCCGGCGCGAGGGCGTTGAAGCCGCGGATCGCCTGCGCGACCTCCGCCGCCGAGGTCTCCCCCTGCACGCGCACCGGCCACACCAGCACGTGGACGGGAAAGCGATCGGAGAGGCGATGCAGAATGTCGCGGATCACCGCCCCCGTCGGCGAGGTGACGACGCCGATGACGCGCGGCAGATAGGGAAGCAATTGC
>JBEKAL010000236.1:0-6226 GCA_050015935.1 Roseiarcus sp.
CTGATCGGCGAAGCGGAGGTCACTTCGCCGTTCGGTTATCGGCGCGATCCGTTCCTCGGCCGCCTCGCCCTGCATCCCGGCGTCGACCTGGTGCAGGACTACGGCGCGGAAATCCACGCCACGGCGGGCGGCCGCGTCGTCCACGCCGGGCCGATGGGCGGCTACGGCAATATGGTGGAAATCGATCACGGCAATGGCCTGGCCACCCGCTACGGCCACATGTCCGAAGTTCTTGTCGAGGAAGGCCAGGAAGTGAAGGCGGGCGCGGTTCTCGGCCGCCTCGGCTCGACCGGTCGCTCGACCGGCCCGCATCTGCATTATGAAGTGCGCGTCGACGGCGAGCCCGTGGATCCCGAACGATTCCTGCTGGCCGGCGCGCCGTTGTTCGCGTCGGAATAGGCGAAGCGGCAACGCCCGCCGGGATTCAGGTTCGATCGACGATGGCGATGACGAAGCCGTCCCAGCCTTTGGCGCCGACGGTCGGGATCGCGGTCGCGCTCAGACGCGGCTCCTTCGCGATCATGTCGAACATGCGCTGGGTCCCTTGAACGCTCGGATCCTTGCTCGTGCGATCGACGACGGCGCCCTCGCGCACGACGTTGTCGCATACGATCACCGCGCCGGGCCGCACCAGCCTTAGCGCCCACGCGAGATAGTCCGGGTTGCACGGCTTGTCGGCGTCGATGAAGACGAGATCGAACGGGCCGATCCCTTCCTCCGCGATGCGCGGCAGGGATTCCAACGCCGGGCCGACGCGCAGGCGCACCTGCCCGGAAAGCCCGGCGCGCCGGATGTTGTCGCGGGCGACCTCGGCGTGCTTGGGAACGGCCTCGAGCGTCACGACGAAACCGTCCAACGGCAGGGCGCGGGCGAGCCAGATCGTCGAATAGCCGCCCAGAGTTCCGATTTCCAGCGCCTTGCGCGTCCGCGCCATCCGCGCCAGCAGATAGAGCAGCTTGCCTTGCGGCGGCGAAACGTCGATCGCCGGCAGGCCCGCCGCGGCGTTCGCCGCGAGCGCCGCCTCCAATCCGGCGTCCGACGCGCCGATCTTCTCGACGATATAGGCGTCGACGGCGCTCCATTTCGTTCGATCCATCGCCCGCCATCCTTTCCAACCCGAGATTCGCAAGACATTGCGATATTCCTGCGACGCCGCGAAGCGCCGAATCGTCTCCGGCCGCCGTTCCGCTTTCGCCGGCGTCCGGCTACATTGGCGCATGGACCTCGTGCTCGGACGAACGATCGAATTGCTCGGCGTCGCCATGGTGGTGGCGATTCTAGCGCGGCGGCTGCGCCTGCCCTACACCGTCGGGCTCGTTCTGACCGGTCTCGCCTTGGCGCTGACGCACGCCGACGCGGGCGTGACGCTGACGCACGACGTCATATTCGACGAGATCCTGCCGCCGCTGCTGTTCGAGGCCGCGATCGCCATTCCCTGGAGCGAACTCAAGCGCGAGCTGCCGCCCGTTCTCGCGCTCGCCACGTTCGGCGTCGTTCTTTGCGCAGCGGTCGTCGCGGCGGGATTGACGACGCTGCTCGGCTGGCCCGCCGGGCCGGCGCTCGCCTTCGGCGCGCTCATCGCCGCCACCGACCCGATCGCCGTCATCGCGCTGCTGCGCGAGACCGGCGTCAAAGGCCGCCTGCGGCTGATCACCGAGAGCGAGAGCCTGATCAACGACGGCGTCGCGGCGCTGCTGTTCACGCTCGTCGTCGCCTCGCTCGGCGGGACGGCGAGCGCGCCGACGCCGCTCGGCGTTCTCGGCCAGGCGCTTCTCATCGGCGGCGGCGGAGTCGCCGTCGGCCTCGCCGTCGCGGGAGTGGCGATCCTGCTCGCCGGGCGCACCAATGACCATCTCGTCGAGACCGCGCTGACCGCGGTTGCCGCCTACGGCTCGTTCCTCATGGCCGAGCGCATCGGCGCTTCGGGCGTGCTCGCCACCGTCTCGGCCGGGCTCCTCATGGGCAATCTCGGCGTGCTCGCGGACGAGTCGGATCGCTTTGCGCTATCCTCCCAGGGGCGCGCCTTCGTCGTCGCGTTCTGGGAGTTCGCCGCCTTCGTCGCCAATTCGCTAGTGTTCCTGCTGATCGGCCTGGCGCTGGGCGCCACGCCGACGCGCTCGTTCGGCGCGCTCGCCGTCGTCGTCGCGCTGGCGCTGGCCGGCCGGGCGGCGGCCGTCTATCCCGTCTCGTTCCTGTTCGCGCGCTCGCGCTGGGCGCTTTCCTGGCCCGAGCAGCATTTTCTCTGGTGGGGCGGACTGCGCGGCGCGCTGGCGCTCGCGCTCGCCCTCTCGTTGCCGCCCGCCGCGCCTTACCGCGACGAAATCCTCGTCGCCGCGTTCGGCGTCGTCGCGTTCTCGGTTCTGGTTCAGGGCCTCACCGCAAAGCCCGCGTTGCGCCTCTTGCGGCTCGGCGCCGCGCGCAAGTGACGCCCTCGGCCTTTCGCGCCCGCTCAGGACCGGAGGCAGATTTCCCGCCGCCGCTCTCTTGACAGACGCGATCGCCGATCGCGTCCGGCGCGTGAGCGCGTCGTTCCGCCCATGTCGAAGCGGCAAGAGGAGCGCGGCCAGCCGCCGCGCCTACAATACCTTGGCCACCTTGCCCGCGCGCAGCCGCGAGACTTCGGGCAGCCCCGCGCCGATGAGCGGCCGCAAATAGTCGAAGAACTTGGCCGTCACGTCGGCGCGCGCATGCGCGATGAATTCGTCCTCCATCACCCGCGTCTTGCCGGCCACCTCTTCGAGCGCGATGAGGGGATAGTCGACGGCGTAATCGGCGACGCGGCGGATCGCGACCGAGCCGTTCTTGTCGCCCCAGACCGCGTATTGCACCGCCTTCTCGCCGACTTCGCGCGCCTCTTTGCTGTCGACGTCGGAGACGCAGCCGACGAAGGAGCGCTGGAGATAGCCGAAGGTGTCGCCGCGCACGCGCTTGATGCCGAGCTTGGTCTTGACTTCCTCGCACAGGAGATCGGCGAGCGCCCCGGTGCCGGAAAGCTGCACGTTGCCGTGCGCATCCTTCTCCACCGCGCCGGCGAGCTTGGTGATGATCGCCGCGCCGTTCTCGTCATGGATGCCTTCAGAGGCGGCGATCACGCAGCGGCCGTGCTTCTCGTAGGTCGCCTTGACGTCGGCGAGGAACTTGTCGACGACGAAGGCGCGCTCGGGCAGATAAATGAGATGCGGGCCGTCGTCCGGGTATTTCCGCGCGAGAGCCGAGGCCGCGGTGAGGAAGCCGGCGTGGCGGCCCATGACGACGGCGCAATAGACGCCCTTCAGCGCGGCATTGTCGAGATTGGCGCCCATGAAGGCCTGCGCGACGAAGCGCGCCGCCGAGGGAAAGCCCGGCGTGTGATCGAAGCCGACGAGATCGTTGTCGATCGTCTTGGGGATGTGGATCGCGCGCAGCGCGTGGCCGCCCTTTTGCGCCTCCTCGGCGACGATGCGCACCGTGTCCGAGGAATCGTTGCCGCCGATGTAGCAGAACGTGTCGATTTCGTGCGCTTTGAGAACCTTGAAGATCTCCTGGCAATACTTGAGATCGGGCTTGTCGCGCGTCGAGCCGAGCGCCGCGGCGGGCGTGGCCGCGACCGCCTCGAGATTGGCGGTGGTTTCCTGGCTGAGGTCGAACAAATCTTCCTCGATGATGCCGCGCACGCCGCGCGCCGCGCCGTAGACGCGCGAAATGGAAGAAAAGCGCCGCGCTTCGAGAGCGACGCCGGCCAGCGATTGATTGATGACAGCCGTCGGCCCGCCACCCTGCGCGATAAGAATCTTGTGCGACATGCGTGTCCGTCTCCCCGATCGAGCCCGCGCGCGGAACTCTTCTTCCCCTTGCCATTAGGGCGCGGCGTCGGCCGGCGCAAGAGCGAGCCGGACCCGCCGGACCCGAAAATGCAGATCTACGCGGAGCGAAGGCGAACCGCCCGCCGAACGGCGCGAAGCCAAGTTTCCCCGAGACCGTCCGCATCGATGCGGCCGCTCGAGGCTGACGCAAATTAATGCCCGTCTAAAGCAAACGGCGTCTCGTCGGGATCGTCGGGCGATCTAACAAAGGGGGCGATGGCGCATGACGCTTCGAGTTCCGTCCGGCGGTTCGACGGCATCTGTCTGGACGAGGCTCCCAGAGATGTCGCGCCTCGCGGTCGCCGGAGCCAAGCGCAACCACCGGAAGGTGGGCTTATGCGGCGAGGCGCCGGCCAACGATCCGGAGATCGCCCGCTTCCCGGCGAAGCTCGGCATCGATTCGATGAGCGTGAACCCATCAAGCCTGCTGCGCACGATCGCCATGGTGCGCGAAGCGGAAACGGCGAGCTAGCGCGCCAGAGGGAAAGGATGGCCGAACAGGATCGGCGAAGGGGATGGCTCACGTACTGACGATCACTATGAACCCCGCCGTCGACATTTCGACCTCGGCGGACCGGGTCCAGCCGACGCATAACCTGCGCTGCGGGCCGGCGCGCCGAGGAAGTGCGCAAGCTTCTCGATCATGTCATCGTGGACCGCGCGGCCTAGCAGCCGCTTTGCGACGCCGCGCCGGTCATCGTCGACACAAGGCGCGTGCGAGCGCTGCGCGCGGCAACCCCGGCCGTTCCCCGGTCCCTTTGCGGATTTTTCGCCAAGCCCGCTCTAGCCTCTGAGTCGTAATCGACCCTCACGCAATGCGAACGCGCGCGCCCCACGGCAGCGGCGTGCGCGCGGCCGGCGTCGGCATGAAGGTCGGCGTCACCACGCGGCTGGGGACTAACTTGGCCGCCGCCGGCGCTTCGCCGACCGGCCGCAAATGCGGCGCTTCGCCGACCGGCCGCAAATGGCCTACCGCCGCGAAGGCGAGCGCGAACAGCAAAACCACCGAGAGCCAGAATTGCCGGCGGGCGCTTTCCAGAAAGACGTAGGCGTCGAGGTTAATCGCGCTGGCGGTGAAGGGGGACTGGATCTTCATGACTTGCCCCTATGTCGCGAACAAAAGCAAACGCCGCACCCCTTGCGAGACGACCGCTGGTCAGCGCGCGTCCCGGAGCCGGATCGGAGTTGGATCAAGACTGGACTAGGTCGACCGTGATCATCCCCTTCTTGCGCCGTCCCGGCGAGTCAGCTCTTCGGATGATGGGATTCGTCGATCGAGCGCGTTCGCCGCGGCCGATCGCAGCGGCGCCCGCGATGGACCTAATCAAGAAGGCGTAATCGTCCCCGGGCAAGATCGCATAGGCGCCGACATAAGGCCACGTTGTCTGGAATGACCCTCGCCGTCATCACTGGGCTCGTCCCGGTCATCCACGCGGCGCCGCTGCAAAAACCCTCAAGGTTGGCCGCTGCGTCACGGCGCGGATGCCCGGCGCAAGGCTAGGCATGACGGGGACAGGCGCTTAATATCGGCGCCTATGGGGCAAAGCCCGAGGCTTCGGGAGGCGAGCCGCTAGCGGCTGAAGAAGCCCCAAACGGCGCCGGGGCCGCCTTCGTTGACAGGAGATATCGTCATGAGTCGTCCCGACCACGAGCCAGTGACCGCCCCGGCAGGCGCCTCATCGCCATCGGCGCCGAAGGCGAGCTTCTGGCTCAGAGAACTGCCGTACCTGACGATACTCGCGCTTGCGATTTTCGGGATCGTATATACGAGCTATTCGAAGCAACCGATCGTGGGGTACTGGGAGTTTCTTGCGCCGGTGATCTGTGCGGCGTGCATCGTCTCCGGATGGCCGCGTGCGAGCGACAAGGAGGCGCGCCTGCGCTTGATCTGGACGCAGCTGTTGCATTGGCTGGCCTTCCTGGTCGCGATGAATTTGGTTCTTTTCGCCAGCGTTCAACAGCTCATGAGCGCCAACGCAACCGGGCTAGTCATTCTCATGTTGCTGGCCCTGGGCACTTTTACGGCGGGCGTCCATATCGTCGTCTGGCAAATCTGTCTGGTTGGAGTCGTTATGGCGTTGGGGGTTCCCGGGATCGCGTGGATGCAGCAGTCCGCCCTATTGCTAGGGGCGGCCACGTTGCTTGTGCTCGGGATCGGCTTGGCGTTCTGGCGGCGGCGCATGGGCCGAAGCGGTCGCCACGCCGAGCAATAGCGGGCGGGGCCTGCGCTGCGGCATCGAGTTCGGCCGCAGATGGGCCAATGATTTTTGGTTCCTCGACGTTCCAAGTGGAATTGGCCGGCGGTTGAATGCGGCGTTCGAGCCCTGCATGCTGCGAAGGTTTGGGCATGCGAGGCAGGGCGATGGAATCGAAAGATGTGTTCA
>JBEKAL010000237.1:0-6149 GCA_050015935.1 Roseiarcus sp.
ACCGTCACGCCGCGGTTCTTCAATTCCTCCGCGAGGCTTTCGGTCAAGCGATGCACGCCAGACTTGCTCGCCGCGTAGGCCCCCATTCCGGCGCCTGACTTCACTGCCGCGTTGGCGCCGACATTGACGATCCGGCCGGCGCCGCTCTCCAGGAGATAGGGCAGCGCCGCTTTCGAGGCGTTCAAGGCGGTCTTCAGGTTCACTGCGAACAGACGGTCCCAGGTCGTCGGATCGCCATCCCCCACGGTCTCCCAGCGGAAGCCTCCGGCGATGTTGACCAGCGCGTCGAGCCGTCCGAACTTCCCCTTGACCTCCGCCATAGCTCGGCGCGCGCCATCGACCGTGCTCAGATCGACCCCGCCCAATATCAGCGCGTCCGCTCCGAGCCGCTCGGAAAGCCCCGCGGGCGGCGCCGCGGCGACGTCGAGCGCCGCAACCGAGGCGCCGCGACGCGCCGCCGCTTCGGCGACGACCCGGCCCAAAGCGCCAAATCCGCCGGTGATCGCGATCGCCTTGCCTTTCATCGCGTCCTCCTTTGCATTCCCCACCCTGCCCTCTCTTGTAGCGCGGATGGCGGCGCCTCGGCCAGCCCAGCGGCTCGCGCGAGCGTTGCGCGCCGCCGCGTTTGGCTTATTAAGCTCGCCCGCGCGCCCTCCCAGCGGCGCCGCCCTCGCATTCGAGCAAAGGACCGGTCATGAGCTTCGTCGCCAAGCGTCTTGAAGAATTGGGGATCACGCTTCCGCCGCCGGCTGCGCCGGTCGCCACGTACGTCCCTTTTAAGCGCGCCGGGACGTTGCTGTTCGTCTCCGGTCAATTGCCGTTTGGGCCGGATGGCGGAATCGCGCCCGCGCATATCGGCAAACTCGGGCCGCGTTCGTCGATCGACGCGGCGTGCGAGGCGGCGCGCCTCTGCGCGATCAACCTCGTCGCCCAAGCGCAAGCGGCGGTCGGCGATCTCGACCGGATCGCGCAGGTCGTTCGGCTCGGCGGGTTTTTCGCCGTCGAAGGGGGCTGCGACGCGCTTCCCAAAGCGATGAACGGCGCTTCCGCGTTGATGTGCGAAGCGTTCGGCCCGCCGGGGGTTCATGCTCGCACGACAGTCGGCGTCGCCCATCTGCCGCTCGGCGCGATCGCCGAAGTCGAGGCGATCTTCGAGATTCGCGCGTGAGCGCCAACGCGCCCGCTTGGCTGGTCGCGCGGCCGATCGCCCACCGCGGCCTGCACGACGCCGGCGAAGGCGTCGTCGAGAACACGCTCGGCGCGGCGGAGGCGGCGATACGCGCCGGCTTTGCGATCGAATGCGACGCGCAGCTCAGCCGCGACGGCGAGGCGGTGGTGTTTCACGATGCGAGGCTCGAACGGCTCACGCGGGCGCGCGGCGCTCTGATCGAAAAAACCGTCGCCGAAATCCAGGCGGCGCCGTTTCGCCGTTGCGACGAGCGCGTGCCGACGTTGCCGCAATTGCTCGCTCGCATCGCGGGCCGCACGCCGTTGATCTGCGAGCTCAAGAGCCGTTTCGACGGCGACATGCGCCTTGCCGAGCGCGTGGCCGAGGTGGCGCGCGAATACGACGGCCCGCTCGCGTTCAAGAGCTTCGATCCTGCTCCGATCGCCCATTTGCGCGCGCGTCACGGCGAGATCGGCCCGCTCGGCATGGTCGCCCAGGCGAGCTACCGCGGCTGGAATTGGCGCGGTCTCTCGGCCGCGCAGAAAGAGGCCTGCGCCGCCTTCCTGCACTATCCCGAGACGCGCCCGGATTTTCTCTCCTGGAGCGTCGACGACCTGCCGCACGCCACGCCCTTTCTGCTGCGCGAACTCAAGCGGCTGCCGGTCATGGTCTGGACGGTGCGAACGCCGGAGCAACGCCGAACGGCGTCGCGATGGGCCGACCAGATCGTGTTCGAAGGCGAGGCGGCCGCCTGAGGCGCCGCGCGGCCGCCTCGGCTTGAAGCGCGCGCTAGAGCGCGTCTCGGAAAAGTGGGAACCGGTTTTCCGAAAAAGACGCGCTCCACGAAGAACTTAGAGCCGATCCCGATTCCAACGAAACGGGATCGGCTCTAAGTCATGAGCCTGCAAAGGGACCCGGCGGGACTGCGGCGCGCCGGCAATATTGATCGCCGCGCTTTTCTGACAGGCGCGAGCGGTTCGCCGACGTCGCGCCGAGCGATCGTTTCGATCGCCGAACACGATATTTTTGCAACTACGGGTTTACGATCGCATGTAAATCAACCTATACGCGTTGACGCCAATTTCGATTCTGCAGCCTCGTTGATTCCCATGGACGTCGATGCGCCTTCTTACTCTTTCGGATGTCCTCGCGATTTCCGGCCCTGAACGTCAGCGATTGCGCGAAGCCGACGAGGCGATTCGCGGCGTCGTCGCCCTGATCGACGCGCAGGCGGTCGAGGACAAATTGGACGCCGAACTGATTTCCAAGGCGATGATCGATCTGCTGCTGTTCGCCGCGGCGAGGCTGGCGCTGGCCTCGCAGCCGGACTCGGCGGTCTCCCGCCTCCCCGCCGCCTTCGCCGAACTGGCGCAAGAGGCGCTCGACTGGGCGACGATCCGCCAGCAGCCGAGCCTCGCCCGCGATCTTTACTGACGGGCGAAACGAAGCGCTCGGCGAACATTTTCGATCGACGTCCGCCGCATCCGCTACTCCACGACCTCCGCCGCGTCGAGGACCCGCAGTTGCGTCTTCTCGCGCCCGCCGTAGCGGTTGATCGCCAGCGCGCCGGCCAGATGCGCATTGGCGCCCTTGAGGCGCAGCAGCGCTTCGCCCAGCGGCTTGCCGACGGCGCGGAAGGCGATCGCTTCGATCGCCCTGCCGTCCCCGGCGACGGCGCGCAGGCGCAGATGGTCGGCGCCGACGGCGAAAACCTCGGCGAGGCGATGGCGCGGCAGCGCGAAGATCGGCTCGGGATTGCCGGCGCCGAAGGGCCCGGCGGCCTCGATTGAATGCGCCAGTTCCGGCGTCGCGCCGGCCGCGGTCAGCGCGGCGTCGATCGCCAGGCCGGCGCCGGAGCGCGCCTCGGCGACCGGGCCTGCGAGCTTTTCTTCGAGAAAGGCGCGAAATTCGCCGATCCGGCTCTTCGCCAGGGTCACGCCCGCCGCCATGGCGTGGCCGCCGCCCTTGACGGCGAGGCCCGCCTCGACGGCCGAGCGGACGACGCGGCCGAGATCGACCCCGGGGATCGAGCGCCCCGAGCCAGTCGCTTCGCGCCCGCTCAAGGCCAGCGCGAAGGCCGGGCGCTCGAAGCGCTCCTTCAGGCGCGCCGCGATCAGCCCGACGACGCCCGACGGCCAGCCCTCGCCCGCCACCACCACGGCCGCGCCGCGCTCCTCGAGCCCGAGCGCGAGCAGCGCCTCGGCTTCGGCCTCGGCGAGAACAGCCAATTCGATCTGCTGGCGAACGCGATTGAGGCGGTCGAGTTCGGCGGCGATTTCGCGCGCCTGCACGTCGTCGCGCGTCGTCAGCAGCCGCGCGCCGAGCGCGGCCTCGCCGATGCGTCCGCCCGCGTTGATGCGCGGGCCGATGAGAAAACCGAGGTGATAGGCGCGCGGCGGCCCGTCGGCGCCCGCCGCGTCGAATAAAGCGGTCAGGCCCGGACGCCTGCGCTGGCGCATCACGGCGAGGCCGCGCGTGACGAAGGCGCGATTGAGGCCGATGAGCGGCACGACGTCGGCGACCGTCGCCAGCGCAACGAGATCGAGCGCGGCCATGAGATCGGGGGCCGCACGCCCATGAAAGAAGCCCGCCTCGCGCAACGCGCGATTGAGCGCGACGAGGCCCATATAGACGACGC
Organism: Roseiarcus sp.; assembly: GCA_050015935.1. Classification (GTDB taxonomy): domain Bacteria; phylum Pseudomonadota; class Alphaproteobacteria; order Rhizobiales; family Beijerinckiaceae; genus Roseiarcus. Next base: position 3,807 of record JBEKAL010000237.1, read on the forward strand.
CGGCCGCGCAGAGAGCGCCGAGGCCGGAAAGATCGTCCTCGCGGTTGGGATCGACGACGGCGAGCGCGTCGGGCAGCTTTTCCGGCGCCTGGTGATGATCGAACACGACGACGTCGAGCCCGAGCCGCCTCGCCTCGGCGATGGGCTCGTGGCTCACGGCGCCGCAATCGACGGTGACGACGAGGCTCGCGCCGGCGCGCGCGAAAGCGGCCATCGCCTCGCTGTTCGGGCCGTAGCCCTCGGCGGCGCGATCGGGAATATGGATCGAAGTCGGGCAGCCGCAGGCTTCGAGATATTCGCTCAGCAGCGCCGCGCTCGCCGCGCCGTCGACGTCGTAGTCGCCGAAGATCGCGACGCGCTCCTGGCGCTGAACGGCGCGCGCGAGGCGCCCCGTCGCCGCCTCCATGTCGCGCAACGCAAAGGGATCGGGCATCAGCTCGCGCAAGGTCGGCTCGAGATGGCGCGCGACTTCGTCGAGCTTGACGCCGCGCCCGGCGAGCACGCGCGCCATCAGTTCGCTCTGGCCGCTCACTTGCGCGATGGCCAGCGCGCGCGCCTCCCCCGCCGCGTCGAGGCGCGCCCGCCAGGGACGGCCGGTGAGCGAGCGCTCGACGCCGAGGAAGAAGGGACAGGCGGGCATCAGAGGACCGCGCTCGCCCGCTCGATCAGCGCGGCGGGGTTCCATCTGCGGATAAATACCTGGGGCGTCATCGCCGCTTCGTCTAGCACGAGTTGCGGGACCGGAGCGAAGGCCTCGCTCCTACCCCATCAGCCGCCGCGCGAGGAGACTGGCGAAATAGACGAGGCCCGACAGCGCCGTGATCCAGAAGCTGGTCGGCCAATCCGAGTAGAAGGCGAGCGTCAGGCCGCCCCAGGCCTCGGCGAGCGCCAGGCCCGCCGCCAGCGCCACCGCGCCTTTGAGCCGGCGCGAAAAATTCTGCGCCGCGGCGGCGGGGCCGACCATCAGTGTGAACACCAACAGCACGCCGACGATCTGCGCGCATTCGGAGACGGCGATCGCGACGATGGCGAGAAACGCCGCCGAGACGAAGCGCAGCGGCACGCCGCGCGCCTCGGCGAGTTCGCTCTGCAGCGAGGCGAAGATCAGCGGGCGCACGATGACGGCGAGCGCGGCGAGGCTGACCACGGCCAGCACGACGAGGCTCAGCAGCGCCGAATCGTCGACGCCGAGCACGTTGCCGAACAGCAATGCGGCCGCCTGCGTCGCCGCCGAAGTGTAGAAATGCAGGAACAGCAGGCCGAGCCCGAGCGCCAGCGAAAGCATCATGCCGATCGCGACGTCGCGCTCGGCGAGTTTCTCGCCGAACAGGCCCATGCCGATTCCGGCGACGACGGTGAAGGCGACGAGGCCGACGAACGGCGAAAGACCGAACAGGGCCGCCCCCGTCGCGCCGGTGAAGCCGACATGCGAAAGCGCGTGGCCGGCGAAGGTCTGACCGCGAAGCACGAGAAAGAAGCCGACGATCCCAGCGAGAACCGCCGCGACGGCGGAGGCGGCGAAGGCGGTGCGCATGAAGTCGTATTCAAACATGCGCGCCGCCGTGATCGTGGGAGCGGCCGTGATCCTGGCCTTCGTGCCGATGCGCCTCGCTCTCGACCTCGACGTCGCCCGCCATGACGAAAAAGCGGTTCTTGACGCGCACCACCTCGATCTCTGCGCCATAGAGCCGCGAAAGCACCGGTCCGGTGACGACTTCGTCGACCGGGCCGATCACCGCCGCGCCGGCGCCGAGATAGAGCACCCGGTCGATCGCGTTGACCAGCGGATTGAGTTCGTGGGCGCTGAAGACAATCGCGATTCTCAGTTCGTCGCGCAAGCGCCGCGCGATGTCGACGACGCTCTTCTGGTAGGCCGGATCGAGCGAGATCAATGGCTCGTCGAGCAACAGCAGGCGCGGCCGGCCGAGCAGCGCCTGGCTGAGCAGCAGCCGCTGACGCTCGCCCCCCGAGAGCTGGCCGATCGAGCGGCGCGCCAGCTCGCGCGCGTCGACGTGATCGAGCGCCCAGTCGATTTCGCGCCGCGTCGCCTTGTCTGGCCACGCGAAGCCGAAGCGCGCGCCGATCGCCGCGCTGGCGACGATGTCGTATCCGGTCAGACGCAGGCCCAAGGCGAGCCCGCGAGTCTGCGGCATGTAGCCAATGGATGAATTTCCACGCGTAACGGGCTGATCGAGAACCCTGATTGCCCCGGACGCGGCCGGCGTCAGGCCGAGCGCGGCGCGCATCAGCGTGGTCTTGCCGGCGCCGTTGGCGCCGAGCATGCCGATGAATTCGCCGTCCTCGACGACGAAACTGGCGGCCGAGAGGATGTCTCGGCCGCCG
>JBEKAL010000238.1:0-6146 GCA_050015935.1 Roseiarcus sp.
GAGAGCAGGATCACCCACAGCGCGATGCCGCTGAGGTAACGCGATCGCAGAATCTCGATGACGCCCGCGAGCGAGCCGCCGCCCATCGGTTTCCTGGTGATGGCGGCGTCGGCCCTGGCCTGGCCGAAGCTCATAGAAGCGCGTTCCAATTGCATCGCGCTGAACACCGCGCCAAGCAGGAGCAGCGCCGCGACCAGGAACAGGTTGACGGGACCGAGTGGATCGATCAGCCATTTGGTGAGCGCGGGACCTGCGATCGCGCCGATCGATCCGCCCGCCGCGATGAATCCGTACAGGCGCTTGCCTTGGTCGCTTCTGAACAGATCGGCGAGATACGACCAGAACACCGAAACCACGAACACGTTGAACACACTGAGCCAGACAAAGAACACGCGTGCGACCAGCGGCTGATCGATCTGCAGCGTCAGCAGCAACCAGAAAAGCGCGATGTTGGCGACGAAGAAGACATAGACGAGCGGGATGAATCGGCGGCGGGGCAGTCGAGCCACGACGAAGCCGTAGACCGGAACCGCGACCAGCATCGTCACAAACGTGGCGGTGAACAGCCAGGGCAGATTGCCGACGCCGCCGGTGATGCCGGCGTTGTCGCGCAACGGACGCAACACGTAATAGGCGCTGAGCAGAGTGAAGAAATAGAGGAAGGACCACAGCACGGCGCGCCCCTCGCCAGGCTTCACATCGACAATGCGCGAGATCAATCTCTTCATGTCGCTCCCATATCAACGGACGCCGACGGGATGTCTGGTTACGACCCGAAAATTCGTGTTCGCAAACTTAGGCAACGCCTAAAGGAACGCCACGGTCATAAACGACGTCAAATCTTGAGGCTGGCGCAACTTGATGGAATCGCCGGCGATGTCATTCCCGCGAAAGCGGGAATCCAGACTTGGCGGCCGATGCGCCCTTCCCCGCCGGATTCCCGATTTCGTGGGAATGGCGCAGGTGAGGGCGTCATCGGTTTTGTCTTCAAGCAACGCGCTTTAGGGCCTGAAAAAGGAAATGACCGCCGACAAAGGCGGCTCATGGCGCTAGCGACAACTTCTGCTTGAGTTCGGCGGCGGTCACTTGCTGCCCGTAGCCTGGCGCCCCTTGCTGGAAGCGGCTCGCATCCATGAGCTTGCCGACCACGACCGGATCGAAGCCGGCGTCGCGCACCAGCTCGGCCGCGACTTGCACCGCTTGAGGATCGTCGCCGGCGATCGGTATCGCCAGCTTGGGATCGGGGCGGTTCGCCTCGCTGGCCAAGATTTTGTAATTGATCGTGTTGAAGGCGCGCACCAGCCGCGCGCCGGGAAGATATTTCTGCGAGGTCGCGCCGATGCCGTTGGTCTTGACCTCCTCGGCGATCGCGGCGCCGTCGCGCGCCGCCACGGCGTTGCCGGCGTCGAGCACGATTTTGCCCTCGAGCGCCGCGCCGTAATCGCGGCCGATCTGCGGCAGCGCGCCGTACGGCACCGCGATGAACAGCGCGTCGCCGAATGCGATCGCCTGGTCCACCGTGCCGGCTTGGGCAAGCGCGCCGAGCGCGGCCACCATGTCCTTCAGCTCCTCGGGATGGAGCGAAGTGAACAGCACCGGGTGGCCGGCCTTGACCCACAGCGCGCCGACCGTGCCGCCGATATGGCCCGAGCCGATGACCCCGATGCGAATCTTGGCGCTGCTGTTCGATTGCGCCCGCGCGCTTGCCGGCCACAGTCCCGCGCTCAGCAGCAGCGCGCCGCCGACGCCGAGCAGTGCGCGGCGGCCGTGGTCGATGGAGTCGTGCTCGGTCATAGAAACCTCCTCACGTTCGGAGCGCCGCAGTCGTCGGCGGCTGGAAGATTATATACGCGTAATCCATGCTGCAAAATTGGACGTCTGTTCCGTGGCTGCGAAATGTCTTCTTAAGCGCCCGTCTCTGCGACGTCGCAGACCTCAAGCTAGCCCGAGAATGCAGCAAAATTGAAGCCTCACGCTCCTCGCCGGCGCGAAGATGGGAGCGGCGTTGCTCATCCGCGATGGTCCACGGCGCCATGCGGTCGGCGCGCCCAGGCAAAGGCGGATCCCTATCGAAAATCTCGGCGCAATCGCGCGGAAATATACGTCATGCCGTATCTCGACGAGCGCGTCGGCGAAATCCGCAGCCTTGCCGGCGGCTCGCCCAACCCAAGGGGATGTGTTAGCGTTATCAATTCGACGATGAAATCGGCCCTCGCCATGGCCGAAGAGGCGTTCGGGCGCCGGCCATCCGGCCGCTATGGGGTGGAGACGTCTCCGCCGACTGACGAGAGAGAGGAGGACGAACATGCGCGGCGACCAGAAAGTCATCGAATATTTGAACAAGGCCCTCAGCCATGAACTCACCGCCGTCAACCAGTACTGGCTGCACTACCGAATCCTGGACAATTGGGGCTTCAAGGACCTCGCCAAGACGTGGCGCAAGGAATCGATCGAGGAAATGCGTCACGCGGACATTTTGGTGGCGCGCATCCTGTTCTTGGAGGGCACGCCGAGCATGCAGTTGCATGAGCCGCTGCGGGCCGGCCAAAGCGTCAAGGAAATCCTCCAATGCGATCTCCAGGCGGAGGTCGACGCGCGCACCCTCTATCTCGAAGCCGCCCAATATTGCCTGTCGGCCAACGACCGGGTCTCCAAGAACCTGTTCGAACAACTGACGCACGACGAGGAGCACCACATCGATTTCCTCGAGACGCAGTTCGAACTGATCAAACAGGTCGGCGTCGAGCTTTACGCGCAGAAGCACATCGGCGGGTTGGAGGAGTAAACGCGGCCGAGCGGTCGTCGCGCATCGCGTGCGCACCGGAAATCCTCAGGCGCCGACCGCCCAGTTCTCGATCGTCAATCCCGGCACGTCGGCGAAATCCGCGGTGTTCGCGGTGACGAGAATGCTGCGGGTAGCCAATGCGTGCGCCGCGATCAGCCGATCGAAGTCGCGGCTCTTCACGCGGCCGATCTGCGCGAGAATTTCGCCATAGATCTTCGCGGCTCTCGCGTCGAAGGGAAGAACCGGGACGATCTGCAGAAGCGTCTCCAATCGTTCCTTTCTCACCGCGGTCAATTGCGGATGCCGATAGAGTCCGCGTTGCAGTTCGGCCAGGCTCAGGGCCGAAAGCAAAACGGCGCCTTCATGCTCGCCGAGCTTGGCGAGCACGGGCTCAAAGCCGTCGCAAGCATGGATCGCGATATTCGTGTCGATGAGATAAGCCAAGAACTCAGTCCCATGCGCGATCGGGCATTTCGATCGGCTCGCGGACTTCGCTGCTCGGCGCTTTGGGCATCGCACGCAGCTTGGCGATGGCTTCTTTCATCGTGGCGCGCGCGGGCGCGATGACGATGACGTCGCCCAGACGCGTGATCGTCAGATCGACGCTGATGTCCTCATAGGCCAGCTCGGCCGGTATCCGGACGGCTTGGCTGTTGCCGGATTTGAACGCGCGGGTCAGCGGCATGTCGGAGCCTAAATGGATTGCACAAAGCCAAGATACAACGCCGCTCCCGGCGCGTCAATCCGCGTATATACGCATTCGCCCCGTTTCCGCTATTCGTGCTTCGTGACGATTTCGGGCCACCAATAATGCACCGGTCCCCAGGGCACAGCGTCTGGGTCCTGTGGGTCCTGTTCTTCCTTTGGCCGCTCGCAGAGCGCTAGGTCACACTTCCAAAGTCCTGCCGATCCCTCGCGCGCAGCGACGGCGGCAAGTAGGGCGTCGCGTTTGTCTTTTCGTTCGTCGTTGTCTGGCTCCGGCCCTTCAAGTTGGAAGCGCTTGGCGATTTTCTCCCAAGGTGGACCGCTCTTTGACAGGTCGGGCCAAAGAGCTTTGAGCAGCGCCTTCGGATGCGCTTCGGTGATCGGAAGTTTGGGCGACTGCCGCCGCAGCCGCATCGCGAGCAACGCGCCTTGGATTAGGACGGCGCCTCTAAGGCTGTTCGCAGCCTGAACGGTCCCGCCGGATATGTTGAACCGTATGCGAAGATATCGATCAGCCGCCCGATCGCCGCTGTTTCCCGACGACCACCACAAAGGTGCGTCAATGCCAGCGGCGAGAATTGTCACAGCCTTTCGGGACAGCCACTTCGTTGCATCATCAGCGCAGGAAACGACCGCGCTTTCGAACGAGCCGTCAGGGCCGAGCAGCGCAACTCCGAAGGCGTTTGCCCCGCCCGGGTCCGCGCCGAACCAAGCCATGCGCCATCCTCCTTCGAGTCGCGACTTCGATCGCGACCGCGATGGCGTCAGACTTTACACATGGATCGCCCGCTTGGCGACCGCCAGCGCCGCTTCCTTGACCGCCTCCGACATCGTCGGATGGGCGTGGCAGGTGCGCGCGAGGTCTTCGGCGGAGCCGCCGAACTCCATCAGCACCGCCGCTTCGTGGATCATTTCGCCGGCGCTAGAGCCGACGATGTGCACGCCGAGCACGCGGTCCGAGGCGGCGTCGGCGAGCACCTTGACGAAGCCCTCGGCGCGGCGCATCGCGCGGGCGCGGCCGTTGGCGGCGAACGGGAACTTGCCGATCGCATAGGCGATCCCCGCCGCTTTCAGCTCTTCCTCGCTTCTGCCGACGCTGGCGATTTCCGGGCTGGCGTAGACGACGCAGGGGATGACGTCGTAGTTCACGTGGCCCGCCTGCCCCGCCAGGATTTCCGCAAGCGCGACGCCTTCGTCCTCGGCCTTGTGGGCGAGCATCGGCCCGCGCACGACGTCGCCGATCGCGTGGACGCCGGCGACGTTGGTGGCGAAACGCTTGTCGATGACGACTTCGCCGCGCTCCATCGCGACGCCGAGCGCCTCGAGCCCGAGCCCCTGCGTATAGGGACGGCGGCCGATCGCCACCAGCACGATGTCGGCTTCGAGCGTGATCGGCGCGCCGCCGGCGACGGGCTCGATCGTCGCCTTGGCGCCGGCCGCGGCTTTTTCGACGCGCGCGACCTTGTGGCCGAGATGGAACGCGAAGCCCTGCCTCTCCAGCATGCGCCGGAACTGCCTGGCGACCTCGCCGTCCATTCCGGGAAGGATGCGATCGAGGAATTCGACCACGATCACTTCGGCGCCGAGCCGGCGCCAGACCGAGCCGAGCTCCAGGCCGATGACGCCGGCGCCGACGACGATCAGCTTTTTCGGCGGCTTGGCGAGCGCGAGCGCGCCGGTCGAGGAGACGATCGTCTTCTCGTCGATCTCGACGCCGGGCAACGGCGCGACGTCCGAGCCGGTGGCGATGACGATTGATCTCGCTTCGAGCGTCTGTTCCTTGCCGTCGGCGCTCTTGACCGCGACCTTGCCGGGCGCGGCGAGGCGGCCCTCGCCGACGACCCAGTCGATCTTGTTCTTCTTGAACAGGAACGCCACGCCGTTGACGTTCGATGCGACGGTCTCGTCCTTGTGCTTCATCATCGCAGCGAAGTCGAGCGTCGGCGCGCCGATTTCGACGCCGAGGGCGCCGAGGCCGTGCGCGGCCTCCTCGAACATTTCGGAGGCGTAGAGCAGCGCCTTGGAGGGAATGCAGCCGACGTTGAGGCACGCGCCGCCGAGCGTCTTGCGCTTCTCGACGACGGCGACCTTCATGCCCAGTTGCGCCGCCCGGATCGCGCAGACATAGCCGCCGGGGCCGGCGTCGATGACGATGAGATCGTAGGTAGCAGCCATCGTTGCTCAACCTGTGACTACACTGGAATGGGACTGAGTAAAATTACTTGCCAAGGTCGCACGAGCATTGCAGCAAACGCTATGCGGTAGCGGCCGTTTCGATGAGATTGCGTAATATCACCGCTTAGCAGTGCCGTATTCTGACTGTCGCCCGGCAACTTGCCGCTGATAGTTCGACAGTTTCGCGGATCGAATAATTGGCCGTTCGGATTCAAGCGGAGTTTGTTGTCTGAGCGACAGACCACCGCGTAATGCTTATCTTTGCGCTTCCCGCTACGATCCTCACCGCGACTTTTGACCAGTACAAAATACGGAATGTCGGCTTCTGAACCATCCCAATCGCGCCACTTTGTCCAACGAACTCTGCCTATCCGGTTGACGCAGACACCCACCAGGGCTAGTGTCTGCCCGTTATGGCGGCTATGGACATTCACCAGCGCGACGATCTGGCTTTTCCCCAATCGCTCCCTGAGTTTCAGCA
>JBEKAL010000239.1:0-6110 GCA_050015935.1 Roseiarcus sp.
GTGTTGAAAATCTCCCGCGCCATCTGCGCCGTCGTCACCGCCTCCTTGACCGTGTAGCAGCCGGCGGTGTTGGGCAGCACGCGCACGCCGAGTTCGCGGATGATGCGCCAGAACTCCTGCCCTTCGCGAAACTGGCTCGACTCGCGCCGCACCGAAACCGTGACGACCTCGGCCTCGGCCGCCCGGACGGACTTGGCCATCACGTCGAGCGAGGGATATTTCGACGTCCCGAGCAGCAACCGCGACTTCAACTCGACGCCGTAGACCTTCATCGCTTCCAACTCCTCGCTCCGACTCTATCCAAACGAATCTTGCTCATCGCGCGATCGCGCCTCGCCGCGAGCGCGGCGAAGCGTTTCCTGCCTATCCCCCTTGCCGAGGCGCGACGATCTCTAACCTGTCGCCTTGGCTTAAGATCGTCTCGGCGCGCTTTCGCGCCGGCACGAATTCGCCGTTGAGGGCGGTGGCGACCAACGTATCGCCATAATCGAGCGCGTCGAGCGCCGCCGCCAGAGTTTTGGCGGCGACCTCCCGCTCGACGCCGTTGACGACGAGTTTTATCTCCACCTCTTTTACTCCGCCGCCTTGACGTAGAGCGCGCCGCCCTGTTCGACGAATTCGCGCGACTTCGCTTCCATGCCGGCGATCGCCTCGGCCTCCTTGCGCAGGTCCTGGGTGATCTTCATCGAGCAGAATTTCGGCCCGCACATCGAGCAGAAATGCGCGAGCTTGTGGCTGTCCTTGGGCAGGGTTTCGTCGTGGAATTTTCGCGCCGTGTCGGGATCGAGCGACAGGTCGAACTGGTCCCGCCAGCGGAAGTCGAAGCGCGCGCGCGAAAGCGCGTCGTCGCGGATGCGCGCGGCCGGGTGGCCCTTGGCGAGATCGGCGGCGTGCGCGGCGATGCGATAGGCGACGACGCCCGTCTTGACGTCGTCGCGGTCGGGTAAGCCCAGATGCTCCTTGGGCGTGACGTAGCACAGCATCGCCGTTCCGAACCAGCCGATCATCGCCGCGCCAATCGCGCTCGTGATGTGGTCGTAGCCCGGCGCGATGTCGGTGGTCAGCGGCCCGAGCGTGTAGAACGGCGCCTCGCCGCACTCTTCGAGCTGCTTGTCCATATTGACCTTGATCTTGTGCATGGGAACATGGCCGGGGCCTTCGATCATCGCCTGGCAGCCCTTCTCCCAGGCGACCTTCGTCAGCTCGCCCAGGGTCTCCAGTTCGGCGAATTGCGCGGCGTCGTTGGCGTCGGCGATCGAGCCGGGCCTGAGGCCGTCGCCGAGCGAGAACGAAACGTCGTATTTGCGCATGATGTCGCAGATTTCGTCGAAGCGCTCGTAGAGGAAGCTTTCGCGGTGGCCGGCGAGGCACCAGCGCGCCATGATCGAGCCGCCGCGCGAGACGATGCCGGTGACGCGTTTCGCCGTCAGCGGAACATGGGCGAGGCGCACGCCGGCGTGGATGGTGAAATAGTCGACGCCCTGCTCGGCCTGCTCGATCAGAGTGTCCTTGAACACTTCCCAATCGAGCTTCAAGGGATCGCCGTCGACCTTTTCCAGCGCCTGATAGATCGGCACCGTGCCGATCGGCACGGGCGAGTTGCGCAGGATCCAGGAGCGGATGTTGTGGATGTTGCGGCCCGTGGAGAGGTCCATCACCGTGTCGGCGCCCCAGCGGATCGCCCACACCATCTTCTCGACTTCCTCGGCGACGCCCGAACTGACGGCGCTGTTGCCGATGTTGGCGTTGACCTTGACCAGGAAATTGCGGCCGATCGCCATCGGCTCGAGTTCGACGTGGTTGATGTTGGCGGGAATGATCGCGCGGCCGCGCGCGATCTCCGAACGCACGAATTCAGGCGTGACGAATTCGGGGATTTCCGCGCCAAAACTCTCGCCGTCGGCGAGCCGCGCCTCGGCCTCCTCCAGCGCCGCCTCGCGCGCCAGGTTCTCGCGATGGGCGACGTAGATCATCTCCTCCGTGACGATTCCCGCGCGGGCGAATTCATATTGGGTCACGAGCTGCCCCGGCGCGCCGGCGCGCAAGGTTCGCGTCGCCGGACAATGCGGCGCGAGGCGCTCGGCCGACACGTCGCCGTTGTCTTGAGGCTTGATCGCGCGGCCGGGAACAGCGGCGTAGCCGCGTGCGGCGATCCAGGCTTCGCGCACCGGCTGGAGGCCGGCCGCGAGATCGATGCGCGCGTCCGCGTCGGTGTAGGGACCGGAGGAATCGTAGACGTGCACCGGCGGCTCGCTCGGATCGCTTAAGCCGATTTCGCGGAACGGCACGGCGAGGCCGGCGTGGCCCTTGGGCGAAGCGTAGACCTTGCGCGAGCCGGCGATCGGCCCGGCAGTGACGCTTGTCGGCGCCGCCGGCGTCTTCATCGCAGCGTGTTCGTTCATGGCCTGGCCTCCGCTTTGCCCGGTCGAGCGAGGAAGGGAAGGCGCGGCGAAACCGATCGGCGAGCCTCGTCCCTTCGCCGGCATGACCCGGATCAGGTTCTAAGGGTCCGGCGTGAACCGCCATCTCAGCCCGCTAAGGGCGCCCCTCGAGTTAGGGGCTGAATGTGGGACGAAGGGGGCGGCGTGTCAATGAGGGGATTTCACGCTTTTCTTGTGCGGCGCCGATCTCCGCCTGGACTTCCGCCCCAGCGCCGTCGCGATATCGATGGGGCCTCCCGCGAGCAGCGCGGGGCGGCCGCGGTTCGCCAATTATGGTCGCGAGCCTCGCGCTCCCGCCCACGCAATCGCCCGTTCACGGCGACTGAGGCGCGGGCGGCGCGACGGGGGAAGCGCCTGCGCCCGCTTGCGCGTCGACGCGGGCGAGGCCGAGGTAGGCGCCGAGCGAGCCGCCCGAGACATTGAGGGTCAGAACCTCGGAGCCGCGGCGCACGGTGAGCGCGGCGAAAATGCTGGTCCCGCCGGTCAGGCCGTCCAGTTGCTTGACGGATGTCACCTTCACGCCGTTATAGGTGAGAATGCGATCGCCTGGCGCGAGCCCCGCCTGCGCCCCGACCCAGCCGGGAACGACGTTGCGAACGACCAGCTCCATCTGGAGCTCGCGGTTCTCAGCGTCGAGATAGGTCACCTTGGTCTGCCGACCCAGATTGTCGTAGGCGTATTCGACGCGGACGCAGCCGTCGACCGGCGCCGGCGCGCCGTCGGCGCCGAAGTAGGATTCGGAGATTAGATCGCCGCGCGCGTCGTAGTCCCAAGCGATCTTGGCGTAGCCGCCGTCGCGGATCCGCGTCGGTTCGCCGTCGACGGCAAAGAAAGTCTTCGCCGCCAGGTTGTTGTGGGCGTCGAACGCCTGGCGGTATCCGGCGAAGCCGCCGGTGACGAGAGCCGGCTTGCCGTCGAGGCCAAAAAACCCGCGCTCGACTTCGTTGCCGCGGGCGTCGTAGGCGTACTTGATCTCGGCGATCGCCTCCTTGCTCGGCGTCGGCTTGCCGTCGACGCCGAAATAACTGAGGTCGATGCGATTGCGGCGATCGTCGAACGCCTGACGCAGGCTCGCATAGCCCAGTGCGTGCAGCGTCGGCTTGCCGTCGAGGCCGAAATACGACGTTTCGATCACGTCGCCGCGTTCGTCGTAGGCCTGGCGGAATTCGGCGTTGCCCGCCCGGCCGAGGGTGGGCTTGCCATCGGCGCCAAAGAAAGCGCGCCCGGTCTCGCGGCCGCGCGAGTCGAACGAATGGGTGGTCCGCGCAACGCCCTCGGGGCTCGCTTTCGGCTTGCCGTCGACGCCGAGAAGGATCGTCTCGACGCCGTCGCCGCGAGCGTCATAGGCTTGACGGACGATCGCCGCGCCGCCCGGCGCCGGGGTCGGCTTGCCGTCGACGCCGAAAAAGTCGATTTCTGTCACGTTGCCATGGGCGTCATAGGCAATTGTAATCCTGGCGGCCAAGAGGGGCCTGGCGAGCACGGGTTCGCCCTGGATGCCGAAATAGCTACCCTCGACTCGATTGCCGCGCTCGTCGAAAGCTTGACGGACGCTGGCGTAGCCGCTGCCGGAGGCGCCGCCCATGAACAGCGTTGGCTTGCCGTCAACGCCGAAATAGGCGCTCTCGATCTCGTTGCCGCGCGCGTCGTAGCGGATTTTGATTTCGGCGATCGCCTCCTTGCTCAAGGTCGGCTTGCCGTCTGGGCCGAAATAGGCCGTCTCGGTCTTCTCGTCGCGTTCGTTGAATTGCTGCCGGAAACCGGCATGCCCGAAGGTGCTGAGCGTCGGCTTGCCGTCGGCGTCGAAATAGGCCTCCTCGACGATGTTGGCGTGCGCGTCGAAGGACCGGCGCATTTTCGCAAAACCCTCCTTGCTGATCGCGGGCCTGCCGTCGACGCCGAAATAATCCCATTCAATGACGTCGCCGCGTTCGTCGTAAGTCCGCCGGTAGCTGGCGCGCCCGAGATTGTCGAACGTCGGCCGGCCGTTGACGTCGAAAAGAGCCTCCTCGATCACGTTGCGGCGGTCGTCGAATTTTCGCTTGATGACCGCATAGCCGTCCTTGTGGGGAGTCGGCTTCCCGTCGACGTCGTAGAACGCCAATTCGGTGTTGTCGCCATGCTCGTCGTAACGGCCGACGAGTTTCGAGTATCCATTCCGACCCGTCGTGGGCCTCCCGTCGGCGTCGTAGTAGGTCTGGGCGGTAGCGTTGCCATTTCCCCACGCCTCGTATTCTCGAACGAAGGAGGCGTAGCCGGCGGGACCGACGATGGGCCTGCCGTCCTCGCCCAGCAGCGTGACCCGCACGAGCCTGTTCTCGGCGTCGTAGGTCGAGGCGACCGCGTGCACGCCGCTCTTGAGGGTGATCTCCTCGCCGTTCGGCCCGATTTCGGCGCTGCGCAGGACGAACCCTTCCGGGGAGTAGCTGAAACGCTCGCCGAAGCTGCCCTGCGCGTCGTGCTGCGGCGTTCCCCAATTGTCCTGATAGCGGACCTCGACGGCGAGCCCGGCGTCGTCGAACATCAGCTCCTGGCGGGTGATTTCGGATTTCGCCTGGGTGGGCGCCGGCGTCGTGTCGGTCTCATCGGCGATCAGGTTTTGCGTGGCTTCCTGCGCCAAGGGGACGTCGTTGCGTTCGAAGCCGACGATCATCTTCGCGCCGGAGGCTTCGCGCTTGAGCACGTTTTCGCGTAGCAGACGGCCGGTCGGGCCGTAGATGTCAATCTTTTGCGCGCCGCCGTCGTCGCCGTAATCGACGACCCAGCGCGCCTGCCCGTCGGGTTCGGCGCGAAACCAGCTATCGCGCCGCGCCTCCACGACTTTACCGCGCTGCGTGACGACGCTGTAGCTGAGCCCGAGAAGGTCGTGCGTCTTGGCGTCGATCTCGCCGACGCCCTCGGGCAGCCCCCAGCGCCACGTCAATTGCCGGTAATACGCGGTCTTCGGCCGCATCGTGTCCCAGGCGAATCCGCCGACGCCGCCGATCAGCACAACGACCGCCGCGGCGACGGCGGCCCAGGTCAAGCGCCGCTTGCGTTGGCGCTCGCGCTCGCGTTGGCGCAGATCGTCGAACTTGACGCCGAGGATGACCGAAACGAGCCGCAGCAGCGCCATATGCTTCAGCGTCTCGTTGGAGACGCCCCGCCGCGGCCGCACGTCGGCGGCGAGCGGTTCCTTGTCCGTCTTGACGATCCGTTTGCCGCCGTCGGGATCGACGACCTCCCGATGGCGCGTCAGCATCGCCTCGGGGAACGCGTCGCCAGGCTCGCCTTCGGTCAACAGCGCCAGGATCTGGTCGGAGCGGCCGAGTTCGTTGAAAACTTGAATCTCGCGCTCCACCCATTTGGAGCGCGGCGTGAAGGCGGAGCAGACCACGATAAGGTATCGCGAGGCGACGAGCGCCTCCCTGATCTGGTCGTTGAGATCGGAAGAGGCCGGGACCTCGTCTTCGTCACGAAAGATTTTGCGCAACCGCGGCGGCAGGCCCCTGTCCTGAAGCCCCTTGGGCGCGCGGTAGCGCTCCAGCGCTTCGATCAGCCATTCCGCCCAATAGGGTATCCCCTTCACTCCAGTAAGCCCGCGTGATAGCTTCGGGGGATGGAAGTCGTAAGAAATCTTGTCCCTGGGGTTGATTACCCCAGGACGTTTCAAGAGGTTGACGAGTGGTT
>JBEKAL010000240.1:0-6077 GCA_050015935.1 Roseiarcus sp.
GCCGCTCGTCGCGGCCGAGACGACCCAAAATTGGAGAAAACGCGATTCCGGCTCAACCGACCGATAACCCCTTGATTTCCCTCGAAACGGCCAAGGAAAAAGTTTGGAAATCCTTGGAAAAGTTTGGAATTTCCTTGGAATTTCCTTGGAAAAATTTGGAAATACTTGGAAAAGCTTGGCGCCGCGGCGATAGGACGCTCAGCCCCTCAATAGGCCGGCGTCGGCTGGCGAGCGAAGCCCTCGCCGCGCGGCGAGGCGGCGGAAAATCGTCACGCAAGCCCTTGAAAACAGGCGATCGCGCCCGAAAATGGCGCCGGCCTCGGTCGGTTCGGCCGTCGTCTCCGCCGCCACGCGCTGCGCCGCTCCACGTCCCGAGCGCCGCGAAGCGAATCCTGCGGCGGCCGGCGTCCGGCAAGGATCGGGCGCCGGCGGCGGCGGGCCGCAAAAGGAACACAAAAGCGCACTCAAACCCGTGATGTCGCCTCATCGCGGACCGGGATTGTCGCCCGCGGTCCGCAAGGAGTTTCGCCTTGTCGCCGCGCCTCTCGCGCCTTCTCGTCTTCGCCGTCCTCGCCCTCGCCGGGGGTGCGGGCGCGCGCGCCGCCGAGGAGGGAGAGGCTCCCTCCTGCCTCTATGCGCCCGCGGCGCCGGCGCAGCTCGTGAGCAAGGACGCGGTCACGGACTACCAGTCGGTTCTGAGGTCCTGCCGCGCCGCCGACGGCCGCATTAGCGTCGCCATCCGCGCGATGACCATCGCCGGGACGCCGATCCTGCTCCTCGCCGATCCGCAAAAACTGTCGACGCGTCTGGAGCGCGCCGCCTGCTGGACCTGCCGGGACGCGAGCGAGGACTCGCTCGCCGACACGCGGATGATGCGCGCGATCGCCCAATCGGCCGAAGCGCCCGGCCTCGTCCACCGCGGCTTTCTGCAGAACGCCGGCCTGACGCACGGCGCCGCCGCGGGTGCCTTCGTCACCGGCGATCTCTGCCCCAGCCGAAGGCCGCTCGACCGGCCGTTCTTCGACACGCTCGCGGCCCAAGGGCCGCATACGCCGGTGGCGCTGTCGATCTCCGGCCTGTGGCTCGTCCATCATTTCCAGGATTATCGCTGGCTCATCGACCGGCAGGCGGCCGGGGCGCTGGACATCCTCTGGGTCGATCACACCTACCATCATCCCTATCGGCGCGACGAACCGAACGTGCGCAATTTCCTGCTGACCACGGGCGTCGACGCCGACGCGGAGATCCTCGACACCGAGCGCCTGCTGATCGCCAACGCTCAGACGCCGTCGCTGTTCTTCCGTTTTCCCGGCCTCGTCTCCAACGCGCCGCTGATGCAGGCGGTGCGCCGCCATCATCTGATTTCGCTCGGCGCCGACGCCTGGCTCGCGCTGGGTCAGCGGCCGGGCGAGGGATCGATCGTCCTCGTCCACCCCAACGGCAACGAGGAGGCCGGCCTGGCCATGTTCGACCGTGATATCGCCCGCGGCGCCATCGCGCGACCGCTCGAGCCGCTGATCGCGGCGCCGAATTGAGCGGCGCTGCGATTCATCCGCGCCCGACGAAGGGCATCTTGGTCGCCATCAATGTCATCGACAGGATGTTCGAGCTGAGCGGCAGGCTCGCCATCTGGACGATCGCGTCGCCGACTTCGCTCACGTCGATCGTCGGCTCGATCGCGATGCCGCCGTCGGCCTGCGGCGCGCCTTTCGCCATCCTGGCCGTCATTTCGGTCAGCGCGTTGCCGATGTCGATCTGCCCGCAGGCGATGTCGAAGGCGCGCCCGTCGAGCGCGATCGACTTGGTCAGGCCGGTGACCGCGTGCTTGGTCGCGGTGTAGGGCGCGCTATTGGGGCGCGGCGCGTGGGCGGAAATCGATCCGTTGTTGATGATGCGCCCGCCGCGCGGGTTCTGGCGCTTCATCAAGCGAATCGCGCCCTGCGCGCAGAGGAACGCGCCGGTCAGGTTCACGTCGACGACCGCCTTCCATTGTTCGTAGGTCAGCTCGTCGATCGCAACGGCGGGAGCGCCGGCCCCGGCGTTGTTGAACAGGAGGTCGAGCCGCCCGAAATCCCGCTCCACCGCGGCGAACAACGCCTTCACGGCGACGGGATCGCCGACGTCGCAAGGCTGCGCCAGCGCGCGCCGTCCCAACGCTTCGATTTCGCGCGCTACGGCGGCGAGCGGCTCCACGGCGCGGCCCGTGACCGCGACGCGCCAGCCGGCCTTGGCGAGCGCCAACGCCGCCGCGCGTCCGATCCCCCGTCCGGCTCCCGTGACGAGCGCGAATTTGTCCCCGGCCATTTTTGCCTCGCAAATCTCATTTCCAAGCGATCTTACAGGGGCCGGGGCGCGCTCGTCGCCTCGTTGCGCGACATCGGACGAAACGGCGGTCGCGGAAAGCGCAATGCGCGGGCCGCAGAAGCCGACGCGGCGCAAGGCGCCGAGGCGCCGGAGGTCCGATCCAAAGGATCGAGAATTCCGGCATACGGCCAAGCCGAGAAAGCCATGACTCGCTCTCCTCGTTGATCGAAGCCTGGGCGGCGACCTAGGCCGTCGGCCTTCGCGAACAGCCGAGTCCTGCGGTCACATCCCGCCCAAATCGCCGTCGCGCGTCGCTTTCTCCGCCGCGTAGAGCGCATGAAAACGCCGCAGGCGCGGGGCGTGGATCGCCGCGCTGCCCGCGGCGGGAACGAATTGCCGCTGAATCGGCGGGCGGCGGCAAACGGCTTGCTCGTCGCCGGCCCCCGCCGCCAACATCGCCAGCCGCGCCGCGCCGAACGCCGCGCCCGCTTCCGCGACGGCGGCGAGGTCGATCGTCAAGCCCGTGAAGTCGGCGATCATCTGGCCCCAGAAACCGGAACGCGCGCCGCCGCCCACCAGCATGGACTCGCGCGGGCGAGCGCCGGCATCGGAAAGCACGTCGACGCCGTCGGCGAAGGCGAACGCGACGCCTTCGAGCACCGCATAGACCAGCGCGTCGGCGCCGTGATCGGCGCGCAACCCCGCGAACAGCCCCGTGGCGGCCGCATCGTTGTGCGGCGTGCGTTCGCCGCTGAGATAGGGCAGGAAGACGGGCGCCGCGGCGACGGCGTCCGGGGAATGGGCGAAGGCCTCGGCGGCGTCGATGCAGCCGCCGATGTCGTCGGCGCGGCCGAGCGCGGTCGCGATCCAGGTGAGCGCGGAAGCCGCCGACAGCATCACCGCCATGGCGTGCCAACGCCCCGGCAGCGCATGGCAGAACGCGTGCAGCGTGCGCTCGGGCAGGCTGACGAAGCGATCGGTCGTCGAAAAGATCACGCCCGAGGTGCCGAGCGAAACGAAGCCCGCGCCGGGTTGGATCGCGCCGACGCCGACCGCGGAGGCGGCATTGTCGCCGGCGCCGCCGGCGATGGGAATGCGTCGTCCCTTCAGGCCCCAGGCCCTCGCGACGCCGGGCGAAAGAGCGGCCGAAACCGCCGAGCCCTCGACGAGGCGCGGCATGTGCGAGAGCCCGAGCCCGCTTGCAGCGAGAAGCTCCTCGTCCCAGCGGCGATGCTTAATGTCGAGCCAGAGCGTGCCCGAGGCGTCGGACATGTCCGAGACCGCCTCCCCGGACAAGCGCAGGCGAACGAAATCCTTGGGCAGAAGGATGCGGGCGGTCGCGGCGAAGACGTCCGGCTCGTGGGCGGCGACCCAGAGAACCTTGGGCGCGGTGAAGCCCGGCATCGCGATATTGCCGGCGCGCCGGCGAAAATCGGGCACGCGGCGTTCGAGCTCGGCGCATTCGGCGAAGGCGCGGCCGTCGTTCCAAAGGATCGCCGGCCGCAGGGGCTCGCCGCCGGCGTCGAGAAACGTCGCGCCGTGCATTTGCCCGGAAAGACCGATTCCGGCCAGACGCGCGAACGCCCCCGGCGCGTGACGCCGAATCGCGGCGGCGGCGGCCTCGACCCCTTCGACCCAGTCCTGAGGGTTCTGCTCGCTCCACAGCGGATGCGGCCGCGACAGCGACAACGGGGCCGAAGCGTCCGCGACGATCCGTTGATCGATGTCGATCAACAGAGCCTTGATCGACGACGTTCCGATGTCCAGCCCGAGAAAAGTCTCGCCGGCGCGCGCCTCGCTCGACATTCTTCGTCCTCCCCGTAGGGCGCCGGCGCGCCGCTCGTCAGGCGTCGCAATAGGCAAAAGCCCCGGCTCGATCGCCACGGCCTCGCGCCGGATCCGCCGAATGAACGGAGGAAGTTGTTATGCGACGCTGAGATTTCCAGCCGAGGATTTGCCGGTGCGCTTGTCCGCGACGATCTCGTACGAGACTTTCTGGCCTTCGTTGAGTTCGCGCAGACCCGCGCGTTCGACCGCGCTGATGTGGACGAACACATCCTTGCCGCCGTCGTCAGGCTGAATGAACCCATATCCTTTGGTGGCGTTGAACCACTTCACCGTACCCGTTGCCATCGGAGAATTCCGTAAATAAGAGTGTCGATACGCGTTGGCGCGCCGGCGCCGGCGCGACTATCGATGCAGGGAGGTTCGTCGGCACGCATCGTAAGAGACGGGGCCAAGTCGTCGGCCGGTGATCGATGCCTCTGGGAATAACGGAAGCCACGGTTCAAATCAAGGCGGCGCTCGGCCGAGTTCGGCCCTCCGCGCAGTAATATTCCGAGACCCCTCGCCTGCCGGTCGGAACAGTCGTCGCGCCGCGCGGCGATGGCTGACGATCGCGTCGGCGCTCACCCCGCCGCTCCGCGCGCGTGGGCTTCGATCAAGGCGCGTAGCGCGTCCGCCTGCTCGAGATTGGGCAGATGTCCGGCGCCGGCGATGATCTCGAATCGCGCACGCCCGATCTCGCCGGCGAGTTCGCGCACCATCGGCGCCGGCGTCGAGCCGTCCTCCTCGCCGACGACGCACAGGGTCGGGACCTTGATGCGGGCGCAATCGGGCCTGAGATCGGCGTGCATGAGCGCGCCGCATGCAGTGAGATAGCCGTCTTTGGGGGTGCGGGTCAGCATCATGCGCCAGCCCGCGAGTTCGTCGAGCCGACGCGCGCGAAAAGCCGCCGTGAACCAACGCCGCATCACGTCGTCGGCGATCGCCTCGACGCCGCCGCGCGCGACCTCCTCCATGCGTTGGCGCCACGATTCCTCCGTGCCGATCTTGGCGGCGGTGTCGCACAGAACGAGCGCGGCGACGAGATCGGGGCGCAGGCGATAGAGTTCCTGCGCGATCACGCCGCCGATCGACACGCCGACGATCGTCGCGCCGCCGAGCCCCAAGCGATCGAGCAGGCCCGCCAGATCGCCGGCGTAGTCCGCCATCGACGCGGGGCCGGCGGGCAATTGAGAAAGCCCGTGCCCGCGCTTGTCGTAACGCACGATGCGATAGGCCGCGGCGAGCGGACGCGCGACGTCGTCCCAGATGCGGAAATCCATGCCCAGCGAATTGATGAAGACGATCGCGCGCGCCTCGCCCGGGCCTTCGTCGGCGTAGTGGACCACCGCGCCGTTGACTTTCGCGAACGCCATGGCGAGGCCCCTCCTCATTCGCTTTTCGCCGCGCCGAGGTGTTGGCGCGCCGCATGAGAGACATCGCGACGGCGGCGGCTGTCAAGGGCGCTGCGATCGCCGATCGCGCCTTGGTTTGAGTCCGCGCTCGCGACTCGGCGCGATCATTTGAGCATTTCCATCGCGTGCTTGAGGCTTTCCTGCATGCGGTTGAAGGCGATGGAAAGCGACGAGATTTCGTCTTTCCCGGGCTTGACGTAGACCTCGACGTTCTCCTCGCCCATGCTGACCGCGTCGGCCGCTTTGGACACCCGCTTGACCGGCACAAGCACCAAATAGTGTAGCAAGAGGTTCAAGATGACGAAGACGACGGCGAATATCGCGACCAGGATGCCCATGAAGGTGAAGTAGGCGTCGCGGGCGAGCTTGAGCGGCACCGCCATCGGCACCGACAGAATTTGTGCGCCGACCGTCTCATACGGTTTCCGGGCGATCAGCTCGCATTGGCGATGGGCGGCCACCAGTGGAAGCCGGCTCTGCCCTTTAGGGTTTGTCGGTCGTTGGCGAGATGAGCGCAGCGCTCGGAAATGATGG
>JBEKAL010000241.1:0-6049 GCA_050015935.1 Roseiarcus sp.
TGCTTTACGCGGCCGGCGCCGCCCTGGGCCTCGTCAACATGCCGCTCGGCGTCGGCTTCATGGTGCTGGTCCAGCTCAACTTCGTCCTTGCTCCGCGCGTCCCGTTCCTGTGGAACATTTGAGCCGAGATTCTCCAGATGGAGGCCTCGGTCAGGCTGAGATTGCCGCTGTTGGCGGCGATCTCCGGCGCGCTGTGCGACCTCACGCCCTGGATTACGGTGGATTACGGGGACATGATACGAATTGCATTATTTGGCCGGGCAGCCAGATATTTCCGTCGACGCCGCGGTGAGTCGGCGGGAGTGGTTGCGGCGCTTGGGAATGAGCCGTGTCTCACCGATGGGGCGCAGTCCTGTCGTCGGAGATCCGCCCCCAGCCGTCCGGCGTGAGCTGGAACTCGTCGATCGCGGCGAGCGCGAAAGAATCGCGTTCACGGCTCCAGTTCAAGCGCTCGACCGACACGTGCGGACGCTCGATGCGGATGAGATTGAAGGAGTTCGCTCCTTCGCGGCGCCGCGTGGAGGCGGCGGAGCCGGCTTGGATCAGCAGCAGCGAGGGGCCGGGAATGTCGTATCGCGCCGCGCTCTCGACGACGCCGCCGAGGTGCAGATGACCGGACAGGATGAGGTCGACGTCGTGATAGACGAACTCGACCATCGCCATCCGCGCGCGCCCGAGAACCCCATGGATGTGGCGAGCGTCCGGAACGTCGAAGGGATGATGGGTGACGACGATCCGGGTCACGCCCGCCCCGCATTCGGCCAGTCGCGCGCAAGCGCGGACAACCTGCCGTCGATTGATGCGTCCGTTGTTGAGCGTCAGCGAGCGGGCCGTGTTGACGCCCGCCACGGCGATCTCGTCGTCGGCGTAGAACGGCTCCAGATCGTCGCTGATGATTCGTCGGTATCTGGCGAGCGGCCGCAGCGCTCGCGCGACGACGTTGTATAGAGGCACATCGTGATTGCCGGGCACGACGATCTGGGGCGAGGGCAGATCGTCGAGAAACTTGCGGGCGTCCTCGAATTCGCGCCGACGCGCCCGCTGCGTGAGATCGCCGGAGACGACGACGACATCGGGTTCGGCGGTCTCGACCGCGGCGATCAGGGCGGGCAGGATGGCGCGATCCAGGCGACCGAAATGCAGATCGGAAAGATGAGCGATCGTGCGCAACGGGCGGGCCTCTTGGCGAGCAAGACCGCGTCTGGAAAGCCGGGGACCGGTCGTCCGGCAAAGACGCACTCCATCAATAGCTTGGAGCCGATCCGGATTGCAACGAAACGGGATCGGCTCTACGGCCGCTCGCCGATGCGGGCCGGCACGACGACGCCAAGCGCGCGGGGGCGAACGCGATAGCGAAGCGGCGCGTCCATGACGCTGACCTCGCCGTCGGTGGATACGCTGATCCGGCGAGTTTTGGGTTGGACCCAGATCTCCTGCGCCTCGAAGGCGTCCAGCTCATGGTCGCTCACGCGTCCCATCAGCGCCCTCAGAGCCATGCGCACGAGGTTTCGGCGACCCGTGCGGGGCGCCGCGCACGCCCATAGCCGGCCCGAATCCAGGCTCGCGCGCCTGCCGATTTCCAGCCCCGCGATTTCATATCGGTTGTTGCCGACAAACACGAAGGGCGTTCGCAGCGTCAGCTCTTTCGCCTCGTCGATCCGCAGTTTCACCAGCAGAAGGGAATAGCGGCGCATGACCGATCCGACCGCGAGAACGAACGCCGCCGGTTTGCTGTGGCCGTGGCGTTGCTGGTCCTGCCGTTGGCGCACGATCCGCGGGTAAAGACCGATGCCCGAATTGTTGACGAACACGCGGCCGTTGACCTCTGCGACATCCACCCTGTCGATTTGGCCGGTGAAGATGTTGCGGACCGCGGCTTCGAGGTCCAGGGGGACGCCGACATCCTTGGCGAAGTGGTTGAACGTGCCCATCGGCAGGACGCCGAGCGCGGTATCGGTTCCCGCGAGCGCGCCCGCCACGGCGTTGACGGTTCCGTCGCCGCCGCCCGCCACCACCGGCTGGCTATGTTCGTCCGCGGCGCGCGCGGCCATCTTCGACAGCTCGTCGCCGCTCCGGCTCACGACGATGCGCGTCTCCACGCCGAATTCGCCGGAAATACGGATAAGATGCGCCCGGGCCGCCTCCACATGGGCGGAAGCGCCGTTGAGAATGCAGATCGGGCCTGCGGACCTTTGCAGCGAAGGCGGCGCCATCGCTCACGATACGACAAACGCGGCGCCGTCGCCAATGCGAAGCAACGGGAGGCGAAGCGCGAAAAGGCGACCCTCGAGCGCTTCGACGCCCTTGGAACCGCGATCGGGCGCGCTTCCTACGCTCCTCGGCGATCACGCGGATTGCGCCGACGGTGCGCTTGTCCGGCCTCTTTTCAGCGACCGCCGCAGGGAAATCATGCGCCGCGTCGGCGAGATGCGGCGAACTTCGGCGCCGCGCCCTCGTTTTCCCTTTCTTATTTCCCCCGTCGCGCGCCAGCCCTCAGAGCATGCTCGGCAGCACGCGGTCGGGCGGGCGGTGTCCGTCCATGAAGGTCTTGATGTTGATGATGACCTTCTCGCCCATGTCGTTGCGCCCTTCTTGGGTCGCCGAGGCCATGTGCGGCAACAGCGTCACTTTGCCCTTGTTGGCGAGGGCGATCAGCTTGTCGGAGACGGCGGGCGCATGTTCGTACACGTCGAGGCCCGCGCCGGCTATTTCTCCGGCCTCGAGCATGCCCGTGAGCGCGCTCTCGTCGATCACCGCGCCGCGCGCGGCGTTGATGACGATCGCCTCCGGGCGCAGATATTTCAGCCGTCGCGCCGACAACAAGTGATAGGTGGCGGGCGTGTGCGGGCAATTGATCGAAACGAAGTCCATCCGCGCGAGCATCTGGTCGAGCGAATCCCAATAGGTCGCTTCCAGCGACTCCTCGATCTGCTGCGCGACCCGGCGACGGTTGTGATAGTGGATCGACAGGCCGAAGGCGCGCGCGCGCGACGCCAGCGCCTGACCGATGCGGCCCATGCCGATGATGCCGAGGCGCTTGCCGGCGATGCGCCGCCCGAGCATCCAGGTCGGCGACCAACCGGTCCAGCGGCCTTCGGGAATCACCCGCGCGCCCTCGGCGAGCCGGCGGGCCGTGGAGAGAATCAGCGCCATCGTCACGTCGGCGGTGTCCTGGGTCAGGACGTCCGGCGTGTTGGTGACGATGATGCCGCGGCGCAAAGCCGAGGTCACGTCGATATTGTCGACGCCGTTGCCGAAATTGGCGATCAGCTTCATCTGGTCGCCGGCTTGAGCGATCATGCTGGCGCTGATCGGGTCGGTGATGGTGGGCACGAGCACCTCGGCTTCGCGCATCGCCTCGGCGATTTCGCTCTCCGACATCGGCTTGTCGTCGAGGTTGAGGCGCGCGTCGAAGAGTTCGCGCATGCGCGTCTCCACCAGCTCCGGAAGCCGGCGCGTGACGACGACGAGGGGCTTCTTCCTAGACATGAGCCCTTCCTTCCTCGCGCCCCTGGAGACTGAATGGCGACGGCCCGATTTCAACCATGTTCGCGCGCAATATGAGACGCCTTTACGCATCGTTTACGGCGCGCCCCGCAAGAGGAAGCCTTAAAGGAGCCCGAGGGGCCGAGCCTTCGTTTCGCCCGCCGCTGCGGCCTCTCTAGCAGATGGCGAGGCAAAGACAAGGACGCCCGGCGTCGCGCCGCTGTCATGGATCGGGAATGAAACGCATCGCCTTTCTTGTCCGCCTCGTTCGGCCTCGCTGGGGCCGTCTCGGTCTCGCCGCGGCGCTGCTGTCGCTCTGGCCCGCCGTGACGCTGTCCGATCCGGCGGGCTCGGTGACCGGCCTGCCCCTGCCGCGCTATGCGAGCCTGAAGACCGATCGCGTCAACCTGCGCGAGGGGCCGTCGAAGGATCATCCGACCAAGTGGGTGTTCCAGCGCGCCGGTCTGCCGGTCGAGATCACCGCCGAATTCGAAATCTGGCGCAAGGTCCGCGATTCCGAGGGCGCCGAGGGTTGGGTTCTTCATTCCTTGCTTTCCGGGCGCCGGACGGGGCTGGTCGGGGTCGGCAAGAAAGGCGAGGTGTTCAAGATTTACACCCGGCCGAAGACGAACGGCGATGTGGCGGCGACGCTGCAGTCTGGCGTCATCGCCAACGTGCGCACGTGCGACGGCGCCTGGTGCCTGATCGATGGCGAGGGGTACAAGGGATATATTGAACAGGCCGCTCTGTGGGGCGTATACCCCAACGAGAAAATCCAGTAGCCGCGGCGCGCTGCGACCGCCGGGCATAGGTTGCGAAGATACTGTGGACGCTTTCGACGATGAGGATTTCGGCCAAAGGGCGCGCCGTCTTCGCGTAGACACCCTGATTTGGCTGCGCTGGATCGCGATATTTGGCCAGTCTACGGCTGTGCTTATCGCCCATTTCGCACTGGGTCTGGAATTTTCAATTATCGCCTGCTTTCTGTTCATTGGCGCGTCGGTCGTCCTCAACGTCGCGCTGCGAATGCGCTTTCCCGTCAGCCATCGGCTCGACGATTTTTCGGCGGCCAATATTCTCGGATTCGACATCGCGCAACTGGCCGCGCTGCTGTTCCTGACGGGCGGCCTCGCCAATCCCTTCTCGATCCTGTTTCTGGCGCCGGTCATGGTGTCGGCGGTCTCGCTGCCGCTGCGCCGCATGCTCGGCCTGCTCGGCTTCACCCTCGTTTGCGCGACGACGCTGCAATTTTGGCATTGGCCGCTGCGCTGGCCGGACGGCGAGGTATTTCAGCCGCCGGCGCTCTATGGCGTCGGAGTGTGGACGGCGATCGCCGTCAGCGCGATATTCGTCACCATTTACGGCAATCGCGTCGCCGAACAAGCGCGTCAACTCGCCAGCGCGCTCACCGCCACGGAGCTGACTCTGGCCCGCCAACAACATCTTTCGCAGCTCGACGGCCTGGCCGCCGCGGCGGCGCACGAACTGGGCACGCCGCTGGCGACCGTGGCGCTGGTGGTTCACGAATTGGCGGCCCAACCGCTCGTCGCCGCGCAATGCGCCGACGACTTGCGTCTGGTCGAGGATCAGGTCGCGCGCTGCCGGTCGATCCTCGGCAAGCTTTCCTCTCCGGCCACGATCGCGGCCGCTTCGCTGGAGGAAACGACGCTCGGCGAACTCGTCGAAGAGATCGCCACGCCCCATCGTCTGCTCGACGTGGAGATCGTGGTCGAACGCGAGGGGCCGCCGCCCGAGCCTGTCTGCCGGCGCAACGCCGGGACGATTTACGGTTTGACCAATATTGTCGAGAACGCCGTGAGGTTCGCCGAAAGTCGGGTCGCGATTCGCGCGTCCTGGACGAGTTCGACGGTCAAGATCGTCATCGCCGACGACGGGCCGGGCTTTCCCCCGCAGATTCTCGCGCGCCTGGGCGAGCCCTATATATCGACGCGCGCGGCCGCGCGTCGACGCGAGGGCGAGGCCGCGGGCGGGATGGGCCTGGGGCTGTTCATCGCCAACGCGCTGCTCGAGCGTTCCGGCGCTTCGCTCAAGATCGCCAATGCGCCGCCGCCGCAAACGGGCGCCGTGGCGACGATCGTCTGGTCGCTCGCCGCCTTCGAACACGGTCGACTGTCGCGCCGACAAGCGTTAGAAGACTATGATAACGCCAACTCGCAGTGAGCCGATGGACATCGAAACAGAAGTCACGCGTCAGCCGCCGTTCGACGAATCGACGGAGTTCGACAAATCCCTGCTGATCGTCGACGACGACAGGCCCTTTTGCGAGCGTCTGGCGCGGGCCATGGGCGCGCGGGGATTCACGCCGCGTCTGGCCGTCAGCGTCGCCGACGGCCTTGCGGCCATCGAGGCCGACGCGCCCGCCTTCGCCGTCATCGATCTGAAACTCGGCGACGGCAGCGGGCTCGACGTGATGCGGGCTCTGAAAGCCAAGCGCGCCGACGCGCGGGCGATCATCCTGACCGGCTATGGCGCGATCGCCACCGCCGTGGTCGCGGTCAAGCTGGGCGCGTTCGACTATCTGGCCAAGCCCGTCAACGCGGAC